>PLIC01000091.1 GCA_003139995.1 Candidatus Acidiflorens stordalenmirensis | reverse complement strand
TACCTTCTAAGGAACCGCTCTAGAAGATGGGAGTTCTTCTTCCTAAGTTTTAGATATTGATGTCCTTCGGATGAAGCACGGTCAACCCTGGTATCTGCTTAAAATCGTCTTTTTCATCAAACGTCAGAATTTCTGTGATGCCATTGTTTTTCATTATGACGCTATGGATTATGTCCCCTACTCCAGAATGATATTTGAGAATACCCTGTCTGACGTGCCAGAAAAACTCCGTGAAGTCGTAGTCCTTCTGAGGGCTGACTTCAGCAAAAAATATCTTCAGGTTCTTTAGCCTCCGCTCGCTCACAAGCTGACCTTCAACTTCTGCAACTTCTCCCCGGTCCATTTTCTTGTTCGACACCAAAATATTCACCATCTCAGTTATCGCCCAGATCGAGGTGCAGAGCTGTACATCCTTGAGTTGGGCAAAGACGGCTAAGGCGTTCTCCACCAACTTTTTCTTCGCCTCTTCCGCCTTGTCGACCGAAAAGTGCGCTATCAGAACATTGCTGTCTAAATAGAGGCGCTTCATTTTCTCTTCGCGCGAAACTCGACTACTTCTTTCTTCTTGACAGTCTTCAGCGCCTTGAAAGAGACCGTTTCGCCCGACTTCGTTTTAAACTTCACCGTCGCTGGTTTCTGTACCGTCTTGACGGCGACAAATCTCACAGTCTCTTTGGCCATATCAATGTCATCCTATCATCCAAAAATCTGGGACTCTAACCGTTGGACCGCGCTTCCAGGGCTGAGAATATCCTGCCGGGTACCCGACTCATTCGCACTTTTTGAGAATGAGGCGACGAAGCCTAGCCTTGATCGGGGTATCTTGGCGGATCGATAGCCGCCAACTCGGCCCCAGCGAACTCGCCCCAGAGTTTGTCTTCTTCGACTTCAGCATCGCTGAGACCGTCGTAATATGCGGTGATCGAGGCTTCGAGGGCTGCTAAGGAGATCTTTTCGGCCACTGGTTTCTGGTGACAGGACATAATCTCAGTCCTCGAATCATTTTCTAAACAAATTTTACAGTAAACCCCGGAGTTGCTGTGAGCGCGGGCGTCTGCCGAGCTGCGCTCGGCTTGGACGGGCGAGGACGCCCGTGCCCACACGAGTGGGGCAAGGCCAGACGCGGCAAGCCGCGTCTCTACAGGGAAGATTGTGTTGAGGCTTGGACTGAGTACTGAGAGCTGCCCTACCCGCCCTGCTTCAGCTCGGTGAGCACTTGCCGCGCGATTTCCTTCAGCGTCTCGAACACGCCCACGCCTTGGAAGGCCACAGCCTCGATCACCGGCTCGTTTTTCTTGCGCAGTTCTTTGGAAAGAGCGTCCACCGGCAGCACATTCGGCAGGTCGCGCTTGTTCAGTTGCAGCACGTAGGGAATCTTGTTGAAGTCGTAGCCGTGTTCTTTCAGGTTGGCCATCAGGTTGTCGAGCGCCTCGACGTTGGCATCCTGACGCTCCTGCTGGGAATCGGCCACGAACACGATGCCGTCCACACCGCGCAGAATCAGCTTGCGGCTGGCGTCATAAAAGACCTGTCCCGGAACCGTGTAGAGGTGAATGCGCGTCTTGAAGCCGCGCACCGTGCCCAGATCGAGCGGCAGGAAATCGAAGAACAGGGTTCGATCGGTCTCCGTGGCAAGCGAGATCATCTTGCCCTTCTGCTGTTCGGCTGTTTTCTGGAAGATGAACTGCAGGTTCGTCGTCTTGCCGCCCAACCCGGCGCCGTAGTAGACGATCTTGCAGTTGATCTCGCGTGCTGCGAAGTTGATGAAACTCAAAAGGCTTCCTCAGAAACTCCGGCGAAAAAGACTCTCGCGAACGACTCCCTCAAGGCGCGAGCCTCTCGCCACAAATCCACCTGACTACAGTATCGGTTCCTGCTGGTTTTTATACCACACCGGAGGGTCATGGCGCTGGTTACCCACGTTACTAAACCACCACGGGCTCAAGTGCTTCGCTGCTCCACTCGCTATCGCGGCGTCGGCAGAGGATAATATCCGTGCTTCGCGTAGACCTTCACGTCCGGACGCCGCACCCGCACCTCGATCTCGCGGTAGCCTCCGATTCCCGACTTGGGCGAATAACCCAGAGTGTACTGATAGCGCGCGTCCCCCAACGCACGGGCGTAAGCTAGCTCGATGTCGCCTTGCGCCAACTCGCCGTACACCGTGCCTCCTCCAGTTGCGGAGACGTATTTCGGCAGAATGTCGCTGTAACCCATCAAACCCCGCGTCTTCGGCAGGTGGATCCGCTGCAGCCGGTCATAAACCGGGATCGCCGCGCCTTCCACTCCCACGGCGTACACGGTGATGTTCTGGGTCAGCAGCACTTTCAGGGTATCGGCGTAGCTGGCAGTCGAGCCCTGCTCCCGTCCGTCGCTGATGACGAAGATGATCTTGCGCCGCAAGGGGTCGCGTTTCGAAAGATCGCGCGCCGCCAGCAGGATCGCATCATTCATTACGCGCGCGACCTTGGGCGGCGTGGAAACCGGGGTTACGGGAGAGTCAATCGGACGTCCATTGATGATCGGTCCCTGCGGCCCGAGCGGCCCACTCGTCACCGGAGGCCCGTTATTTGCTCCGCTGTACCCTTTGACCTGGTTCAGAGCCACCGTCAATTGCTTGCTCACGCTGGTGAAGTCTGCCACCCGGCCTGCCGTGCTGCTGTAGGTGTAAATTCCAACTTCATCGAACTGGCTGAACGCTCCCTGCAACGCCGACAGTGTCTCCTGCACCTTCCGCAAACCCACATCCGCCATGCCGGTATCGATGATCACCGCCGCCGACAGCGGAAACGGGTCGCTGGTGAAATACTCCAACTTCTGCCTCTGCCCATTTTCCAGGACTGAAAAATCTTTGGGCTGCAAACCGCCGACCAACCGTCCATCGCTGTCCTTTACCGTAACCGGAACCGTCACCACGTTTTTAGTGACCCTGATCGTGTAGAGGTCCTGCCCGGTTTCTAAATCCTTCGGAACGCTGCCCGCAGGCACAGTCTTAACCGGAGGCATCGGCGGCGGGGCCGGCTTCTGATCCGCCGAATCCGGAGCGCTCCGAGGCATCTCCTTCGATCCGGTAGTCACGCCCTCACCGGAATTGTCCGCTGGCGGAACATCCGGCGTGGCGTTCTCATCCGCCCCCGGCCTCGTGCTGGGCGGCGCCGGCGGCGGGATCGGACGCGTCGCCGACGGGGCGTCCGGGATGTCCTCAGGCTTCTTCTGCGCCGCCAGCGTGCCCGTCAGCAATAATGCCAACCCCAGAATCAGTACCGTGCCAATTTTCGTGGCCATCCCCGGAATCCTCTATCTTTCTCTCTTCTTCGACCGCTTTTCACTCATTCAGATGCCCAACCGCGCCTCTTTGGTGCATCTAACCCTTACGGGCCCTTGCAGGCCCCCATACAATAGACTAGCAAAATCTTGGGATAAAAACGCTAATGCCTAAACTACATTCGAAACCCTGCCTGGCCGCCGGGCTGTTCGCTCTGGCGATGACCCTGTCGCTTCCCGCAGCCGCGCAGAATTCCCCGGCTCCAACCTCCCCGGCCAATTCCACGGCCGCCTCAAATGATCAGTCGCAAGATCAGTCCGTCACGACCCTGAAGGTCAACGTCGAAGTTGTCCAGTTGTTCTTCAACGTCAAAGACAAGCATGGGGCGCTGATCCCCAACCTCACCAAGGACAATTTCGACATCTTCGAGGACGGCCAGCCGCAGACCATTAAATATTTTAAGGCCGAATCCGATCTCCCGCTGACCCTCGGCATCCTCATCGATTCCAGCGGCAGCCAGATGCGCGTGCTCGATATGGAAAAAGAAGTTGGGGGTTCCTTCCTCGAGAGCACGCTGCGCCCCAAAGACGAGGCCTTCGTCATCAGCTTCGACGTCGACATCAACCTCCTGCAAGATTTCACCAACTCCGTCAGCAGGCTCAGACATGCGCTCAACGAGGCCAAGATCAACACCGGCGGAGTTAGCTGTGCCGGCGGTCCGATTGGCCCGCAAGGTCCAATTCCATGCTCTTCCACTGGCCCACGCGGCACCGCGCTCTATGACGCCGTCTATCTTGCCTCGCATGACGAACTCAGCCACGAAGTCGGTCGCAAGGCGATGATCCTGCTCACCGACGGACAAGACGAAGGCAGCCGCCTCAAAATCAAAGACGCCATCGAAGCCGCCCAGAAGGCGGATGCCATCTGCTACGTGCTGCTCATCGCCGACCGCGGTTTCTACGGATTGGGCAGCTTCGGCTATTCGGGCGATTCGGATATGAAAAAGCTTACCCAGGAAACTGGCGGCCGCGTGATCGAAGTTGGTAACAAAATCGAAAAACTCCGCCAGGCCTTCGACCAGATTTCCCAGGAACTCCGCAGCCAGTACAACGCCGGTTACGTGCCNNTCCAGGCCCGCAGCGGCTACTACGCCACACCCCGCCACGAGGACTAGAGCCTATGTATGGACTGGCGCCCCGCCCGTCCAATAAACGCCGGCCAGTAACTCGATTGCTTACATGAAACGGCCTACGCCTGTGTAACCGTGCGCGGGCCAAACTGATTTCGGCGGATTTGTGTGAATCAGCCTTTAGCGGGTGTCGCCCGCTCACCGCGCCTGCGAAAAATCTTCCACCACGAACAACTGCGTGCCTTGCTCCACCACACCCACTCCAATCGAATCCATGTCCCTGTCCAGAATGTTCGCGCGATGTGGAGGCGACTTCATGAACTGGGTGTGAATGAACTCCGGCGACGGCCCCTGAATTACGTTTTCCGAGAGCCAACTGAAATGCGCGCCCGCCTGCTTGACCCGCGCCGACAAGCTCGGCTCACCCTCAAACCCATGCTGCGCCGACCCGTGTTCGGCCATCGCCTCCGCGTGACGCCGCGCCGCTGCCGCCAGCGATTCATCCCACCGCAGCGGAGTCAACCCCTGTGCCCGCCGCGCCTGGTTGACCGCAGCGAACAGTTCCCGTTCCACCCGCAACGTTGGGGTCTGGCCGTATGCCGGCCAACATAGCATGATTCCCACCATCGCCATTGCCGCCAGCCCGGTTCCGATTCGCATAGTCATCTCTCCACAATGAATAAAACCCGGCCTGCCGCATTCCGGCAAGTTACTAATGTTGCAGAGTTACTGACGTATTGAAGTAACATACTAACTAGTCGCATAAATGATTCTCAGGGCATAACGTCTGAGCCCTCAGGGGCTAAAGCCCGCATTTCTTGTGGCGCTGAACGGCACGGCTGAAACCGTGCCCTTCCCAAAACCCACTCACAACCATTTATGAGACCAGTTCACACCTCTTACCGCCGGTCCCAATACAAGTCGCGGCGATCCCGGTTCAAGTCGCGATACTCGCGCCGCAACTCTTTTCGTTCATGCCGTGCAGCCGCGTAGTTCCCGTGGTAGAGATCGCGCCGCAGTTCCCGGCGGTCATGCGCAATCCTCGCCTCATCGCGCCGGATGTCGCGCCGGTCCCGCCAGTAGCCATCTTCGGCAAACATCGTTCCCGCACCCAGTCCGATTAGCAATAGAACCCCAGCGATCATGCGTTTCATAATCCGTTCTCCTTTCGATCACCGCTCCTCTCGATCCCCGGAGTGTAGCTGCCCGGGAGCCGCGTCTACTGCATGCAAACCCGGCTTGCGGAGCCAAGTTGCGCGGCGGGCATCCCGAAAACTTCTCTCTCCGCGGGCGACCGTCTTCCTATGAGTTGTCATCCCGAGCGACCGGGGCCCCCAGCGCGCCCGCTTTTGGCGCGATGGGGTGGGGAAGTGACGGATTTGCAGTCTGTGAGCGGCTGAGGAGTTACTGCTTCGGAGCGTAGTATCCCTTGCGGGTGCGCACTTTCAGGCCCTTATCCTGCGCCAGGATTTCGATGGTGCGGTAGCGTCCATCCGCGACAAAATTCGCCGGCTTGTAAGCCACCGCGTACTGGCTGCGCAACTCCTCTTGTATGGAGAGAAACGCATCCGATACGTCACGCATCTGGAACGGAAAAAACGCGCGGCCGCCCGTCGCTTCCGCGATGCGCTCCAGCACCTTGTCGCCCTTGCCCTTCGTGCCGCTGATGTTTGTGCTGATGGTGTACACGATCGCTTCCGCGCGTTCCGCCATCTCGATGGCTTCCTCACGCGACACGTGGCTCTGATTGTCTTCGCCGTCGCTCAGCAGAATGATGGCGCGGCGTACCGGCCCCGTCTGCTCCTGCTTCAACAGCTTGTCGCGGCAGGCAGCGTAGAGCGCGTCATACATCGCGGTACCGCCGCCCGGTCGCAACGATCGCACGCCGACCGCAAGACTCTCCGTGTCATCGGTGAAATCCTGTACAACGTCTTGAGTGACGTCGAAGCCGACCACGAATGCCTTGTCGTAGCGCGGGCGAATGATGGAGTTCAGAAACTCGATGGCCGCTTCCTGCTCGAACTTGAAGCGGTCGCGCACCGAGTTGCTCGCGTCAATCAGCAAACCCACTTGCAGAGGCAGATCGGTTTCGCTGCGGAAGCTGCGCAGCTCCGTGGGCTTCTGATCGTCGATCACTCTGAAGTCGTTGCTCGTCAGATCCTTGATGTAGCGGCCGTGCCGGTCGGTAACGGTGAACACCACGCGAACTTCGTTGACGACGTGGACGATCGTCGCGACGGACTCATCCGAATCAGATTTAGCTTTAGCTGAACTCCCCGGCTGTGCCGGAGCCTGCCCTGTCGCCGCCGGTGCCGCGGGAGCAGGTGCGGCGGGAGTTGGTGTGGAAGAAGCTGGCGTGCCCACCGGAGCCTGCGTCTTGCCGTCAGGCGGAGCGCTCGTTTTCGCGGGCGAATTCTGTGTCGCCGTCGGCGTGGAAGCAGGCGGCGCCGTCTGGCCGATGAGCGAGCCAGCCAGTACATGAAAAGCAACCAGAAGCAGAAAAATCCGCGATTTCATCGGAACGATTTGCTCAGAATTGGTTTCTTCATTATAGCCCGTGGCCCAGCGCTGGAACGGCGATTCGATCTCACTGAGCGGGTTCCTACTGACCAGGCTCTTGCCGAGGACCTTCCTGCCGCGCATTTTCCAGGCTATCCAGCAAGTTCTCCAATTCCTCCGGTAACGGGCGAGAGAACTTGAGTAACTCCTTCGTCCGGGGATGCGTCAACTCAAGCGCCGCGGAATGCAGAAAATTCCGATCCAGCGTCAGCGACGCGGGCATGCCTGCCGACCGGCGTTTGTTCGACTGGGACCGCAATTCGCCGGGCGCGCCATAGAGCGCGTCGCCCACCACCGGATGCCCGAGCGACGACATATGCACGCGAATCTGGTGCGTGCGTCCCGTCTCGATCTTGACTTCGACCAGCGCAAACTTACCGTAAGGCCCGTCGATCTTTCGCTGCACCACGTAATGCGTCACCGCCTCGCGGCCACCGAAGCCCCGCGTCGTCATCCGTGTGCGCCGCTGCGAGTGGCGGCTGATCGCGCTTTGAATCGTCCCGTGATCCTGCTTCGGCCAGCCATGCACCAGCGCAATGTAAGTCTTGTGCACCTCGCGCCCGCTGAACTGCTTCGCCAGCCGGCGGTGCGCTTCGTCGTTCTTCGCCACCACCATCAGCCCGCTGGTCGCCCGATCCAGGCGATGCACAATCCCCGGACGCAGTTCGCCGCCAACCGCCGAGAGCGTTCCAAAGTGATGC
The DNA here is from genome assembly GCA_003139995.1 of Candidatus Acidiflorens stordalenmirensis. Classification (GTDB taxonomy): domain Bacteria; phylum Acidobacteriota; class Terriglobia; order Terriglobales; family Acidobacteriaceae; genus Acidiflorens; species Acidiflorens stordalenmirensis. The sequence goes on along the minus strand of PLIC01000091.1, from coordinate 28,084 downwards.
AGCAGCGCATTGACCAGCGTTCCGCGATTGCGCGCGTCGTCGGTCGCTCCCGCTCCGGCATGCACCATCATGCCCGCGGGCTTGCTGACGATCGCCAGGTCGTCGTCTTCGTAGACGATGTCGAGTGCAATCTCTTCCGGCATGGCGCGCAGCGGCGGAGCTTGCGGAGGCCCGGTGACCGTGATCCGCTCCTCGCCCTTCAGCCGCAGCGACGCCTTCGCCGCGGCCTCGTTCACCAGCACCTCACCCCGCGCGATGAGTTGCTGCACGCGAGCCCGGCTGACCTCTGCATGGCTGACCTCGGAAAGTCGCGTGGCGAGATATTGGTCCAGGCGCTGCCCCGCGGCTTCGGGAGATGCGGCCAGAGTGAGGGGAAAGTCGAGCATTCAGCACAAAGCATTCAGCATTCAGCCAGCAAGTGCAAGGAGAATTTGTGCGGAGTCTAGAGTCTAAACCCGAGAACCCGATTTCTGAGGGCTGAGTGCTGAATGCCGACTGCTGCTCTTCAGCCACCAGATCAATCCGCCGCCGACCACCAGCAGAATCGCAATCAATTGCGTCCCCGTCATCAGCCCGCCGAAGACCTCACCGCGTCCGGGATCGTCGCGGAGAAACTCGATGAAGTAACGCTCGATTCCATACAGGATCATGAAGCTGCCAAATACCTGCCCATCGAACCTCTTGCGCCCGAGCAGCCAGGTCAGCAGCAGAAAATTGCAGAACTCGGCTGCGGCTTCGATCAGCTGTGTCGGTTCAATCCTGACGCCGAGCGGAGTTCCACTGACGTCATGCGCCAACTGATTCGTGAAGATGACGCCCCAGAAGTGATTCGTCGGTTTGCCGTAACAGCAGCCGGCCGAGAAACAACCGAAGCGTCCGAGGACGTGGCCAAAGGCCAGCCCGGGAGCGAAGGCATCGCAGGTGCGCAGCGCTGGCATGCGATGACGCCGCATGTACCAGACCGCCGTGACGAACGCGGCAATCAGTCCGCCGGAAAATACTCCTCCCGCCTGCAGCGTGTTGACGCTGAAAATCTCCCGCCAGTTGTTCGCGTAGGCGCTCCAGTCGTTGATGACGTAAAGAACCTTCGCCCCGATAATTCCGGCGAGCACAACGAGAATACCAAAATTCCAGGCATCGTCGCCGTTGATGCCCTGCTTCTCTGAATTGCGCACGCTGATCCAAAGCCCGACCAGCACGCCCGAAGCGACCAGCACACCATAGGTGGGCAGGTAGAAACTGCCAATGTGAAAAAGTCTGGGGAACACGTTAGTTTAGATGCTCCGATTGTGGGATTAAACGAGTTTAGCAGGAATCGGCCGCCAGCTATCAGCGCTCAGCTACCAGTTGTAGCTGCTGGCTCTTAGCTCTTGGCTTTTCTTGCATTCAGTATTGGCTATTCGAGAAGGAGGTGCTCCTGAGAACTGACAGCTAAAGCAAGCCGACCCACTGGGCCGTGTGGTGGGCCGAGAATGAACCCGTCTCAGACGGTGGGAACCCGCCGCGACCCATTAGGCTTTTCCGCATGGCGGAACATAGCACACCGGATCTTTTTGCGAGTCGAGTCCCCGTTCATTCGGTGTTGGTTCAAAAATCGGTTGCCACCATCACCAACTTCGCAGGTCGGCTTTCACTTAGAATGCTAGGAAACCGCGAAGAGATTCGCAAGAGGAAAATACAAAATAGTTGGCAAGAAGTTTGCTAGCAGTTCGGTCCCGAATGCATTTCCAATGCACTCCGCATGCCTTAAAAGATGAACCCTAGTTTACGATCGAGGTTACGACCGGCTTTACCCCGTGCGCCGGGTATCTTGCAAAACCTCATCCAGCGCGCTAGCAAGTTTGCTGGCCCGCTGCTGCGCTTCCGCAGAAGGCTTCTCCAGCCGCCGCTTCAGCAGATGATATTCATCCGCAATATTCAGCGCCGCCAGCACCGCCAGCCGCACCGAATCGACGGTTGCAGTCTGTTCCGATACCGCTCGCATCTTGCCGTCCACGTACTCGGCCAGCTTCAGAATGTAGTCCGCGTCCGAGCCCCGCAGGTTGTAGACCTGGTCGAAGATTTCGACGCGCACGCTGCCGCTAGTCATCGCATCGGTCGGAGGTTGTTTGCTCGCAGTGGCCATGTCACTCCTTAGCGAATCACACCTCGGCGGATTACTTCCTGCCAGATCGCTGCCGGACGAATGTTCGCCGCCATCGTTCAGCTTGCCATCGTTCAGCTTGCCGCCTGCTCATGCGTCAGGCTTTCCATCTGGCTCAGCATTTTTTCGACCCGACCGCGAATGTCCTCGCGATCCTTGCGCAGTTGCAGCAGCTCGCGGCGCATGGTTTCGTTTTCCTCTTCGCGCTCTTCGAGTTGCTCGCGCAGCCGCTTCACGTCGCGCTCGGCGGTAGCGAGGGCTTCTTTGGCGGCCTTGTACAACTCAATGGTGCGATAAACTTTCTCTTCCAGCGCCTCAAAATCTTCAGCCCGAACCTGCTCAGATACCTCTTCCACGGTTTTCACGGACATGGGCACCACGCGCTTTCAGGGAATGTTTCAGCGTTGAGGCAAAGTATAGCGCAGTTTGCTGTGGATTTTACGCTACTTTCGTGCCAGCTTTTCCAGCCGTCGCGCCGCCTCATCCAGTGTCTCAGGCTTTTTGCAGAAGGCGAAACCTACCTGTTGGGATCCCTCTTTCGGATGCTTGTAGAAACTCGACCCGGGCACGCACGCGGTGCCGCGTCGAGGATTAACCCCTACGCCCGCTGCACGCCGCCGAGTGCGTCCAACGCCTTCGTGATCTGGCCCGACCACTGCGCTACCTCGTCGTCGCGCAACGTGCGCTCGCTTGACTGGAGTTTGGCGCGCATCAGAATCGAGTACTTGCCCGCGCCAACTTTCTCGCCGCGGAAAATTTCTACTGGGACGAAACTGCGCAGCTCGGCAATGCCCAATCCGCTGACGCTCTGGTGAATTTTCTCGAACTCCACGTCGTCATTAAACACAAAGGAGAAGTCGCGCTCGACGGCAGGGAAGCGCGGCAGCGCTTCATAGCGCACCTGCCGCAGATCGTGCTGGTAGAGCCGGTCGAGATAGATCTCGGCGACAAAAACATCCTGCCGCAGTTTGCGGGCCGCGGCCACATCCGGATGAATCTGTCCAAACTGGGCGACAGTTGCACCATCCAGCACGGCGCGGGCCGAGCGTCCGGGATGATAGTAATCGGCCGTCTGGGCGTCATAGTAGAGCGTCCAATGGCTGAATTGCGCGAGCAGGTTTTCGATGTCGCCCTTCAAATCGAAGAATGAGAGCGGACGCGCCGCTGCTCCCGGAGCCAGTCCGCGCCCCACCTCCGCACCTACGTTCCCCGTCGCGCCGATCGAGATGCGCTTCAGTTCCCGCGGCATCGCATCTGCGCCCGAAGCCTCAAATACGTTTCCAGCTTCGAACAGGCGGACATTGTCGCTGCCGCGATTCAGGTTGTAAGCCAGCATGTTCAACATGCCCGGAACCATAGACGTGCGCATCACCGAAGCCTCGTCGCTCAGCGGGTTCGCGAGGTCGAGTTCGGCGGCGGTCGAAAAGCGACGGGCATCCTCTTTCGAAATGAAGGTCAGCGAAATGGTTTCGTTGTAGCCGAGCGCCAGCAGCGAAGACCGAAGCCGCGCGTCTTTGTGCGCATCGGGCAGATCCCGAACCTCGCCGCTGTAGGCGGGAAGCGTGTTGGGGAACTTGTCGTAGCCGTGCAGCCGCGCGAGCTCTTCGATGATGTCGATCTCACGCTCGATGTCGAGCCGCCAGCTCGGGATGTGCACCAGGTAAGTATCTTCGCTGCCCGGAAGCATCGTGAACCCGAGACGAGTAAGGATGCGGCTGATTTCCAGTGTGCTGAGTTTTTCGCCGAGAATGCGGTGCACTTCGCGCAGGTCGAGCTCTACCGGAGCGAGGTCAAGCTTGCGCGCGATCACGTCGATCACGTCGCCGACGAGCGTGCCGCCGCCGGATGCAACTATCAGTTCGGCGACGCGGTTGGTCGAAACGACGGTCGATTCAAAATCCGCGCCTCGCTCAAATCTGTGCGAGGCGTCGGTGTGAATGCCGTGCCGCTTCGACATCCGCCGCACCGTGACCGGGTCCCACCACGCGGATTCGATCAGGATATTCGTTGTTTTCTCCGTGATCATCGTGTCGAAGCCGCCCATCACGCCGGCCAACCCTACCGGCTTTTTCGCGTCGGCAACGACAAGGTCATCGGTCGAGAGCTTGCGCTCCACTCCGTCGAGAGTCTTCAGCGTTTCGCCGGCCTGGGCAAGCCGTATGACCAGCCTGCGGCCTTCGAGCAGGTCGAGATCGAACACGTGCGTGGGCTTGCCACTCTCCCACAAAACGTAGTTAGTGGCATCCACCGCGTTACTGATGGGCCGCTGATCGAGCAGCAATAAGCGATTGGCGACGCTTGCAGGCGAGGGCTTGATAGTGGCCCCGCGAATTTCGCGCGCCGTGAATCGCGGACACAACTCCGGCTCCTGAATGTCGATCGTGACGTCGGATTTGTCTTGCGACGGCGGCAGCTTCGGTTCAATCGGCTTGAGATCCAGATCGTAGAGCGCCGAGACCTCGCGGGCCACGCCATAATGATTCATCGCATCGGGGCGGTTGGTCGTGATCTCCATCTCGAAGACCATGCCTGCCGCAACTGGATTGGCCTCCGCCGCAGGGTCCTGAAACTGGGCTGCGAGGCGCACAGGAATTTGGAATTCGACTGCAAGGCCCGCAGCGGTGAGCTTCCGCGCCAGTTCGTCGACCCTGTGGGGATCGAAGTTCACAAATTCGTGTATCCACGATGAAAGGATCTTCAAATGAACTGCTCCAAAAACCTGACGTCTCCGTTGAAAAATAATTGGATGTCATCGACGCCGTACTTTAACAATGCGATTCGATCCGCACCCATGCCAAAGGCGAAGCCGGACACCTTTGACGGATCGTAATCGACGAAGCCGTACACATTCGGGTCGACCATGCCGCAACCGAGGATTTCTATCCATCCAGTTAACTTGCAAGTGCGACAACCCTGCCCGTCGCGAAGACGACCCTCGCCGCCGCAGATAAAGCAGCTTACGAACATCTCCGCACTGGGCTCGGTGAATGGAAAGAACGACGGGCGGAAGTGCGTTTTCACGCTGGCACCGAACAGGGCTTTCATGGCGTGGTCAAGCGTGCCTTTCAGATCGCCGAAGGTGATATTGGTATCGACTGCTAGCCCTTCGACCTGATGAAACATTGGCGAATGGCTTGCATCCGGTGGATCGTTGCGGTGCACTCGCCCCGGAATGACAATGCGCACCGGCGGCCTCATCTTCTGCATTGTCCGGATCTGCACCGGCGAAGTGTGCGTGCGCAGCAGCAGGCGGTCGCGCAGCGGCTTCGATTCCTGCCCGGCGATGAACAGCGTGTCCTGCGTGTCGCGCGCGGGGTGGTCCGGCGGAAAGTTCAGCGCCTCGAAGTTGTAGTAATCGGTTTCAATCTCGGGGCCTTCCTCGACCGAGTAGCCGAGATTGCGGAAGACGCCGACGATCTCGTTCATCGTCTTAATGACGGGATGTTCCGCGCCGATGGGACGACGGATGCCGGGGAGGGTGATGTCGAGACCCTCGGATTCCAGAAGCAACTTCCGAACATCACCAACCCATGCTTTAGGACCGAATTTGCTCTCCCCAGGCGAGCGCAAGGTACCCCTAGGCGTCGCCGTCGAACCAGCATCCAGACCGGTGACCACATTCATCTTCCGTGCAAGGTCGAAAGCCTCGGCCATGGTTCTGCGTTGCTCGACCTTTGTCGTTACAGTCTCCCTGAGTTCGTTGACGCGCTGCCCGACGTCGCGCTTATTTGGCCCGGGCGCGGCTTTCAGCCACAGATCGTTGAGTTGGGTGAGGATGCCGTTCTTGCGAGCCATCCACCGGTCGCGATAAACCTTCCAATCATTTTCAGAACTGACCGCCGCCGATTCCTGCTCAAGCGCAGACAGAAGTTCGCGCGCCGCGCTGTCCAGCGCGCCTGTCGAGAAATCCGTAAGTTTAGGAACGGTGTAAGGCATCGTTCGAACAATACCTTCTCAACATTGTCATCCCGAGCGAAGCGAGGGCCCCCTACTCAACCGAAAATGTGCGCTGCGAGTAGGGGTCCCTTGCTTCGCCCGGAATGACAAGATTAAATTACGACTGAAAGCTGACGACTGAAAGCTGATAACTGAGAGCTGACAGCCGGCTACGCCGCTGCCGCTGCGTTCGCCTTCTTCGCCTGTTCCGCCAGACTTCCAAATCCCGCCGGATCGTTCACCGCCAAATCCGCCAGAATCTTGCGGTCCAGTTCCACGCCGGCCTTCTTCAGTCCGCTGATGAACTGGTTGTAGTTCAGTCCGTGCAGGCGGGCGGCGGCGCCGATGCGCACGATCCAGATCGACCGGTACTGGCGCTTCTTCTGCTTGCGGCCGGAGTAGGCAAACTTCAACCCGCGCTCGACGGCTTCCTTCGCCGAACGGTAAAGTTTGGATTTAGTTAGGAAATATCCACTGGCGCGTTCAAGAATCTTTTTGCGCTTGGCGCGGCGTTTGGTTCCGCGTTTTACACGAGGCATTGCTGTTCTCCTTTTTCATTTCACCCGGCGGCTGGAGGTAAGGAGGCTTCTACCCAAACCGGGGTCCCCGGAACGGCCGGTTTTGCCGTTCTGGGGTGGGAGTGGGATTTCTGAAGCCCGGCCTCTTCACGCGCCGCTGCCGACCGTCCCCAGTCCGCAGACTTTTCAGGGGTGTGGTTTCACTGGCCACTGACCACTGGTCACTGTTGTTAGTACGGGATCATCCGCTTCACCTTGTGAAGATCCGCATCACTTACCAGCACGGAATTCCCCAGCTTTTTCTTGCGCTTCTTGGCCTTCGAGGTCAGGATGTGGCGGAGAAACGCTTTGTGGCGCGTCACTTTTCCCGTCCCGGTTTTCTTGAAGCGCTTGGAAGCGCCTTTGTGCGTTTTTAGTTTAGGCATAAGTAGCTCTCAGTTGTCAGCTCTCAGTTACATCGTCACCGTTACTAAGCGTAAAGATTCCACTAGTCCGTGAGCGATCGCACCAGAAGATTTAACTGATGACTGATAGCTGAAAGCTGACGGCTGAATGCTGCTCTACGCTGTCTGCGCGCCGCCCTGCGGCGCGGGAGGCGCGGGCTTCGGACGGGCCGGCTGCTTTTCTTTCGCTCCTGTCTCCTTCTTCGGCGCCAGAATCAGGTGCAGCGTATTGCCTTCTTGCCGTGGGCGGAACTCCACCAGACCTTTCTGTTCTACATCCTTGATCAGACGTTCCAGAATCTGGCGGCCCAGGCTTTGCCGCGTCATTTCGCGTCCCCGGAAGAAGATGGTCGCTTTCACCTTGTCTCCTTCGTCGAGGAAGCGCAACACGTGATTCTTTTTGGTTTCGTAATCGTGATCGTCCACGTTGATACGAAACTTCACTTCCTTGACCGTAATGGTCTTCTGCTTTTTCTTGGCTTCGCGCTCGCGCTTTTCCTGCTGGTACAGGAATTTCCCGTAGTCCATGATGCGGCAAACCGGAGGTTGCGCAGTCGGGGAAATTTCCACCAAGTCCAAGTTCTTTTCGCGGGCCATCTTGAGCGCCTCGAAGGGAGGCATCACGCCAATCTGTTCCCCTTCGTCGCCGATCACGCGAACTTCGCGCGCCCGGATGCGCTCGTTCATGCGGATATAACGCTTGTCGATACCGTCCTCCGTCTGCTGATACTGACAGGAAAGATGCTTAAAAAGTATAACATGGGGCCGGTGAGAGGCCGCATCTGCAGAGATCGGGTAGTGGGCTGTTTTGAATCTGGCCCATCACTCCGCTTGTTCTTAAGTACCGGGGAGAGTTTCCTCAGATTTCTCTGAGGCGTACATGGTTTTTCTGCCTATTTACTAATTGGTACTGATGGGGTGCCCGTCTAACAGCGAATGGCTGACAGCTTCTTCCTGGAGTGTGTTTCACAAATGCCTTTCACCTCGGAAACTGTGTCCCTCAGGGGCTAAAGCCCGTATTTTTTCAGGGCCTGGACGGCACCCTTCGGCTTCGCTCAGGGCAGGCTCTAAAGCCGTGCCTACCCAAAACCAATTTATGAAACACGCTCTAAAACTTCGGAAATAGGAAACCGGTGTGGCGGCAGCGCTCTTTGAAGGTTTCGCCGAATTGCCCGGCCAGCATGGATTCTTCCTTCCTTGCCTTGATCCAATAGCCGAGGAAGATTAAGCTGACTCCGGCGACGCATTGCCAGCGGTCAATGGCCAGCGCTCCGCCGATAGCGGCCAAATCGATTCCGGAATAAATGGGATGCCGGAAATACGCGTAGGGGCCGGTGCGGATGAGTTTGTGGCCCTCTTTGAGAGTAACTCGGGCGCTCCAATACTGTCCCAAGTGCCAGCGGGCCCAGAGAGCGATGGCGATACCGATCCATGTGAGCGCGACGCCCGCGGCGGCGACAGCGTAGGTCTGAGGGAAAATGTGGCGGCCAAGAACGGCGATCTCCGGCGCCTCGCTGAAGAGCAGGACAAAGCCAAGAATTTCCAGAAGAAGGATTCCGTAACGCGAGGCGAAGGATTCCTGGCTGAAGGTGCGACGCGTCTTCAGCGCGCCCGCCGCCCAGTAGGCGACAAAGACGATCCACGGACCTTCAATTAGATAACGCCAAATCATGCTTTGGCTGTTACTCCGCGACGGGGCGGGCGGTTTTTCGATAACGCCACAGGATTAACGCCAGTCCGGAAGCGGCCAGCACCATGGTCGAGGGCTCGGGAACCACTGGCGGTTTGTGCGGTTTGGGACCGCAGTGTCCGTCAACGACTTGATCACCGGCGGGGCACCGCCCGTTTGGAAGCGGCAAACTGATCGGCACGTACGGGAAAACGAAGACAGGGGCAAAAAGCTGTGGTGGAGCCGGTTCGCCGCTGGGCAAATCCGGTGGCGCGAGCACGGGCCGGATGGGGAAGGACGGTCCTGGTTCGAGCGCCGCTACGGGCTGGTCCAGCACATCTTCCTCAGGCTCTTCGCTCGAAACTTCGGGCTTGGCCGTATCGGAAATCTGGTTGCCGCAACCCGCGCGCGCCGTGATTTTGCCGTCAGTGAGCAGCAGTTCACCGGGGCGCAGCCGAATTTTTCTCCGCGTCCAAAAGACGGTGTTACGAATGCGATAAGAAAGATAAACTTCGCGGGCTTCGGTGGCGCGCACCAGTCGGGCGTGGCTGTAATCGAAGTGGGCGTAATGCCGGCGAACTACGTAGTCGCGCGCCGCCACCGAGCGGAGATCGTCGGGATTCTTCACGCCTCCAGGCACCACCGAGTACGCATAGACATTCGGGATCCGCGCGAGCAACTTCGTGGGCTTGGCGGAACGCGCCGCCATGAAAGCGAGATTATTGCGGACGTTCCCTCGCGTCCAAAAAGAGCCGGGCAAAACCTGGGAAGCATGAAAGGAGGGCAACGAGAAGTAGCGCGCCGCATTCTGCCAGCACGCGCCAGCGAGCAGCGTCCCGGCGACCACAGCGATCAGGGTGCGCTGGATGCGCAGGCGACGCCGATACCAGCTCCGCCTTCGTCGCACACGTTTTCCAATCGCCGCGTCGTTCAAGACAGCGTCGTTCAAGACAGCACTCCTACCCGGCAGTTGGGCCAGGAAGCGGCAGAGGGAGAGCCAATTGTATGTAGCATTCCGGCATCCAAAACCGCTTCACGGAACCAGTATGGATACAGGAACTTAGCATTCTCGACAGCTCATCTTAGCAGAGTTGCGCAAGAAATTTCGTCCAAAATGATACTTGGAGCGCCTGGCCTCCACTTTTCAGGAAATGCCCTCGAGAGCGCATGGCGGCAGCCTACTTCAGGCTCCGGCAGCGGCTTTTGCACACTTAGCGTCCAAACCGATAGGTCAGGGAAACGCTGGCATAGGAGCCTGGAGTGAAGGTCGAATCTCGAAATCCAGCGCCTGCGCATTCATTCCAAAGCGTCTTCGGCACGCCTGAAGCGGCTGCGGAAAAAGTCGGATTCCGAGGCCCAGCCTCTAAAGGGGCGTCCGATTTCGAAGGACTTACGGCATCGCTAAAATGATGCCCTGATACGAAACCAGAATTTTTCCGCAGCCTGTGAAACCGTGGCCTTCCCAGAACGACTTATGAAACAGCTTCTCTACGGACGAGAGATTTCGTCCACCACTTCTCCGCTGCGGTTCATTAGTTGGATGCGCAGAGCGATTTGGCCCGCGGCATGAGTCGAGCAACTCAAGCAAGGGTCATAGGCGCGGACTACGGCCGACACGCGGTTCAGCATACCTTCCTGCAACTTATCTCCTTTGATGAAATGCTCACTCACCTGCTGAACACTGCGTCCGATGGCGAAATTGTTGTGGCCGGTGGCGACGATGAGGTTGGCCCAAACGATCGCGCCTTCGTCGTTGACCTTGTAATGGTGGATCAACACGCCCCTGGGCGCCTCGATCATCCCCACTCCCTCGAGCGAGTTCACGCCCGCGGTGGCGCGAACGTGGTCTTCCAGGATCCGCGGATCGGTCAGCAACGCTTCCATCTTTTCCAGCGCGTAAACAATTTCAATCAGCCGGGCGTAGTGATATAAAAACGAGCTGTGCGCCGGGGCGCCGAAGCGCTGGTGAAACTCGTTCAACTCAGCATCGGCTTTGGGGAAGCCGCAGCGATCGGCAACATTGAGCCGCGCCAGCGGGCCGACGCGGTACACGCCGCCGGCGGGTCCCATCGGCTTGAAGTAAGGAGCTTTTAGATAGGATTCGCGCAGGCTCGCTTCGCTAATCCAGTTCGCGTAGTCCTCCGGCGCGATCTGGTCTTCGATAATCTCGCCGGTGGCGCTGCGGAAGCGCAACCCGCCGTCGTAAAGTTGCAGGTCTCCCTTGGCGTCGACCAGTCCGGCATACATGGTGGGCGCGGAGCCGAAGGACGCGATCTCTTCCTTGTAGTTGTCCAATGCTCCCTTGAAAAACTGGATCGTCCGCTCCGCAATCGTTTTGGCGGCTGGGAGTTCGGAGAGAATGCGGTCGCGGGTTGCGGCAAGAAGCCGCGAGTTCACGCCCCCCGGCACGACCCACGAAGAATGCACGCGTTCCTGCGCGAGACTCTCAATGACTTGAAGACCGAACTTGCGCAGTTCAATGCCATCGCGAGCCAGTTCGGGATGAGCCGCGATCACCCCCAGAACATTCCGGGTGGCCGGGTCGGAATCCATGCCCAAGAGCAAGTCCGGGGCCGAAAGATAGAAAAAGCTGAGGGCATGAGACTGCACGATCTGGGCGCAGTGCAGCAATTCGCGCAGTTTCCGCGCCGCCGGCGGGATGCGCACGGCCATGATCGCGTCACAGGCTTTCGACGAGGCTAGTGCGTGGCTGACCGGACAGATTCCGCAGATGCGAGAAGTAATGCCGGGCATCTCGTAGTAAGGCCGCCCTTCGGTGAACTTCTCGAAGCCTCGCACCTGGGTTACATGGAACTCAGTGTTGGTGACCTGTCCCTCGTCATTCAACAAGATGACGATTTTCGCGTGTCCTTCGATGCGAGAGACGTGATCGATCGTGATGCGCTTCATCAGGCGCTCCTTATCCGAATTTCAGCGTGAGATTGGCCTCCGGCTTCTTTCCCTCCAGCAGGTTGGTGATCACACCCACGATGCTCTTGGCAGGAGGAGGACAGCCGGGCAAACATAAATCGACCTTGACGAATTCACGGAGCGGACGCGCATGCTTCAACAGCGGGGGAACTCCGAGGGTCGGGATGGTCTTGCCTTCCTGCGCGCCTTCCACATAAATGCGCTGCAGGAGTTTGTTCACGGGAATCGAGTTCCGCATCGCCGGCACATTGCCGGTCACCGCGCAGTCGCCTAAAGCAATGAGCAAGTTCGTGCGCTGCCGAATCTTCTGAATCCTGTTCAAGTCTTCCTGGGAACTGACCGCGCCTTCCACCAGGGTAATGTCCACATCCTCGGGAAATTCCTGCGCGTCCACGAGCGGACCGTAAACGATGTCGATCTTGCGGGCGAGAGAGATGATTACGGCATCCATGTCGAGCAGAGACATGTGACAGCCGGAACACCCATCCAGCCAAGCGGTCGCCACTTTCACTTTTTTCACGCCTGCACCTCTCTCCGATGCGCCAGGGATCTGATGCTGTCGTCCTTCTTCACCATCTCCTCCACGGCCCGGCCCTTCTCGGCCAGGGCGCCGGTGGGGCACGCCTGCACGCATTTTCCGCAGTTCGTGCAACTGGCGGACTCGCCCCACTTCTGGTTCAGATCGCTGACGACCCTGGCATGAATGCCACGGGAAGTGATATTCCAAACGTGGGCTCCCTCCAACTCCGCGCACACCCGGACACAACGAGTACACAGAATGCAACGGTTGTGGTCGAGCACAAACCGCGGATGGGAGAGGTCCGCGGGGAGCTTGGGATAGTTGTAGGCGAAGCGCACGGTGCTAATGCCGAGGGCGGTGGCCATGGATTGCAGTTCGCAATGGCCATTGGAGACGCACACCGCGCAGACATGATTGCGCTCGACCAACAGAAGCTCGACAGAAATCCGGCGGTAGAGCGTGAGCTTCGGCGAGTTGGTGATCACCGACATGCCTTCTTGGATGGGAGTCGTACATGCCGGAAGCAGCCGGCCGACTCCCGAAACCTCGACGATGCAGATGCGGCAAGCACCGACGGGAGTGAGCCCTTCCAAGGCGCAGAGAGTTGGAATGTACTTGCCGTTGGCCTTGGCCGCCTCCAGGATGGTCTGGCCCTCTAAGGCGCTGATCAGCTCTCCATCGATGCGAATTGACAGCTTTTTCTGGGACAAATGATCGCTCCTTCCTAACTTGGGTTAGCGGCCTTCACATCGCAACGGAGGCACCGGCAACATTCGTCCAGCGCCTCTTCTTGTGTCAAGCCGATGACCACCTCGGCATTGGAACGAGACCGGGCGCTCGGCGCGATGACGTGTCCGTTGTGGCGGCGGCTTGGGCTGGGCTCCTCCGGTGGAGTCTGCTCATATTCGAAAACCGGGAAAATCTTGTCCCAGCGATTCGTCTCCATCAGTTGCAGATCAAGGCTGCGGGCCGCCTGTTTCCCATAGGACATGGCAGTGGAAACATTGGAGGCGCCGGTGGTTACATCGCCCCCCGCATAAAAGCGCGGCCGGCTGGTTTCGAGCGTGAAGCGATTGACTTCGATCGTCCCGCTCTCTTTCAGGCTCAGGCCGGAAGCCCGGGCAAAATCGAGATCTACGCTCTCACCAATGGCGTAGATCACAGAATCGCAATCGAAACGCTGGATCTCGTCGGTCGGAATCGGCTTACGGCGGCCGGACTTGTCGTACTCGCCGAGGCGTGTCTTCAGGATTTCAATCGCCTTGACGTTCCCTTTCTGGTCGCCGATCACGCGATGGGGCGCCGCCAAGAACACGAACTTCGCGCCCTCGTCTCTTGCGGCGTGTGTTTCTTCCGCGATGGCAGGCATGTCTTTGACTTCGCGGCGGTAGAACACGGTCACTGCCGCGCCCTTGCGTAACGCGCTGCGGGCGGAATCGATCGCGGCGTTCCCGCCTCCGATTACTGCCACCTTGCGGCCGATGGGCATCTCTTCGCCCCGCGCTTCGGCCTCGAGGAAATTCAGCGCCGGGTACACGCCCTTCAGTTCGGCACCGGGCTGATGCAGCCCTGACTCTTTCCAGGTTCCGATCGAGATAAGGATTCCATCGAAGCGATCGTCCAGGTCGTTCAGCGAGATATCGGTTCCCACCCGCGTGTTGAAGATGAACTTCACGCCCAGTTTCTCAATCAATTCAATCTCGTGATGCAGAGCGCTCTTGGGCAGCCGGTATTCCGGGAGCGCGAAGCGCAGCATTCCACCGGCTTCGGCCTTGCTGTCATAGACGGTAACGTCGTGACCCAGCATGGCGAGGTAGAATGCCGCCGTCAGTCCGGCCGGCCCGGCGCCGGCAATGGCGATCTTGCGCCCGGTTGGTTCCAGCTTGCGCGCGAGGATACGCTTGAACATCTCGTCGCGCCGGTCGGAGTTGAAAACCGAATCGGCAATGAAGCGGTGGACTTCGCGCATGTTCACCGCTTCGTCCAATGTCAGGCGGCGGCAGCGGTTGTCGCAGGGATGCTGGCAGACCCGTCCGGTCGAGGACGGGAGAGGATTGTCCATGATGACGGATTCGAACGCATCGTCGAGCCGCTGCTCTTTGTACAACTGCAGGAAGCGCGGGATATTCATGTGCAGCGGGCAACTGTTTTCGCAGGGCGAGAGGGCCAGTTCCTCGCACACTCCGGCCAGGCAACGGCGGGCGACGATGTGGTCCTCGAATTCGTTGCGGAAGTGGCGCAGCGTGGTCAGGACAGGGTTGGGCGCGGTCTGCCCCAGCCCGCAGAGCGAGCACTCGCGAATGTAGCGGCTCAACTCGTCCAGAAGTTCCAGGTGGTGCATGGTCCCGGCGCCCTCGGTGAGGCGATTCAGGATGCGCAGGGATTTGTTCAAACCGACCCGGCAAGGGATGCACTTGCCGCACGATTCGGAATGGGTGAACTCGATGAAGAAGCGCGCCACATCCACCATGCAGTTCTCTTCATCCATGATCACCATGCCGCCCGATCCCATGATCGAGCCCAACTGCGCCAGGCTTTCATAGTCCACGGGCGTGTCGAACATCTCGATGGGAATACATCCACCCGAGGGACCGCCCGTCTGCACGGACTTGATGGCGCGGCCGGCAACCCCTCCTTCACCGATGTCGTAGACGAAGGTTTTCAGCGGCGTGCCCAACGGCATCTCCACCAGTCCGGTGTTGCGCACCTTTCCGACCAGGGAGAAGACTTTGGTTCCCGAACTTTTCGGACTGCCCGTTTCGCTGAACCAGGCCGGGCCGCGGGTCACGATCGGCGTGATGTTGTACCAGGTCTCAACATTGTTGATGTTGGTGGGATGACCCCAGAGTCCTTTCTGCGCGGGAAATGGAGGCCGGGGCCGCGGCCGTCCCGCTTCGCCTTCCAGAGATGCGATCAGAGCTGTTTCTTCCCCGCAGACGAAAGCGCCGGCTCCCTCGACCACTTCTATGTCGAACTTGAATCCACGCCCGAGGATGTTGTCGCCGAGCATGCCATATTCATGGGCCTGCTCAATCGCCCGGTTCAGCCGATGCACTGCCAAAGGATACTCGGCGCGGACGTAAACGATTCCCTCGGTGGCGCCCATGACGTAGGCACCGATGATCATGCCTTCCAACAGTGCGTGAGGATCGCTCTCGATCTCGTTGCGGTTCATGTAAGCGCCGGGATCGCCCTCGTCGGCATTGCAGATGATGTACTTGCGATCGGACTTGGCTTTGTTGAGGAACTCCCACTTGTTGCCGGTCAGAAACCCGGCACCGCCGCGACCGCGCAGTTTCGATGCCTTGATTTGCTCGATCACGACCTCGGGCCGTCCGTCAATCAAAACCTTGTACAGCGCCTGATATCCTCCGACGCCGATGTATTCCTCAATATCGTCCGGATTGATGAGCCCGCAGTTGCGCAGAACGATTTTCTTCTGGCCCTTGAAGAACGGCACATCGTTCCAGGACGGTACTTCCGGGTACCCGCGTCCATATCTCAGGTTGCCGGTGATGTGTTCCCATTCCTCGATCTTGCAGTAGATATGTTCGGGAGTGATGTTTCCCATGGAAAGATCGTGCAAGATGCGGAGGGCATCGTCTGCCTGAACCCGCCGCAAGATCAGCAGTGGCTTGCCGGGCAGCCGCACATTCACCAGCGGCTCCTCGAAACAAGCCCCGAAACAGCCGACGCCGGTCAGGAAGACATCCATCCCGCTGCGCTGAATCGCTTCCGCAAAGGCGTGCTGCAAACCCTCGGCGCCATTGCCCCGGCCGCAAGTCCCCATCCCGATCGCGACCCGGGGAACGGGAGGAAGAAGCTTGGCGAGCCCCGCTTCACGGACCGCACTGAAAGCTCCAATGTCCTGGATTCGAGGCATCACTCACTCTCTTTCTGAATCGTTTGGATTTCGCGTTCCAGGGTGCGCTCGTTCACATGCCCGCGGATTCGATGATTCACTTCGACGACCGGCGCCATCGCGCACTGCCCAAAGCAGGCAACCGTGCGCACGGTAAACTTCTGGTCGGGCGTGGTTTGCAAGACTTTGTCGCCGTCGCCGGTGTCGCCCGGATCCTCCAACCCAAGTTTGAGTTCGAGGCGCACGCTCTGCAGCAGATTGCGGGAACCGCGGGTGTGGCAGGCGGTGCCGCGACAGATGCAGATGGTGTTGTTCCCTTGGGGATCGAGATTAAACAGAGCGTAGAAAGTGGCGACGCTGTAAACGCGCGAAAACGGTATCTGGGTCTTGGTTGCGATGTAGCGCAGCGTGTCCAGCGGAAGGTACTTATGGGGGTTGTGATCCTGCACAGCTTGTAGGATGCTGAGCAACGCGCCGGGGCGGCCAGCGCGGCGATTGATGACTCCATCAATGAACGTCTGCTCTTCGACGTTGCGACGTTCAGAAGATAGCGTGGGCATAGCCTTCCTCCGGAAGGGAACGGCCGCCGCGTTCCTGGCGCGGACGGAATTCCCCATTCGCGACCCAGTTGCGGCAGGCGGATCAGCTTCTTCTTAAACGAATACATCTCATACTAGCGGAGGGAGCAATGACCGACCGTGATGGGGGTCACTGAGAAATGTGATTTTAGAGGACCTAAGTTCGGTTACAAATCACAAAAAGCGCGCCGCTCCGTCGCTGGGAAATGGTTGGAAGATGCTACAGAGCAACGCTCGCCTGCGCAAGTTCGTACTCAGGGCTATTCAGGTCCGCGCCACACGCTTACTGGTTATAGCGCTTCTTGTAGAACTCGATCTGCTGCTGGATCTGTTCGGGCGTCAGGCCCTGCGTCCATTTGTGGTAGTCGCTCTTCATCACGTCGGCGGTCACGCCCGGCATGAGTTTTTCCGCTTCGGGGATGAACTCGGTGTAGAAGGTTTTCGACACTTCATAGAAACCGTGCCACTGGGTGTAGTCCGGACCCATCATGGCGGTACCCATGCGGGCACGCCGGCCCTGGTGGTGCCACAGCTCGTAGTAGGTCCATTCGATTTTTTCGTCGAAGGGAGTTTTGGTGAGTTTGCCGCTGGCGTAGAGCTTCTCCATGATGGACTTGGCCGGCTTGGCGAACTTCTCGTTGTAGAGATCGACGGTACCCTCGTATTGCTTGTAGAAGTTCTCGATCCACCCCGTGGCGTGACAACTGGAGCACACATCCTGCATGGCGGCGCGCCGCTTCTCCCAGTTCTCCAGTTTGAAACTCACCACTGGGCGCAGGGTGTAGCTGATGCGGTCGCCGACGTCATGGGTGATCTTCTGGTCGCGGGTGGCGCTCATGTGGCAGGTGGCGCAGGTAGGGGCGGCGGAGTAGTCCTTGCCGACGAACCCAGGACTTCGAATCCAGGTTCATTTTGGCGATATTCGCGCGGAACTGGATGCCGTGCTTGGACTCGGCGTAGATCTCGGCTTGGGGATGGTCCGGGCCCAGATGACACTTGCCGCAGTTCTCCGGCTGGCGGGCCAGGGCCGAGCTGAAAGAATGCCGGCCGTGGCAGGCGGCGCAACTTCCCTTGCTGCCGTCGGGATTGATGCGTCCGATGCCGCTGTTGGGCCAGGTGGAGAAGTCGAACTTGCCGTCGCCTGAATATTTCACTTCACCGCCGTGGCATTGGCGGCAGCCATTCATAGCGGCCGGCCCACCTTCCACGACCTCACCCAACACGTTGTCGAGAGAGCCGATGAAGTGGGCGGCGTCGGCGTGCCGGCTCTTTTCGAACTGGTCAACCTCGGACTTATGGCAGCGGGCACAGTAGTAAGGAGTCACAATCACAGCGATCTTCAGGCCGTAGTGGTCGAAGGTGGCGGGGTCACCCGGGTTGGCCTTGTGGCAGGAATAACAATCCACACTCGCCCTGGCATGAGCGCTTCCGCGCCACTGCTCGACGGCGCCGGGGGTGCTGCTGTTGTGACACTCCAGGCACTGCTGGCCCTCCTTGGAGATTTCGGGAATTGACTGGGAAGAGCCGCTGGCGCAGAAGAGTACTACCCACACGCAGAAGAAGCAGGAGCGCATCTCGACCTCCTTGGGAGTTGCTGCCGATCCGCACCGAACTGCAGCGGCGCTGACCCAGACAGTATGTTGAAAACTGCTGAGCCTGTCTGTGACATTTAGCCGAGATTTCCTTTTTTTTTATTTCGAAAACGGCGAAAGTTCTACACCCGTCATTTGCGGCCGCGATCGGGTCGCGGACACTCTATCGGAGACCAGAGGTGGCTGACAGATTCATCTCTCCAATAGATGCCCGTTGACCGACCAAGTGGATTACCTCTGGATAGGCCGTCACTCGGGAGCATTCGCTAATGTCAGGAATGGCCAAGATCGCCTTGTTGCTGATTTGCGTCCAATGACACACGGGTCGAGCTTCGGCAGAGACGGCTGCACTAGCCACCGTGAACCGCCGCTTGCCAACATCCAATCTGCCGTGGTCTTCTTAATCATGCGCAAGCTTCCCATCTGCCTGTCGTTGCTCTTCGTCGTTGCTGTGTGGCCGGCGAATGCCCAAACACCATCCACAGCGCAGTCCTCCGGGCCGCTATTGCCCTACAGCCCCAGTCTCGACCTTTCCTCGATGGATAAATCTGTCGACCCTTGCGTGGATCTCTACCACTATTCCTGCGGCGGTTGGCAGAAGAAAAACCCGATCCCGCCCGATGAGACTTCATGGTCGGTCTACGCCAAGCTCTATCAGGACAACTTGACCTTCCTCCGCGGCATGCTTGAACAGGCGGCCCAGCCGGATGAGCAACGCAATGCCGTAACGCAGCAGATTGGCGACTTCTACGCCGCCTGCATGGACGATGCCGCAGTAGAAAAACGTGGCCTCGCGGCCATTCAGCCGGAACTCGACGCAGTGGCGCAGATCAAATCGGCGAAAGAACTTACGCCGCTCGTGGCGCGGCTGCAGCTGATCTACTTCCGGTATTCCTACAACAGTTCCATGCTCTTTTCGGCGGGCTCGACGCAAGACCCGGACGACTCCGAACAAGTGATCGCCGACGTGGATCAGGGCGGCCTCGGCCTGCCCGATCGCGACTACTACATCAAAGATGACGCTAAGTCGAAGGAAACGCGCGAGCGCTACCTGCAGCATGTGCAGAGAGTTTTCGAGCTGATCGGCGACGGCCCGGCCGCCGCTAAGAAGAACGCCGAGACCGTCATGCGCCTGGAAACAGCCATGGCCAAGGCTTCGCTCACTCGCGTCGAACGCCGCGATCCCCACGAGCTGGTTCATAAAATGAAGGTCGCCGATCTCATCCAGCTTGCGCCCAACTTTGACTGGCTCGCTTACTACCACGAGATGCAATACCCGGAGTTTGCCGTTCTCAACGTCGACGCGCCCGAGTTCATTAAGGAACTCAACACGCTCCTCGCTTCCGAATCGATCGACAGCTGGAAATCCTACTTGCGCTTCCATGTGGCCGACACGTCTTCCCCGTACCTGTCTTCGAAATTCGTCGAGGAAAACTTCGAGTTCTACCGCCAGTACCTGCGGGGCGCGAAAGAGATGCAGCCGCGCTGGAAACGCTGCGTGCAGTACGTCAACTACGACTTGGGCGAGGCGCTGGGTCAGGTTTATGTGGCCAAAGTCTTCTCCCCCGAACTTAAAGAAAGCACGCTCGATATGGTGCGGCGCACCGAGGATGCGATGGGCGCGCGCATCAAGGCGCTTGACTGGATGAGCCCGGAAACCAAACAGCAGGCGCTGACCAAGCTGGCGGGAATCCGCAACAAGATTGGCTATCCCGATCATTGGCGCGACTACAGCTCGGTGAAGATCGTCCGCGACGATTTTGCCGGCAACGTCGAGCGCGCACATCAGTTCGAGAGCCGCCGCGAAATCAAAAAAATCGGCAAACCCGTCGACCACGGCGAATGGGACATTTCCGCTCCCACCGTTGACGCCTACTACAATCCGCAGATGAACGACATCAACTTTCCCGCCGGCGTGCTGCAGCCGCCGCTCTACGATTCGAAAATGGATGACGCTCCCAATTATGGCGATACCGGGGGCACCATTGGCCACGAACTCACCCACGGCTTCGACGACGAGGGCAGCCAGTTTGACGCCAAGGGGAATCTGAAGGATTGGTGGACGAAAGAAGACCGGGAGAAATTCGACGCGCGCACCAAGTGCGTGGACGATCAGTACTCGGAATACGTCGCAGTCGAGGAGGTCCACATCAACGGCAAGCTGACGCTGGGTGAAAACGTGGCCGATCTCGGTGGCGAAATTCTGGCTTACATGGCGTGCAAAGACGCAACCAAGGACAAGAATCTTCGACCTATCGACGGCCTTACTCCCGAGCAGCGCTTCTTTATCGGATTCGCGCAGTGGGACTGCGCTAACGAACGCCCCGAAGATCTGCGCGTGCGTGCCATGACCGATCCGCACTCGCCGGCACGATACCGCATTAACGGCGTTGTAGTGAACATGCCGGAGTTTTCGCGAGCGTTCTCCTGCAAAGCCGGACAGCCGATGGTGAAGCCAGCGGACAAAGTCTGCAAAGTCTGGTAGGGATGTGGCGCGGACACGCTGTCCGCCAAAAAGCGATTGCCGGCTTAATGTAAAAGGTCAAGGCGGCGGAGCCCACTAGGAAATTACCACAGCGCTTCGCGCCCTCTCCTCGAACCTTGCCGATCACTTAGCCGGCTCGTCGCGATAGAGGTTGATTTGTGGCGTACCGCCTTCCTTTAGCTTTGCGCGGAACATCCCGGGAGTGTTGAAGCTCCAGGCTAGCTGGCCGTCGGGCGTGAGCGCGATGACGCCTCCGTCACCGTGGATTGCGGAGAGGTCCTTTTGCACGACTTGGTCAGCGGCCTCTTGCAAGCTCATGCCCTTGTATTGCACGAGGGCGCAGATGGTGCGCGCCACGGTGAGCCGGATGAAATACTCGCCTGTGCCCGTTGCCGAGACGGCGCACGACTGATTCGAGGCATAGGTCCCCGCGCCGATGATGGGCGAATCGCCGACTCGGTTCCAGCGCTTGGCGGTGGTGCCGCCGGTCGAGGTACCGGCCGCGATGTTGCCACGGCGGTCGAGCGCGACGACGCCGACCGTGCCGTACTTGTGCGTGTCAATTCTTTCAAATGAGGCGATGGGCTTGGCCGGAGGCGCGGGCGCGCCCTCGGGGCGCGGAGGAATGGGCGAGCCGTCCTTCTCGAGCTGCTCGACAAGCTGCTGCCAGCGGTGCTCGGTAAAGAAGAAACTTGGAGGCACCTGTTCGAGATGCACGTGTGCGGCAAAGTCATCGGCGCCGGAGCCGATCAGCATGACGTGGGGCGATTGCTCCATGACCGCGCGGGCGAGCGAGATGGGATGGCGCGTGCGCTGCACATCGGCAACCGCGCCGGCCCGCATCGTCTCGCCATCCATGATTGCGGCATCGAGCCGGTTGGTGCCGTCCGCCGCAAAAACCGCGCCACGACCGGCGTTGAAGAGCGGATTATCTTCGAGGAGCTTGATGGCGGTTTCGACAGCATCGAGCGAAGAGCCACCTTTATCGAGCACGTCGGCAGCGGCGGTGAGCGCATCCTTGATACCGGCGCGGTAGTTAGCCTCAGCTTCGGGGGACATTGACGAGCGCTCGATGACTCCGGCGCCGCCGTGAAGCACCAGAGCCCACTTGTGCGGTGCGGAAGCGGGCTGCGAGGCGGACGTGGGAGCACTCTGGGCCAGGGCTGCGGAAGAAAAGGCGCAGGCAAGAGCAAGGAAGGCGAGCGAGAGTTTGCGAGTGAATGAGTTCATAAAACTCCTTGGAACGGTATGACGCGGGCCTGATGATTGACTCAGGCGAAAAGAGCGGCCTCAGGCGTTGTGCCTTCGCCGCGTCATTTTCGGTTGACATTCCTGTACACGACGCCATTCTTCATGACGAAGTTGACGCGCTTAAGCACGGAGATGTCCTGCAACGGGTCGCCGGGAACTGCGATCACATCGGCGTAGAAGCCGGGCTTGAGCTGGCCGATCACGTCCTGCTTGCCGAGAAGATGCGCACCGTTCAATAGGCTGGCGCGGAGCACATCGGCGGCGGGCATTCCATACTCCACCATCAACTCAAACTCACGCGCCTGGGTACCGTGCGGGAAGGGGCCGACGTCGGAGCCCACCGTCATGGGGACGCCCGCCGCTAGTTGCTTGCGGAACTCGGCGGCATGGAAGGCCAGCATGGCGCGTTCGCGCTCGGCCAGGGCGGGCGAGTCGGCATGGGCAGCGAAGTATTCGGAGATGGCAAAGGTGGGCACGGCGTAAATCTGCTTCTCGCGCATGATGCGCATGGTTTCGGCACTGAGCTGGTCGGCGTGATCGATGGAGGCGACACCGGCCTGGGCCGCGTAGAGAGCTCCGGGCTCGCCGGTGCAGTGAACGCCCACGCGCTTGCCCACGCGCGCCGTTTCCTGGACGGCGGCTGCGATCTCGACCTCGGTGTACTGGTAGGGCGTGGTGAATTTGCCATCGGCGAATCGGTCCGCGCCGGTTTCATAAATCTTGATGAAGTCCGCGCCCTCCTTGAGCTGCTGCCGTATCACGGAGACCAGTTCGCCGGCATTGTTGGCGTAAGTGGCATTGGATGAGATGTGCTCCGCGGGATTGAAGTCGATTGCGTCTTCATGGCCTCCGAGAATGCTGATGGCGTTGCCGCTGACGTTCATGCGCGGGCCGGGAATCAGTCCGGAGTCGATGGCGTTGCGCACGGCGGAGTCGGCCGAGCCCGCGCCCTCGGTGCCCATGTCGCGCTCGGCAGTGAAGCCCGCCATCAGATCGTCGCGGGCCGCAATCTCGGCGAGGATCGTGCGCTCGGGCACGGACTCGACGACAGTTTGCAGGTCTTCGGCTCCAGGATGGAGGAAAAGATGGACGTGGGCGTCGATGAGCCCGGGCATCAGCGTCGCCGCGCCCAGATCGATCACGGTGGCGCCGCCGGGATGCGCGACCGAGGAACCAGCTTCAATAATGCGATTGCCGCGTACGAGCACCTCGCCGGGACTGACGAGCGTGCCATGCTCCACATCAAGCATGTGGGCAGCGTGGAGCACGATGGTGTCGCTCGCGGGAACCGCGGCGGGAACGGCTGAAGACTGAGCCTGGAGTGCATGTACCGTGGCGAGAGCCAGGATCATGCTGAAGACGAAGGCAGTAGCGGAACGCAGGAATCGAATCATGCGCCAAATACTAGCACGCTGGCCGGGTTGAAGTTGGCCCGCACACAGACGCTTAGCGCTCAGTATGGCAAGGCGTGGAAGGCCAGTTTCCCGTCTGAATGTGTCCCGTTGACCTCGCTTCAAAGAGCCTCCTGAACGCCGCTTTCGACGAGATGCTACATAGTTGTTACCTGCTCGGTGTCGACGATTGTTCGAGCAATTCCTTCAAATACTGCTGCCACACCGCCGCCCAGGTGTGGGTGCCGTGACCGTGCGTCTCTTCGGAAGTGGGCAGCAATATGAATTTGCCGTTCTTCACCTTCTTGATTTCGCGTTCGGCGATCCCCAACTCCGGCGGATTGATGAAGTCGTCGGCGGAGTTGATGAACGTTACCGGCGCTTTGATCAAATCGAGTTTCGATGACGGGTCGTAGTTGCGCGAAGCGCTGACCGCATAGAGAATGTCGTTGGCATCGAGCTCTGCCGCGATCCGTTTCACCGATTCCTCAAGATACTTGTCGGCGGCATCGCGCGTCGGCATATCTTGCTGCATGTGCAGCGGCGCGCTTCCAGCGATCAGCAGAAAATCCGCGGCGATCTGAAGTGCGGCGCGAGGCTCGCTCGTGTACTCGCCGTTCTTCCATTCGGGGTCCTGACGAATTCCGTCGATAATCATTTTCCGCCACAGGCGGTTTCGCCCGGCGATTCCCACCGGCAAACATGCCAACGGCATCAGCGCATCCATCTCGTCGGGATATGCCTCGCCCCACATCCATGAATGCATGCAGCCCATCGAAGTCCCCAGCACCAAACGAAGGTGATCCACGCCCAGCCCCTTTTCGAGCAGTTCGTGTTGCAGCGAGACCATGTCGGCATAGTCATATTGCGGAAAGCGCGCGTGCATACCGTCGCTCGGCTTGCTGGATTTCCCGTGGCCGATATTGTCCGGCAGAATGATGTAGTACTTGCTTGCGTCCAGCAACTGCCCCGGTCCAAACAGCACGCCGGCAAATATCGGACGGAGGAATTGGTGGCCCGTACCTCCCGTACCGTGAAGGATCAGAACAGCATTGGTCGCTCGCCCGCGGTCGTCCTTCACTGGCGTGCCGAGTGTCGTGTAGTGTATCCGCACCTCCGGGGTGATTTCACCCGATTGAAAGCGAAAATTGTGAATGACAAAATCACCCTCGTGAGGCGCTGGCCAGCTGACCGTACTTTGGACCGCATTTTGCGCTGCATTCTGCGCTCCGGCTTGCCCCAGAGCCAGCGTCATCGCCAAAACCACAAACCGTCCTAGGTGCTTCACGATTTTTGTCATTGTCCCTCCACATAGCCGTCACTCTGAACTTCCAGAAAAACTGGAGTGTACACCAGTTCCCGACAAGTCCGTTCCTTTCATGCCGATCCGGCGAAGCCGCATGTTAGGCTTTCTTGGAGCCTTCGGAGACGCTGCGTTGATTGCCCGGGTCTTTAAAGCATTTCAATATCGCGATTTCCGCCTGATGTGGTTTGGCGCCTGCACCTCCAGCATC
The DNA here is from genome assembly GCA_003139995.1 of Candidatus Acidiflorens stordalenmirensis. Classification (GTDB taxonomy): domain Bacteria; phylum Acidobacteriota; class Terriglobia; order Terriglobales; family Acidobacteriaceae; genus Acidiflorens; species Acidiflorens stordalenmirensis. The sequence goes on along the minus strand of PLIC01000091.1, from coordinate 3,251 downwards.
GGCACCTGGATGCAAATCGTAGCGCAGGGCTGGCTGATCTACCGGCTCAGCCACTCGGCGTTCTTGCTGGCGCTGGATCAATTTCTCGGCGGCATTCCCATCTTTCTGTTCTCTCTGATCGGCGGCGTGGTGGCCGATCGCGTGGAACGGCGGAAAATTCTGCTCGGCTCCCAATATGTGCAGATGGCGACCGCCGGGCTGCTCACCATTCTGGTGGCGATGGGTCTGGTCCACATCTGGCACATCCTGTGTCTTTCGTTCGTTTCCGGCTTGGCCCAGGCGTTTGGCGCTCCGGCCTACCAGGCGCTGATTCCCACGTTGGTGGAGCGGGAAGACATGCCCAACGCCATCGCACTGAATTCGATCCAGTTCAACGTCGCGGTCATGGTCGGGCCGGCACTCGCCGGCCAGGCATTAGCGAGGTTGGGAGAGAGGTGGTGCTTTGGCTTGAACGCGCTTTCCTTCCTGGCGCCCATCGTGTCGCTGTCGATCATCACCGCCCGCTACCTGCCGCTGAAGGCCACGGAGTCGATGTTCACCAGCCTGAAGCAGGGCATTCAGTTCGCTCGCAAGCAGAGTTCTATGGAAGCGCTGATTGTGCTGGCTTTCTGCATGACCGCTTTAAGCATGCCCATGCGCACTTACCTTCCCGTATTCGTGAAGGACATCTTCCATCGCGGTCCCGAAACCTACGGCAATCTCCTCGCGCTCATGGGACTCGGTTCGATTTGTGGCTCGCTGACCATCGCGAGCGCGGGCAATATAAAAAGGAAGGGGCGCGTCGCTCTCGGCGCGCTCATCTGTCTGGGCGCGGGGATTGCTGGGTTTGCCCTTTCGAAGTCGCTGCCGGTGAGCGAGGCCGTCCTGGTGCTGGTGGGCGCATCCATGATGGCTGTTTTTGCCACGGTGAATTCGCTGGTGCAGTTGATTACCACGAACGAAATGCGCGGGCGCGTGATGAGCGTCTACAATTTCGCATTCCGCGGCGGCATGCCGATGGGAAATCTGCTGTCGGGATGGCTGGTTCCGGTATTCACGGCGTCGTTAGTGCTCAGCGTGAACGGATTCCTGCTGATTCTGCTGGCCCTTTACTTCCTGCTGGTCCAACGGCGGCTGGCTGCGCTTTGAAAAGCAGCGAGGCAACCGAAGCGGCGCTCAAGCAAACGAGGGACGACTACGTGTGCCGCAACCGGCGCTTTATTCTCCGAATTGGTTTTGCCGGAGATTGGCCCGATCCGTGGATTTCTCTATTCCCACGTTTGGCGATCCGCTGATTCTCAAATCCGGCGAGTTTCTATTCTTGCAGCGCGTACTGGCAGACCAGAAGGGCGTGTTGATCTCCGATACTGAACAGGAAGGCGATTGGTTCGACCATATCTAGAAAAACAATTGTAGATGTTGCTGTCGAATCTTACTGCCTTGACAAAAGACAAAAGACAGGAGTACGGTCACAATCGATTTGTTTACCCTGTTGCTGCCGTTTCCAAGTGTGCGGCTGGCTTGGTGGTGAACCTGAAAGTTGCCGGACGGACACTAGGAGAGGACAAGCCCATGAGCGACCCGCCCTCCTACGAGCAACTCAACACGAATTTCGACTGGGCGATCGCTGAGCGCGAGCTAGGCTATCGGCCGGGCGATGTGATCAACATCGGTTGGATGTGCAGTGACCGCCTCTGCCGCCTGGGACTGGCGCAGAAGCTGGCGCTGCTCTGGGAAGACTATCAGGGCAACCAGAAGCGCTTCACGTATAACGATCTTCGTGTCTGCTCCAACACCATCGCCCATTTCCTTACCAGCCTTGGAATTCTCCCCGGCGAGCGCGTATGCCTCTTTCTAGACCGGGTACCCGAACTGTACATCGGATTTTTAGGCATTCTGAAGATGGGCGCGGTGGCCCAGCCACTCTTTTCGGCTTTTGGAGACGAATCTCTTTGTGTGCGGCTCAAAGACGCGGGGACGTCGGCGATCATCACGCAGAAGAAACATCTGCATAAGATCCGCAAGATCCGGGAGCAGCTCCCAAACTTGCGGCACTGCATCGTAGTGGATGCGCCCCAGGCATCTCTAAAGGAAGGCGAGACTGCCTTCACGATGGAACAAGCGCCACCCGCCGAGAGCTTCCCAATCTACCCGACGAAGGCCGAATCTCCGTCAGTTCTACACTACACTTCTGGCACCACTGGTCAGCCCAAGGGTGCGCAGCACGTCCACTACTCGATCATTTCGCAGTATCTCACCGCGAAATGGGTCCTCGACCTTCGGCCTGACGACATTTATTGGTGCAATGCCGACCCGGGTTGGGTAACCGGCACGTCCTACGGCATCATCGGTCCGTGGGCGAACGGGATTACACAGGCAGTTCTGGACTCCGGTTTCAACGCCGAGAAATGGTACGAGTTCATCGAAAAGCACCGCGTTACCGTCTGGTACTCGGCGCCGACTGCCATCCGCCTGCTCATGAAGGAGGGCGCGGAAATCATCCGCAAGCATGATCTGTCCAGCCTGCGCCATCTGGCCAGCGTGGGCGAACCGCTGAACCCCGAGGCCGTGATCTGGTCGAGAGAAGTCTTCGGGAAACCGTTCCACGACACGTTCTGGCAGACCGAAACTGGCGGCATCGTGATTACGAACTTTCCCGGGATGGAAATCAAGCCCGGCTCGATGGGCAAGCCGTTTCCGGGAATCACCGCAACCGTGCTGGATCCGAAGACCTACGAACCGGTGAATCGGGTCGCCGCGGGAGGTCTGATTGCGCTGCGCCCAGGCTGGCCGTCGCAGGTTCGCGGCTATTGGAATAATCCCGCCGGATACCAAGCGAAATTCAGGAATGGATGGTACCTGTGTGGCGACCGCGCCTCCATTGACGCGGATGGCTATTTCTGGTTCATGGGGCGCGATGACGACGTCATCAACACCGGCGGCCACCTGGTCGGCCCCTTCGAAGTCGAATCGGCTCTGCTGGGATGCCCGGCCGTCGCCGAGTCTGCCGCCGTCGCTAAACCCGATACCGTCAATATGGAAGTCGTGAAAGCGTACGTGACCGTAAAGCCAGGTTTTCTACCATCCGATGACCTTGAACTGGAAATCATGAACCACATTCGCAAGCGGCTGTCGCCGCTGGCAATGCCCCAGGAAATCGAGTTCGTTGACTCGCTGCCCAAGACGCGCAGCGGCAAAATCGTGCGCCGCGTTTTGCGTTGCAAGGAGTTCAATGAGCCCGTGGGGGACCTTTCCACCATCATGGAAGACTG
>PLIC01000050.1:4086-4588 GCA_003139995.1 Candidatus Acidiflorens stordalenmirensis | reverse complement strand
AAATTACGCTGATCCTGATTCAGTTTAGCCACATCGCGCAGGAACGTACCCAGTATGAGCGTATCTTCGGCGTTCACCGCGCCGGGCGAAGGCACGTTCACCTCGTGGACGTGGAAGTCGGGCATGCGCAGGTCGCGCAGCAAAATGCCGCCGTTGGCGTGGGGATTGGCGCCCATCCGGCGGTCGCCCTTCGGCGCCAGNNCTTTTCATCCAGCTTTCAAGCAGCTTGACATGATCGGGATGGTCGGAATCCACGAGGAGCGGCACCTGGTGCGCTCGGAAACTGCCCTCGATTTGCAAACCATCGACGAATTTCGGTCCCGTCCAGCCCTTNNACGATCATGGGCCAGCGCGGCCGAGTGGTGTCGTTCTTGGTCCGTGCATTGCTTTGGATTTGCCGGATGTCCTCGATGGCCGTCTCCAAGGTTGTGGCCATGAGTTCATGCATTTTTTCCGGCTCATCGCCTTCCACAAAGTAAGGCGTCCAGCCGCAGCCTCGTAG
>PLIC01000050.1:1959-3961 GCA_003139995.1 Candidatus Acidiflorens stordalenmirensis | reverse complement strand
AACGAGAACTGCTTGAACAGCTCCTTCATTCCGGCCTCGTCCTGGGTGACGTTCGGATAAACCTCACTCCAGGTGCCTTCGAGATAAACGTTGCCCACAAGCGCCGGGCCGCCGTGCCCAGGACCGGAAATGTAAAACATATCCAGGTCATACTTTTTGATGACCCGGTTCAAATGCATGTAGATGAAGTTCTGGCCTGGCGTCGTGCCCCAGTGCCCGACCACCGTTGGCTTCACGTGCGATAGTTTCAGCGGCTCCTTCAACAGCGGATTGTCGAGGAGATAAATCTGGCCGACCGACACATAGTTGGCGGCGCGCCAATAGGCATCCATCTCGTGGAGCAGTTTCGGAGTGAGTGTGTTGGTTTGCTTCGTCGTTTTCAGGGTTAACTCTTTTTTGTTCACTGCTTCGGGTTTCTTGTGGAGCAGTCCCGGAGTGAGTGTGTCGGTTTTCATGGTTCAATTCTCCTTATTATTTGCAGCCAAGCCCGAGGACCTGGCAAACGGTCTTGGCGATCATGAGTTCTTCGTCCGTGCGAAATGCTCGACGAGCCGCCATCGATCGTTGATCGTCAGGGTGCGTGGGTTAGCTGGTTTCATAAATGGCACCTTTGTCATTCTGCAATCCGAACGAAGCCAGCTTTGCGCACGTGGATCTGTAATCCGTGTGAAGAATGCTTCGAATTCCCAAACCTTCCGCGATCCGGACGAACATCGGGGTGTTTTCGATATAGACCACCTGCCGCGCTGGCGCCTGGGCGATGTCCAGCGCAAGCCGAAAGATATCCGCGTCGGGCTTGCGAACATGAACGAAGCAGGAAGAAATAAAAGAATCGACAAACTGGTCGAGCTTGAACTTTTGAATCCGGTAAACATTCAATTCCCGTGCTTCGTTGCTGACCACGGCGATTTTCAGCCCGTACCGCACCTTAAGCCGACGGACTAACTCGATCATTTTGGGGTAAGGTTTCGATTGCGCGAACATGAAACGCCGAAACTGAGTCCGGCTGAACGGTCGCTTTTGGTAGAAGATCACTCGACCTAAATATTCTTCCAGCGTGAGTTTTCCCTCCTCGTAGGTGTCGAAGGTCAGGTGATGCCGATCCTCCATCTCGACCAACTTCAGCTTGAAGTTCGTCGCCGCCCGTTTGCGGGCATGATGATCCCACCCGTCGGTGAGCAGGACACCACCGATATCCAGAAACAGCGTTGTGATCGGGATCGCTCTTTTCATTTGGCCTCCGTCAACGCCGTCTGCCGTCCTTGACAATTCGTTCCGCGAGCCAGAAGGATGGCGCTAGATCGGGGGCTCAAGTGGTAAGTTTGTGGATCTTCCCAAAGCGGTTCCTCGCCCGCAGCAAACAGATCTTGTGGTGCTTCGTGAGAGGTGTCGACAGCCAGATGCCACCGAGTTCCCGGCAGTGCGGGGGGCAAACTGAAATCGACCGCATCGGCGCCGGCATTGAACATCAGGCACAAAGCGTTGTGCTCGATTTCGTGGATCAGGCAGGCAAACTGTTTTTCCTTCGGGTCAGTCCAGTGGCGCTGGCCCCCGTGCGGGTTGAACCAGCGAATCTCGGCGTCCGTGTAGAAGTGCTCCTGACTCAGAATCGAATGCGCACGGCGAAAAGCGATCATGCCGTGGGCAAACCGGTAAATCTCCTGATGCTGTTCAAGATTGGTCCAGTCAACCCAACTAGTTTCATTGTCCTGGCAGTAGGCGTTGTTGTTACCACCTTGCGTGCGGCGGAATTCATCTCCACCCAGCAGCATCGGCACGCCGCGCGAGATCAGCAGGGTCAGAAGGAAGTTCTTGATCTGGCGTTTCCGCAAGGTCTCGATCCCAGCATCGGTCGTCTCACCTTCAGCACCGTAGTTCTCGCTGAAGTTGGCGTCGGTTCCATCGTGGTTGTTTTCTGCATTTGCTTCATTGTGCTTGTAGCGATAGCTCACCAGGTCGTTCAGAGTGAAGCCGTCGTGGCAGGTGACGAAATTGATGCTGC
>PLIC01000050.1:0-1945 GCA_003139995.1 Candidatus Acidiflorens stordalenmirensis | reverse complement strand
TCTGAAAAACTACCCACCTCGTACGCACCGGCGGCGTCCCACGCCTCGGCGATGATCTTCACGTCTCTTAAGATCGGGTCCTCGGCGATCCGTTGGAGAAGCGGGGCATTAGCTAGCAGCTTGCCGGTGCCGTCCCGACCGAGAACCGACGCCAAGTCAAACCGGAATCCATCTACATGCATCTCGACCATCCAATAACGGAGCGCGGCCAAGATGTGGTCCCGCACCACGGGATGGTTGGCGTTGATGGTGTTGCCGGTTCCCGTGTAGTCCTTGTAGTAACGTTTGTCGCCCGCCAACGTGTAGAAGATCGCGTTATCCATCCCGCGAAAACAGAGCGTCGGACCCAGCTCGTCTCCCTCCGAAGTGTGATTGAAGACCACGTCCAGAATCACCTCGACGCCGGCAGTGTGAAAAGCCCGGACCATTTCTTTGAACTCCAGCTTCTGCTGGCCCAAACCTCCCGAACTGCTATAGGAAGCTTTGGGCGCAAAGAAGGCCACGGGATCGTATCCCCAGTAATTCCTGAGCGGTTGAGTTGTTTGCGGATTCCTGCGCGTGACAGAAGTTTCATTGAACTCCTGCACGGGCATCAGCTCCACAGCGGTCACTCCCAGGGTTTTGAGATAGGGAATCTTTTCCATCAGGCCTCGGTAGGTTCCCGGATGGCCCACGCCCGACTTGGGGTGGATGGTAAAGCCGCGAACATGCGTTTCGTAAATGACGGTCTTCGACCACGGATGCCGGGGTGGCTGGTCTCCATCCCACTCGAACGGCTCATTGACAAATACGCATTTCGGCATCGACCTCGAATTGTCCAGCTTCGATATAGCCAAATCTTGCTCCGGCGCCGACGGGTCGTATCCACGTGCCGAGGCAAAATCCCACGGGGGCAGCTGCGAAATCGCGGTAGCGAAGGGATCAAGGAGAAGCCGGTTGAAATTGAAACGATGTCCTTCGCGGGGCTCGTAAGGACCATCCACGCGGTAAGCATAGAGTTGACCGGGGCCGATCCCCTCTACCCAAACGTGCCATACGTCGCCGGTGCGATTGCGCGCTGAATCCAGATCGATCACTCGGGCGGGCGCTGCGTCTTCGGGATGGTCGAACAACTCTAGTCGAACGCGGCTGGCGTGACGGCTGAAAATGGAGAAATTAACCCCTCCTCCCCTTTCCTGGATTCCCAAAGGCAGAGGAGAGCCCGCCTGAACATCAGCGTGCTCGGAGATCTCCGCGGTGTAATCGTGCAACTCGCGTTGCGGCGTTTTCATCATCGTTGCCATAGGATTCGAGCGTCTTCCAGTGGGACTGCAACGCCGTCGCAGTGCGGCGTCACTCGCGCCGTGTAGTCTCCCGCTGGACGTGCAGCGGGTACCGTCGCGTGGTAGACACAGCCGTCGGATGCACGAGGAAGCAGTCGCGCCCACTTCATTTCCTGTCGTACGGGATCGCCGCCGTTGATTCCGGCCGCATAAAGCTCGACTCGCGCCGCGTTCTTGCCGAGATCGTTCAGAAAGATTTCGACTTCAAACACGTGGTGATCCTTGTTGGTTTCGACACGCAAGTCTCCGAAACGCAACGATTCCCACTTCCGATCGACTGCATGCTGCCAATCGACCACGCGCTTGCCAATTGCGCCTTTGTTCGCAGCGCGTTCACGGTAGGCGGCTGCGGCCGGAAGGTAATGTTGCTCGGTGTATTCACGCACTGTGCGGTCGGCGGAGAAGCGCGGTGTCAACCGCGCCATGCTTTCCCGCATCCGCTTAACCCATGCGTTGGGAATGCCGCTCTGGTCTCGGGTATAAAACTCCGGGATCACCTCCCGCTCGAGCAGGTCGTAGAGCGCGTCGGCTTCGGCCGCGTCCCAAGCCGGATCGTCGCCATGCTCCTGACCGTCCCCTAACGCCCACCCCACTTCAGGCGCGTAGGCTTCCGCCCACCAGCC
>PLIC01000040.1 GCA_003139995.1 Candidatus Acidiflorens stordalenmirensis | reverse complement strand
TATCCTGAATGCACGCTATGCCACCATGAGGTGAGCCATGAAGCGATTCGCAGGGACAATGATCGTGGTGATGGGGATGTTGCTCGGCGCGCAAACGGTTGCCGCGCAGGAATGGTCGCAGCCCTGGGCGCGGGTGCGAATCGAAAAATCGCCGCGCCACAGCGAGTGGGTTACGGTGAAGCACGATGGCCGAAACGTGGAGACGCTGGTGGTCTACCCGGAATCGAAAGACAAGCGGCCCGTGGTGCTGGTGATTCACGAAATCTTCGGATTGAGCGACTGGGCGCAGGAACTTGCGGACGAAGTGGCTGCAGCCGGCTACATCGCCGTCGCGCCAGACCTGCTGAGCGGCATGGCGCCGAACGGCGGCCGAACGAAAGATTTTCCCGAAGGGGTCACCGAGGCTGTCAGCAAGCTGAATCCCGACCAGGTGACGGCGGACTTGAACGCCGCAGCGGACTACGGCCGAAAGCTGCCTGCCTCGAACGGCAAATTGTACGTGGCAGGATTCTGCTGGGGCGGCGGACAAAGCTTCCGCTTCGCAACGAACCGGGGCGATCTTTCCGCAGCGTTTGTTTTCTACGGTCCGCCGCCCGCGAAAGACGCGATGCCACGCATCAAGCCACCTGTCTACGGCTTCTACGCCGGGAACGACGCCCGCATTGACGCCACGATTCCGGACACAATCGCCGCGATGAAAGCCGCGGGAAAATCGTACGACCCTGTGACCTATGACGGCGCCGGGCACGGGTTCATGCGCGCCGGCGAAGCGCCCGACGCTAGCGACGCCAACAAAAAAGCCCGCGATGACGCGTGGAAACGCTGGAAAAGTCTGCTCGCGCAGTGATGTTTGGCTCGAATTCTTGGACGGACGCGGAAGTCTGAGGGGAAGCCGTATTCCGATTTTCAAGTTACCAGCTTGAAAATGGTCAGTGATTCCTGTCAATAGCTCTGCCCCATGCTTCTTGCGCAGTTACGTTCCCGGAGCGGAGACGCAGGAACACACCAGATGAAACTCAAGCTCAAGGCACGCGTCAGCCGCTCCGATGCCCGGACGATCCGGCACGCCCTTGAGCAACTGTCCGCGAAGGGCTCCGTCGGAAAAGCAGGCGACGAGTTCGTTGTCGAAGCCGAGATGGGTAGGAGCCAGAGTTGCGGCTGACACTACGAGCGTTCATACTCCGACCATGACACTCAAAAATGCGGCGTTGCTGGCTTTGGTCGGGACGATATTGATGACGGTTCTTTTGGTGTGGAATTTCGTCTCCAACGTCCTTAATGTTCTCCGTGGCGTGGAGGCTCCGATAGTGCTCTTCGCGTCGTTCATCTATGCGTTCGGTTGCTTAACCGTGATGGTGTTCTTTTTCGTGTTTCATAGAACGCAGTCGTGATTTTGGCGAGGGTTCATTTTGCTATTGGCGCTCTGCCTTGGGTGACCCCATCAGCAGGCTGATTCTGCTACGATTTGGCTGCCCGGAGGGGGTTTGGGTCGGGGCTTGGGCGTTGCAGAGATGCGGACTCGGAAGAGTGGTAGGGAGCTTGCTGTTTTCGGATGAAGGTTTTTAGAACATCTTTCAGGAGATGGGACATGGGCGAGATAGTTGGGCTAACGGCAAGCGATGGTCAGGAGCTGGACGCATACGTGTCGCAGCCCAGCAACGAGCCAATTGCGGGGCTAGTGGTGATTCAGGAAGCATTTGGAGTGAACCATCACATTCGTTCGGTGGCCGGCAGCTATGCCAAGGACGGTTTTCTCGCCGTTGCCCCGGCATTGTTTGATCGAATTGAGCGGGGCGTGGAACTGGGTTATGGAGGCGCAGACCTACAGAAAGGGATCGCTCTGGCGAGGCGAATTGATCCCCCAGACGCCACGACGGATGTGGCGGTAGCTCTGGAATACTTATCGAAACATGGGGCGAAGAAGTGCGGGGTCATCGGCTACTGCTTTGGCGGAACCATGGCATGGCTGTCCGCTACGCGCTTGAACCCCGATGCAGTCGTGGGTTACTACGGCGGAAACATCGCCAGTTTTGCTCAAGAGAATCCCCACTGCCCGGTAATGCTCCACTTCGGCACGCTGGACAAGCACATTCCGAAAGAAGGCATAGATCGAGTACATACGTTGCATCCTGAGGTGCAGATTTTCTGGTACGAGGCGGATCACGGGTTCAATTGTGATGAGCGGGCAAGCTACAATGCCGTGGCAGCGAAGCAGGCGCGGGATCGCTCTCTGGAATTCCTGAAAAAGCATTTGGGCAAGTGAACGAACCCCCTTCTGCGGGGATTTGGCTGCCCGGAGGGGGTTTGGGTCGGCTGCGGCGTTTCAGAGGTGCAGGAAGCCTTTGTGACCAGTCTGGCGGGCAGTCTGGGCGTGGACTGGGCCCGGCGTTCAAGCCATCTTGAATTGCCCCTCAGGGTGCGCCGAGAAAAGCGCAGCAGGCTCCGTTGGCTTCAAGCAGTCTTCCTCTTCTGCTGCGCCAACGAAATAGGCGTACTTATAACTTCGCCGGGCTTGGAATCGAAGACCTCCACTACCTCTCCATGATCCCCATTGCTGAGCGAACGCGGCTGCGCCCGCCAGTTCAACTCTTCCAGCCGCTTTCGCATCTCAACACCGTACTTTTCACGAGCATTGCAAAGTTCACAGTCCGGATGCTGGATTCTCAGGAGGGACAACAGGTAGCATTTCCAACGTAGCTGGTTCACGACCCACCTCGCAGGATTCGGGTCATTCGCCTCTCCGGTGTTGCGTTCACGGCGAGAACTGCTCTTCGGGGAGGCACGGCGTATTATGCCACACGATGAGGGTGTGGATTTCAATAAAGTTGGGTGAAATCCCGATGCGCGGAGATCGCGGAGCGGAGCATGGGGAAGATTGATAATGTGTTTTCGTGATGAGGAGGCATTTTTTGGAAGAGCAGCCTCACCCGTTCACGACTGCTGATCCCCGCTCAAACCCCACATCAATCTTCTGCCGCCCAGCCTGAATTCCTGCCTCAATCGCGGACTCCTGCGTGGGGAATGTGTCGGGCAGGTAGAATTCAGTTTCCATGAACCCATCCGCCTCATGTTCCTCGACGGAGAACTCTGCCGAGAACTCGCCTTCTCGTAGCTCGCATGACCGTGCCACGATAACGTAGCCCTTGTACCCCTGCCTGCTCTTCATGACTGTAACCTCTGTGGCTTCAATTATTGCACTGCGGGGTGGGGAGTTTCCCCCAAGCCAGCGTCGTCCGCGTGTCACTTCTCAAGCTGGCGAGGAGCCCCGAGTACCGCCTCTGTGGACAGTCGTTGCGGACAATGGCGGCATTCCCCAGATAGCAGGTGCGTAGTTGGCGATGCCCAAAAGTTCACCACCCAGAGAGTTTTTCCTCCGGTCCAAATCTTCTCAAAAGTGGGCATTAGGGATTAGCGATAGGTGGCGTTGAATACACCTGCGGGTAAACCAGACTGGTAACCACGTGAAAGAACTGCTGGTCAATTGTGCATTGAAAAATCTTTCGCCCCTCAAGCCGCGCATGGAGTTGCTTGAGGCCGAAAAAGAGATCGTGCCCGGAGTCCGGGCTATTCCCGCACCGGGGCACACTCCGGGACATATTGCGTTGGTCATTTTGTCAGCCAAAGAGCAATTGCTGCACATGGCTGATACTGTGCTGCATCCGATGCATCTCGAACATCTTACGTGGCGCACTGTTTTTGACCTGAATCAGGATGATGCCGCGAGTACGCGGCGGCGGTTGACAGAATGTTGCTTTGACATTGGCTCCTCCTGTTGCTGCTCACAGTACCATGTTGTACAGAGCGCCAGTTGGCCCTTAACTCACGTAGGCTGCTGTGCTTGGCAGCAGCGGCCCTAATTGTTGCAACTTAATCCCGCTCTTTGCGAATCCTTTTTCGGGCACGCTTTTGCGCCAAAGCTCGCTTCACCCGGCGCTTCGCGCCCGGCTTCAGGTAGTAGGAGTGACGCTTCACTTCCCCAAAGATGTTCTCCGTCTGAACCTTACGCTTGAACCGACGCAGGGCGTTCTCCAACGATTCACCCTCTTGCAGTCGAATTTCTGCCAAACTCATCACCCCCAACCCAGCACTATATCGGACACATTCGAGCTTACTCCCTTTGTGCAGTCAGGTGGATTTGTTCGCGGACTTCGGCCTCGCTAGAGCAGACCGCTTCGATATTCTTCTGATAAAGCACGATGTGATCGGGGTCGGTAGGTCAAATATGCTCTTCTTGGTCGTGGGCACGCCATGGAAGACACCCAGAAGCAGCCGCCTTTGCTGCCCCGCCTGCGGTGATAGCTGGTTATGCGGCACATCCTCTACCAGCACCGCAACATTCTGAACGCGACGGCGAAATTCTTGTGGGAGCGAGTCGAGCGCCTCCTCGACTACCTTGACGAAATGCTCGCGCTTCATCCTTCACCCACTGAAATAAATAGGGGCACGCTCACTCCGAGTAGCCGTCGTCGGTCGTGTCGTCATCATCATCATCATCATCATCTTCCTCGTCTGGCTCTTGGCGAAGAAGAACATCGGCAGCCACCGACTGATCAGGAGCGGCTGAGTCGGAGCATTCTGGATGTATGCTGCTCATGCCCCAAATGGTACGCCCCGTACCCCTTGGCAAAACCCAGGCATTCCCAATGCCCCGCTGGAGGAACTATTCGAGCAGCAGGAGCGGACTCCACCGCAGAACAGCGCTATGGGCAGCGAAATCAGCAAGATGGAACGGATTGACTTTCGACACCAAGGGTG
>PLIC01000169.1 GCA_003139995.1 Candidatus Acidiflorens stordalenmirensis | reverse complement strand
CATTTCACGCTGAGCCAAGACATCACCGGAACCGATCTCCAAGTATGTTTCCACTCATCGTTTTACGCAACCCTTTCTGCTAACGTCACCAATATCTACCCTGTCACGGCATTCCGAGCCTACTACATTTGGGTTAGGCAAGTCTATTGGTGCTCTCCTAACCCTATGATTCCAATAGACCGGGGGGAGGGGTACCAATCCTACTAGTTGGTTAGTATCTTTTGAGTAAACAGGCAAGAAAAAGAAATGCACGAAGTCCGACTAGCGACGGCGCGAGCCCAAAACTCGTAGCTCGCAACTATGTCACTGGAGCTGAGCCGACAGCCGACTTACGGTTTGACGGCCTTCGCGCCTGCTTCGGCGCGATTGGCTCCCCCACGATTGGCTTTCCTATGCAGGGCTTTCGTATGAATGACCGGCGCGACCCGCGGATTGGCGAGCGTCCCGCTGAGAGTCCACGATTGCTCGTCGCCACGCGTGAACACGAAGTCGAACTCGCGGCTAGGGGATGCGGTTCCGCTCACCCGATAAATGCCGTCGCGTGATTCCAGCCGGCCTCGAGAGAGTTCCCAAGCGCCTTTTTTCAGACGCAGCTCTCCGGCGAACCGGTGCACCGGCAGAGGCACGGGCGCGCCCGGAATTTCAACGTGCAGCAGGCTGCCGTTTCGCATCACGAACTGCAACTTGCCGTCGGATCGCGCCAGCAGATCGTGAAAGTTGTCTCCGGATCCATCCAGATCGAAATTTCCGCCGGCCGTTCCGGCAATCCAGGCATCGCCCATCAACGCGCCCACCTGCGCCAGCGAAATGTCTTGCAACGTGCCTGTGCCGTGATAGCGCACAGGCTGACTTGATGCATCATGGTTCGACAAATCATGATTCGACAAATCATGGTTCGACACATCAATGGTCCAGTTACCCTGATGCGTGCCCTGCAGCAGTTGTCCACGCAGAGCGGTCAGTGCGATCTTGCCTCGGTCCACGTCCACTTGCGTCGCGACCTGGGTCGCGAACACACTATTCAATCCGAACCGGTCGACATGTAAGCTGCCGCGCGCCTGAATCGCGAGAAGTGGCGAAGGGCCCCGCGCTTCGCTCGCATTCAGGATGCGGTACCACGGACGCTTGGCGGGATGCGGCGTGAACCATTCGGCGAGATCTGTGGTCGAAAGCTGGTCGGCCGTGAGATCGAACTGAAATACACAGTTTGGAGCAGCGCCTGCGGCCGCGCCCGGAGCGGCGTTCGGCGCGGCGCAATGCCGGGGTGCCGTAACCCCGCCGCTCCATTGCGTGCTTCCAGTGCGAGCGGAAATCTTCTGCATCGACACCGCGTCCGGAGCGAGAGTCATAGCCGCTGAGGCAATCTCGATCGGCGTGTTCAGGCCGCGCATCTCGGCGCGCACGTCGCGCAGTTGAGCTGTCCCCAAGGCGGCGGGAGTTGCAAACCCCTGCCACGGCCCGGAGACGCTTACATCCAACTTGGCCGCGCCCGCCGCCGCCGGGCGCGCGACGGGCAAGCCCAGCACGTTCTCCAGACGAAACAGGTCTTCCAGTTCCGCGTCGCCGCGCAGAAAAAAAAGATAACCGGTAGTAGAAATCCACCCGCCGGCGCTCACGGGCGCGGAGGCGTTTATCGCCAATGCGACCGGCCCAATCCGCAGGTGAGGTTCAGCGGGCTCCTGGTCCATTTGTTGTTCTTGTGTCACCGGGTGACTGGGTCTGACCCCCTTCGAAGCTGCCCGGGAATCTGCGCCCACCAGGGCAATTGGAATCGCGCCGAAAGCAACCCCATTCTTTCCCGCGTTCCCTGCGTTCGACGACAGGCGCACGTTGGTCGCCGAGCCGCTGCCGGTCCATGTCTGCAATAAGTGCGGCAATAGGCCGTGCCCTGCGGCCCCGGGAACGTTAGGAATGTTGCGCGTGGCACGGAACTCCGCATTCAGCAATCCACTCGCAGTTAGATCGCCGGGGATCTGTTTTTTCGCTTGCCTCAGCAATCGAACGACGGAGGTCAGCGGCACCTTCTCGGCCTCGAGCGTCAGATCGTATGTGGGCTCTTGGGCCACTAGCGACAGCGCCCCGCGCAGGCGGAGGGTCCCGCCGCTTACTGGCGATTCGCACAGCAGGCCGGCAAATGTGCTCGTAACCGCACTATATCGTCCCGAGCAACTGACTGCCAGGCGCACGTTCTCGCTGCCAACGATGTCGTAGCGACGGAAACCTCCGATGACGGTCCGGTTCACGATCCGCAGCGCCTCCGGAGTACCTGACAAGTTCGCCGTGAAATCTACGCCGCCGCGCCATCCCCGGTCTTTTCCGCTGAGCAACTTGGTGATCTGTCCAAGTTGCCCTTTCTGCCATTGCACCGTGAGTTGCAACGGGGTCAAGCGCAAGTTGGAAGCGCGTTGCCACGTAGCGTCGATCTGGAGCAGCCCGGTATCGGTGAGATTAAAATCCGTGCGCACGGGCTCGGCCCTTATGCGAGCGCCCCAGGAGTTTTCTGAATCCTGCCAAAGCGCCACGTCGGCATCCATGAGCGCGTAGGACTTCTTCGTCTGTCCCAGCTTGAAATTGATGCGAGCACTGCTGGCTTCGAGATAGGGGAATGCCGGGCGGCGCTCGGAAGCGGGCTTTCCAGTCGGAGCCGCGGGAATTTGCGCGTTGCGCAGAAGCAGGCTCGCCAGGTTCCAGCGGCCTTGGTTGTTGCGTACCAGGTTGATGCTGGGCTCGGTTGCGCTCAGGGTCGCGATTTCGAGCCGCCCGCGAAGCAGCGAACGAAACCGGATCGCGGCGGAAACTTCCTGCGCGCGGATCATTGGCTCCGCGCTGAATGCGGGATCGTCGTAGACGACCAGCCCCTCAAGATCGAAGCCCGGCCGCGGCAAAAAATGCAGACTTACGTTGTCGAGCGCGACCCTGCGTCCCAGGGCGCTTCCGATGG
The DNA here is from genome assembly GCA_003139995.1 of Candidatus Acidiflorens stordalenmirensis. Lineage (GTDB taxonomy): Bacteria > Acidobacteriota > Terriglobia > Terriglobales > Acidobacteriaceae > Acidiflorens > Acidiflorens stordalenmirensis. The sequence continues at coordinate 28,826 of PLIC01000169.1, read as the reverse complement.
AAGTGGCAATCCGGGTTCGCAACTTGTACACGCCTGGCCGGAACAGAAACAGGATCAGGAGGAGAACCGCGACGGCAGCCACCCCGCGCCTGGATCGCAGAAATTTCACCGCACGATCCTGAGGGTCCGCGACCAGCGCGTCTCATCGAAGAAGTGAATGACGATGTGCGCCAGGGACCCCAGCCGGTCGCCCGCGCTGCGCATCTGGTACTGGCCCTCTGGGGTAATAAACGACCAGTAAACGAACATGGGACGGCCGATCACGTTCTTCCGCGGAATAAAGCCCCAGTACCGGCTGTCATAACTCACGTCGCGGTTGTCGCCCATGGCAAAGTAGCTGTCCGGGGGCACGACGATGTCTTCGCCCTCGATACGCGAAGGCAACTCCTGCTGCCACTTTTCGTTTCTCACCCCGTACATTTCCGAAGGCGGCACGGCCGGAAAATTGTCCCGATAGGGGTTGTAATCCGCCAGTTTGTGCTGGACGTACGGCTCGACGAGTTTTTCGCCGTTGCGGTAGACGACGCCATCGCGCAAGTGGATGCGATCGCCGGGGACGCCCATGATCCGTTTCACTACGAACAGGCCTTGTTCCTCTGGCGACAGGAACACCACAATGTCGTTGCGGCGGATATCGCGATAGGGCATCAGTGGCCCCATCCAACGCGTGGGCGGCGCGAACTGCTCCCGGTTCACGAATACGTGGTCGCCGATGAGCAGCGTGTCCTCCATGGAACTGGAGGGAATCTCAAACGCCTGTAGTACAAACGTGATGATGAACAGGCCGGTGACCAGCACTCCCGCCAGCGAGGCCAGGAATTCCACTGTCGTCTCGCGCGGCTTTTCGTCCACCGGTTTTTCGTTATCTATGACTTCTTCTTTTTCTTTTTTGGCCACGTTTGGCATCCGTCTCGAGGATTTGTTTTCGGCGCATCTTTAATCAGAGCACCAGACCAGCGCGCCATGATCAGCGCACCAGCCTGAAAGTACGTTCCCAGCGCGTTATCTGGAACAAATGAGTTATCGCGTAGGCAAGGTGATAAAGTCTATCACCCACGGTTGGCGATCCGGGAAGATCATTGATCAAATTGCCCGACGACCAGTAAATCAGCAGCGGGCGTCCGATGATATTTTCGCGCGGCACGAATCCCCAGTACCGGCTGTCCTGGCTGTCATCGCGATTGTCCCCCAGCACAAAATAGTGGCCCTCGGGGACAATCAACTGGTGGTCTTCCACCAGCTTCGCCATTTGTTTCCACCATTTCGCATCCACTCCATAGTCGGGAGAATCGGTACGCGGGAAGTCATCCCGATAGGAATTGCGCAGCGCGGCGATGTACTGCACGTAGGGCTCCCGCACGGGAGCACCGTTGATGTAGACGCGCTTGTTGATGAGGCGCAGACGATCTCCGGGCAACGCCACCACTCGCTTCACGAAGTCTTGCGCAGGATTCACCGGATAATGGAAGACGATGATGTCACCGCGCCGGACGTTGCGGTAAGGCAACAGACGGTTCCACCCCGTGGTGCCGCCGTAGCAAAATTTATCCACCAGCAGGTAGTCGCCGATCAGCAGCGTTTGCTCCATGGATTCCGAAGGGATGGTGAACGCCTGCAGGAGGAACGTGACCACAAAAACGGCGATCACAACCGTTGCCGCGACCGACTGAACGGTCGCGGGCCAATCCCCGGCGGAAATCTTCTCACTCCAAGACATAACTACGACATAACTTAGGACATAACTAAGCCGCAACTACGACGCGCCGCCGTCCTTCGCGGCGTTCGACTGCCGCGCACCAGGCAACGTAGCCAGGTGCTCCAGAAGTTGCCGCGCCGCTTCCTGTTCGGCCCGCTTCTTGGTCGCGCCCTGGGCGCGCCCCACGAATTGCCCCATAGCAGGCTCCGGCAGTCTCACCTCGACCGTAAACGTCTTCTTATGTTCAGGCCCTTCTTCTTTCACGAGCGCGTAAACCGGCTGCGGCCCTCCTCTGGCCTGCAACGCTTCCTGCAACGCGGACTTGAAATCCATCACCGGGATGGCGCTGGTCTCCAGTTTCATGTTCGCCAGTTCGGGCTCCACAATCGTGCGTACGATAAAGTCTCGCGCCACCGCCCACCCGCCGTCGAGATAGAGCGCCGCCAGGACCGCTTCCAGCGCATCCACCAGCAGGCTTGCCTTGTTGCGGCCACCGCTTTTTTCTTCGCCGCGGCCGAGACGCATGTAATGGCCAATCTCAAGCTGCTCAGCCACCCGCAGCAGATGCCGCTGCCCGACCAGATGAGCGCGGAGCTTGGAAAGATGCCCTTCCTGGAATTCAGGAAAGCGATGGAACAGCGCCTCGCTCGTGGCCAGCCCGAGGACGGCGTCTCCCAAGAACTCCAGCATTTCGTTGTCACCGCTAGACGAACGGCCGCCAGGCGAACCGCTCCCCGCGCCCAGCGCCTCCACCTCGCGCGCTTGCGAGCTGTGGGTGAGCGCCTGTTCGAGCAGTTCGCGGCGCCGGAACTGGTGACCCAGGCTTTCTTCCAACGCCATGATTGCGCGTGACTTCATCACCAAGCGGGGCCAATGATCCTTCGGCCCGAATTTTGGCAGACACGCGGCTTGCCGCGTCTGAGACGAGGCCAGCCGCCTCTCTGCAGGAGTGGCGGTTAGTTCTTTGGCGGAGTCTGCGGTTGAGCCGGGGCCGCGCCTCCGGTGAGCTGTTGCAAGCGGTCGCGTTCGCGGCGCGCCGGAGTTCCAATCACGGTGTTGTCCTGCGTCATTTCCACGGCGCGGTTTGCCGCCTTGAGCGCCTCGGGATACTTCTGCTGCTTATCGAGCGCCAGCGCCAGACGCAGAACAACCACCGGGTCTGGTTGGCTCGGGAACGCGTCGATGGACTTCTGCAGATACTCTTGCGCTGCCGGATAATTCTCTTTCTTGAACTCGATGGTACCGAGAATCGAATACGCGTTCGAGCGCAGCAGCGCCTTGTAGGCGTCGATCTTCTCCTGCGGCGTGTTCGCGGGGACGCTGATGTCGGTGTCCACGGTTTGCGTCGCCTTCTGTGCCAACGAGGTCGCTTCGCCGAAACGCTGATCTTTGTCGATATCCGAGTCGCGCGTTTTCTCGGCGATCACCTCGGCGACGATTATCAGGGCCTCGGGATCGTCCGCGTCGAGGCCGAGCACCTTGCGGCCCATGGCGTCGGTCTTCTCGGCGTTGTTAGCACTCTGGTAGAGTCGCATCGCGTTCTTATAGAGCAGGATGCGAAGTTCACTGTCTGGAAACTTGGTGGCAAAATCGTCCGCCGCTTTTTCCAGCGTGGCAACGTCAGTACTCGCTGCCGCCGCTTTGTACGCATCGAACTCCGGCTGGGTCTTGGCTTGAGGTGGGCGCTTCCCCTGTGGTGTCGTTGTACCCTGCGCTGGCGCCGCCTGACCTGCTGCCGGCGAGTTTTGCTTCGCCGGCTGTCCGCTGTTCTGCGCCCCGGCCCAAACCGCGATACTCAGTATCCCTAGAATGACTGCTGCTCTCTTCATGCTGTCTCCCATAGTGCGAAATTTCAATCCCAAAGTTTGTTCACGTAGGGACAGCCGCCCTCGGCTGTCCGCCCAAGATGCCAATAGTATCTCAGGCGTTAGTGCAGTGTCCCGCAAGTTCGTGGCATAAATCCAAACTCACATCCTGACCCTGAGCGCAGCCGAAGGGGAAGGACCTGCGTACTTGAATTCCTCAACTTCGCCACTCGTTTTACTCCGGCTGCTTCGCCACCGGGGGCTCATACGGCTGTTCCAGCCCCCGTTGTGCCGCCAACTTCGCTTCCGGAAGCGCTCCGCCGGCCGCGCTCAGCGCCGCCCGATACTGGTCCACGGCGGCGAGCCGATCCTCCTTCAAATCAAAAATGCGGCCAAGATAAATATGAGACCAGGCGATCACCTTCGGTTCATGCGCCAGCTGCAGCGCTCGTTCAAAGTACGTGCGCGCCCCTTCCATGTCCCGATTCGCGGTGGCGACTTCCGCCAAAATGAATAGCGCGCGTCCAGCATCTTCTTCCTGATCGTCGAGCGCCTTTTGCGCCAGTTTCTGCGCGGTTTCCGGATCGCCCGCCGCCAGCCGCCGCTCCGCGTTCAGCAGCAAGTGCTGGTTCCGGCTACCAGCCAGGTGCAGAAGTTCCGGCGCCGCCTCGCCCGCAAACTGGATCTGCGATACCCGCTTCATTTCTTTACCGACTTCAATCGAGCCGACCAGGTCCGCATAAGCGTTGCGCATCCCCGCCGGATCTTTTTCGAACTTGTCCAGCGCGTTGTAGAAATAGCGCGTCAGCACATACCCTTCCTTGTCGGATTCGTCGATGCCCTGGGCCCGTTCCGCCTCTGGAATCTTGGTCAGTCGCTCTTCGATCGCCCGTATCAGGCATTCTGTCACCAACAACGAAATGTTGCTCTTGAACGCTTCATCCATCGGCGCGTTCTCCACGGCCCCGAGCAACGGTTCAAGCCGCTTGAAGGAGTCGCCGTTTTTCAGCGCAAGCGGATCCAGCAGATAATGCAGATAGGTATGCCGAATCTGCTGCATCTTGATCGCCGTACTCGTAGTCGGTGAAATGACGACGTAGTAATCCGACGCGTAGTTGCGCGCGTTGGTCTGCCCCGGCGCGCCCATCGCATCCAGATAGACGGTGAACTGCCGTCCCAAGTAACCCGCCGACGGGTACTTCAAATAAATCTCGGTGTCGAACGTCATCTTCGCCAGCGGAGCGTGATAGACCTCGGTCAATTCCGTATAGCGCGCCCGGTGCCGCTCCCAGATGGCGTGCAAGCCGATCTTTTCATAGAAGGCCTGCATCAGCGGCACCATGCCCGCCACCGTTTCCGCATCGGGCGGGAGCTCCGTCTGCTTTACCTTGAGCGCGAAAGCCGATGGTTCCTCCAAATACAGCGCCAGCGACACATACTGCGACAGGTCGTGCGCGGGCTCCGGCACCTGGTGCTGCCGGTAGAACAAGCACATCGGAGCGATTACTTCCTGAGCCCCGGCCGTATTCTCCACCGCTTTGGCAACCTCCGACCGGATCTGCGTGCGCAGCGGGTCGGAAGCACTCAGCTCCTGGTCATAGCCGCACGTGTTGATGGCGGTCAGCACCGTGAACAGCGTCTCGCTGGTTTCCAGAGACACCTGCGGCCGGTTCTGCGCAAAGCTGGACGCCGCCACCAGCACGATCGCCAAGCTCACAGCGGGCGTCAGTCGAAACGCAAGTCGAACGCGTTGTCCCAGGAAGTTCCTTCGGATATCAGGCATAGACGATTGCGCTGGAAAATATAGTGTACGAACTGGTCAATTCGCGGTCAAACCAATAGTATTCACAACCCGGCCTCAATCCGGGACCTAGGGTCGAGAAGGTCGCGCAACGCGTCGCCGATAAAGTTGAAGGCCAGAACCGCGAACATCACCGTCACCGCCGGGAAGAGCACCAGATGCGGAGAGTCGAAGAGGTGCGAGCGGGCGTCGTTCAGCATCGATCCCCAACTCGCGGTTGGCGGCGGCACGCCGAGGCCGAGGAAGCTCATCGTCGCTTCGGCCAGAACCGCGCCTGCCATGCCGATGGCCGCCTGCACAATCACCGGCTGAATAATGTTGGGCAGGATGTGCCGGGTGATGATGTGGAGATCTCCCGCGCCGAGCGCCCGCGCCGCTTCGACAAATTCGCGTTCGCGCACGGCCAGCACCTGCGCGCGCACCAGGCGAGCGTAACCGACCCATCCTCCAAGCGACAGGGCAAGAACGAGGTTGAAAACTCCGGGGCCTCGGAAGGCCACAAAAGCGATCGCAATGAGAATGCCCGGAAACGAAAGAAACGCATTCATCAACACAATGTTGACGAAGCGGTCGATGCCTCCGCCGTAGTATCCGGCAAGGCTGCCGATGATGAGACCGAGCAGAAGCGAACACGCAACCACGCTGCTGCCGACGAACAGGGAAATTCGCGCGCCCCAGATCAGGCGAGAAAGAATGTCGCGTCCGAGTTCATCGGTTCCGCACCAATGCTGCGCCGAGGGCGTTTGCAAGCGGTTCGGCAGATCGATGTGCGCGGGATCTTGCGGAGCAATCCAGGGCGCGAAAATCGCGGAGAACATGAAGATGGCGACCAACACAACTCCCACTGCCGCCAGCGAATTGTGGCGGGCGACGCGGGTGGTGCGGCTCAGTTGCCAGTTGCTGGTTGTCAGTTGTGCGTTTGTGGCCATCGAATCTTAAATTCCGGTCTCTAGTTGTGTGCGGTCCCTTTCCGCTACGGTCTTGAAAGGTGCCGCTGGTTGCTGTCTGTCGGACCCCCCCTACCCCTCGGTCTATTGGAATCATGATGTTAGCGAGTATTTAACGCCAAAGTCTTCAACGAAAAGGACTTATAGGCAAAGTCTTGAGCGAGTAGCAGTTAGTAGCTGAAAAACGCCTGCACTGGTGACTTTTGCTTGTAAAGTATTCATTCCAGATACGTTACATTCAATGTATTGAAAATAAACGGTTTATTGTGGGAGCCTGTCACTCTTCTGGCGCATGACCTCGCCGGGGTCTTGCGGGGAAAGATGTCAAAGATCGCTTTGGTGCGCCGCCTCCTGAGAGGCGGAAAGCTGGCAGAAAACTCGTTTCCTGTATTTCTATTTTAGCAGGCGGAGTCAAGCTCTAAATCGGCGTGGGCTATGGGGCGCCCGGCTGCCCTTGTTTGGATGCTGGTATTGGAACAGACTCGGGTTTGGTCGCTTGCTGGACAACAGTCGGCGGCGTGCTTGGAGGAACTTGAGGGGTAGGCCGGGCCATGAAATGTGTGAAAGTGCTTAGCAAAACAAGCAGAAGAATTCCTGCACTGTAAAACAAATCGATTTTCCTCGTGGTGTGCAAAGCCCACCTGAATATCTTGATGGGACTAGAGCGGATTCAGCGTTGCTGTATCCCGCTCGTGTGGGGACGGGCGCCCTCGCCCGTCCATGCCGAGCGCAACTCGGCAGTTGCCGGCGGCTACAGCAACTATGGATTTGCTCTAGCTTTCCCTATCGAATCCGTCAGAGCAATTTCAGGAATAGTGGTTTTCCAGCGATCCTCAATTCGGCTCCCGTGACCGACAGCGCCATAGAGCAAACGATGGTACCAAAACCGATCCATAAAGTAGAACGCCAGCCATGGGAAAATCCCAGCAATCAGTACCGCTGCTGATAGAGATGTGGAATGGCCCAGCACGACGATGCGAAGATCTTCCTTGATACCGTATGCAGCGAGGCCCAGGATAGCGGCCAAGATTGTTACCGCGTAATTCCGAATTCGCAGCTCCAAGTCATTGAAATGTTGCTGGACGTCGACCGTCTTTTTCCACACGTCCAGGACGAGCGTCATGCGACCCGACGAGCGATCTTGAAAGGGGGCGAAATCGAACTCGTCGAGCAAATCACCTAACCCATTTTCCAAAACGATCAAGGGTTCAACCTCTTCGACTCGAAGCTTTTTTTCGCGTTCCACGTCCTCCAGAGTCCAGTGAGTCACCCTTCGCAACAATTCATACTCCTCGCGGTTTTGCGCAAGGCCATACTTTGCCCAAACGTCTCTGACACCCGCCCTTTGCGCCATCAAGACGTCCTTCATCAAACTGTCGCCAACGTAAATTGTCTCGCCAAGCGTTGCGCCTACTTCCTTCACTATATCCATGAGTATCTTCGGGTTGGGCTTAAGCTCGCCCTTCGGCGTATTTCTGGCTATAGTTCTGCGCAGTGAATAGTATTCCGCAGGGTAATATCTAATTTCGTTTGCTGTTTTCCCGTTAGGCAATCCGTGGTCCGGGGGCGAGTACACATAATCGAGGATTCGATCCAACCCGAGCTTTTTTAGACGAGAGTTGGTGTAAAAGGCCATGGATTCGGTATAACCGACCAGCAGGGTCCCCTTGTCTTTAACAGTTTCCAAAGCTTCCAAAGTGCCGGGGTAAGGGCGCATTGCCTCTTTGCGCGCGGAGCGGTAGCTTTGGATGGCTGCCTCAAACCGTGTTGCCAAATCGGCTTCTCCATATCTAGCCTTTAACGAAGGCAACTCTTCAATCGAGAAAGCGTATTCTGAGGTGCCATGTTTTTCGTGGATCCCCTTGAACTCCTTGATGAGAGTTTCTTGATCGACTCCGCTTTCCTTTACGAGCTGATCCAACATCGCTTTGAAGGACTTGTACCACACGTCTACCCAGTCGTAGAGGGTGTTGTCTAAATCCGTTATCACTACCGAGACAGTTCCCTTGTTTTTCATTGTCTTATCCTCGGGTTCACCGCCGAGTATAGTAGGTCGGTCAGAAAGTTCACAGCGACGTAGGTCAACCCAATCGCCAGAATGCATCCCTGCACCAGGTAGTAGTCGCGGTTGGCGATGGCTTGGATGGTTAGGCGTCCTATGCCAGGCCAGGAGAAGATGGTTTCGGTCACGATGGCTCCGGCTAAGAGCGCGCCGAATTGCAAGCCTAGTACGGTTAGGATCGGGATCATGGCGTTGCGCAGGGCATGACGATAGACTACGGTGCGTTCGGGCAGACCTTTGGCGCGGGCGGTGCGAATGTAGTCTTGTCCTAACTCTTCTAGCATTGAGGTGCGCACCATGCGGGTTAGGATTGCGGCCAAGGCTCCGCCCATGGTGATTGCGGGAAGCACGAGATGGGCGAGCGAGCCGGAACCGGAGACGGGGAGCCATCCCAGCTTGACCGCGAAGAACAGGATCAGCACCGGGCCCAGCGCGAAGTTCGGAAACGACAGGCCGAAGAGGCTGACCACGCTTAGTGTGCGGTCATCCCATTGGTTGCGCCGCTGCGCCGAGTGCACGCCGGCTGGAATGGCTAGCATGATCGCTACGAACAATGACGCCAGTGTGAGCTGCAAGGTGAAGGGATAGCGCTGCGCGATCAGGCTGGTAACTCCCTGGTTGAAGCGCAGCGACTTGCCGAGGTCTCCGTGGAGCACGCCGCGCCAGTAATTCAGGTATTGCTGGCCCAGTGGGACATCGAGGCCGTAAGCGTGTCGCGCTGCCTGGATGTCTCCGGCAGCGGCGCCTTCGCCTAGCATCTGCTGAATGGGATCGCCGGGAACGAAGTGGATCAGCAGGAAAACGGTGGAGACGACGAGCCAGATGACCGGCAGGGTGTAGAGTACGCGGGTGATGATGTAGCGCGGCATCGGGAACTAGTCTCCGGCTCGCGCCGATGCTGGCGACACAGGCGACGCCGACGCCGGGGCCACGGGCACTGGCTCGATGCGAACGGTCGCGATGCGATGCCCTTCCATTTTTTCGACGACGAAACGCCGGCCCTCGTAGTCGAAGGCCTCGCCGCCTGCGGGCATCTTCTGCAACCGTGAAAGCAAAAAGCCGGCTAGAGTCTCGAAGCCTTCGTCCTGCGGGAGTTTCAGCTCGTATTGGCTTTCCAGGTCGCGAATGTTGACCGATCCGTCGAGCACGAGCGGCGCATTCGCGTCGGTAACCACCGGCTGCGTGGAGGCAACGTCGAATTCGTCTTCCAGTTCGCCGACCAGTTGCTCGAGCACGTCTTCGACGCTAATCACTCCCGCCGTGGAGCCGAATTCGTCGACCACCACCGCCAAGTGCCGGCGGCGCTGCTGGAATTCACCGAGCAGGTCGAGCAAGGACTTGGTTTCGGGCACCACCAGCACATCGTGCATGACCTGGCCGATTTTCATCTGGGCAATGCGCAGGGCTGCGGCCGCAGCAGGAGCAGCGATGACGCCGAGGCGCAGCCGCGTCCAACGCATCAAGTCCTTGGCATAAAGCACGCCGACAATGTGTTCGGGACCGCGCTGCGGATCATACACCGGGACGCGCGAGTGTTGATCGTCGACCACGCGGGACAGGGCTTCGTCCAGGTTCAGGTCGGACGGCAAGGAAAAAATTCTGGTGCGCGGCACCATCACTTGGCGCGCGGTGATCTCGTCCAGTTCGAGCGCATTCAGCAACATTTCTTCCTGCGCGGAAGAGAGCTGTCCCGAGTGGTGGGCGGCGGTTACGATCAGCTTGAGTTCGTCGGGGGAGTGAACCGAACCGTGCCGGATCTCGCGAGTCCCGAAGGCGCGCAGGACAAAACCAGCCGCGCGGCTCATGCCAATCGTCAGGGGGGCGGTGACGGTCAAGAAAACGTCCATGGGCGCCGCGACCGCCAGTGCGACTCGCTCGGCCCGTTGTAACGCGAGCGACTTCGGAACCAGTTCGCCCATGATCACGAGCAGGCCGGTGATTATCACAAACGCCACGGTCACGGCGATGGCATGAGCGTAGATCGCCGCATGGGGCACGCTTCCGATCCAGTCCTCGAACAGTCGCGCCAGAGCCGGCTCGCCCAGCCAGCCCAGAGTTAGGCTGGCAACGGTGATTCCCAGTTGCACGCCGTTCACGACGCGGCCGAGCTGCTGGTGAAGTTTAAGGACGGTGCGGGCGCCCGCGCGGTGGGCTTCGATCAACTGCTGGATGCGCGTTTCGCGCACGCTGACCAGCGCGAACTCGGCTGCGGCGAAGAAGGCATTGGCCGCCACCAGGAGCAGGATGACGAACACCCGCAGCAGCACGTATGCAATCATGGAACTCTAATTCTAACATTCCAAAGGGATAATCGTTCGGCTTTGGGACGGGCTGGCGGTAAAATCAAATGAAGCCTTGATTGCCAACGCAAACTGCTTGCTTTCTTTTTCGTGGCCCGGTGGTCTAAGTACGTACAAGACTGGTGAGCAGAAACCTAAGGCATCGGTGAAGCGATGCCTCGATACGAAGCCTGGGAATTTTGGGGGAACTATTCCGAGGTTTCTCCCGTAACAACAGGTGAGTGACGGTTCTAAGATTTGAATTCCAGCAGGAGGCGGTCTTGGAAAGCAACGGTAATGGCAAGAAAAAGCGGCGTAAGCGAATCATCTATGGCTCGATAGCAGCCGTTCTGGTTCTGTTGGTTGCCGGCGGGCTCATCGCAGCCACCAGCGGCGGCACCAAGATCGACCCCTCGAAGCTCGCCAAGGTCGAGAAGGGAGACCTTGCGAAAAGCGTGGTGGCCACCGGCAAGATCGAGCCCATCACCAAGGTCGAGATCAAGTCCAAAGCGAGCGGCATCGTGAAGAAACTCTACGTCGATTACGGCGACAAAGTTACGAAGGGCCAAGTGCTCGCCGAACTCGACAAGGAAGAGATTCAGGCTCGCGTCGATCAGGCCCGCGCGCAATTGGAGGGCTCGAGTGCCAGCCTTAACGGCACGCGTGCCGACTTGGAGCGCGCCAAAGTCGACGCCGAGGGTCCCGACGTGCCCCTGCTGAAACGTGCGTATGAGCGCGCTCAGGGCATGGCGAAGGACGGCGTGGTTTCCGCTTCCGCGCTCGACGACGCGGAGAAGAATTACGAGATGGCGCTGAACAAGCAAAATGTGTCCAAGGCGCAGTTGCAGGTGTTGCAGGCCAAGATTGGCCAGGCCCAGGGGCAGGTGGCACAGGACCGCGCGAACCTGAAACAACTCGAAGAAGAGCTGGGTTACACCACGATCGAGTCACCGATCGACGGGATCGTTCTTTCACGCGACGTAGAAATTGGCGATGCGGTCAGTTCCATCCTGGTGCTGGGTTCCTCGTCCACGCTGGTGATGACGCTCGGCGACACCAGCGAGGTTTACGTCAAAGGCAAAGTGGACGAAAGCGATATCGGCAAGGTTTATTTGGGACAAGCCGCCCGGATTAAAGTCGAGTCGTTCAAGGACAAGACCTTCACCGGCAAAGTAACGAAGATTTCTCCCATGGGCGTCGAAAAAGACAATGTCACTACGTTCGAAGTGCGCGTCTCTATCAACAACCCCGAGGGCGTGCTGAAAGCCATGATGACGGCCAACGCCGAGATCATTCTCGAAGAGCACAAGAATGTGCTCCAGATCCCGGAAGGATCGATCATTTACGACAAGGATAAGAAGGCATCGGTCGAGATACCGGATCCAAAAGCCAAAGAAGGCAAGAAGAAGATTGCCGTCAACATCGGCATCTCGAATGGCGCCAAGACCGAGTTGCTGCAAGGTTTGAAGGAGGGCGACCAGGTCGTGCTGCAGTGAGGAAAACAGATGTCAGGCCCTTGGAAAACCCAATCGCTGGTCGCACTGACCTGGCACCTGAGACCTGAAATCACGGAGCCGAACCGCTATGACTAGAGATGGTTTCATGAATGCCTTTCAGCTCGGAAGGCGCGTCCCTCAGGGGCTAAAGCCCGCATTCTTTCAGACCCTAAACGGCACGGCTAAGGCCGTGCCCTACCCAAAACATGAAACCAGCTCTAACGCTTCCCTGATTCGGACTCGAACCATCCGCGTACTGGCGTTTGTTTTGGTCAGCTCGCTGGCGGGCTTCGCCTCAGTCATCGGAACATTTGACCGTTCGTTCCAGGTCAATGGGCCCGTCGATCTCGAAGTGCTGACTCGCTCCGGCGACATCACCGTCCGCAACGGCGCTGCCGGCATAGTCTCGATTCATGCCAAGATTCACGCGGACAATTCCTGGTTCGGCGGCGACCACAAGGCGGAGGCGCAGGAGTTGCAGAGCAACCCTCCCATTCGCCAGACCGGCAACAGCATTCGCATCGACTACGTGAACATCCACAACATTTCGATCGACTACGAAATCACCGTCCCAGAGAACACCGCGATTCGCGCCCATACCGGCAGCGGCGATCAGAAGGTCGAAGGCCTCAAGGGCAACATCGATCTCGAGAGCGGATCGGGCGACTTGCAACTGGCGCGCCTCACCGGTGAAATGCGTTTCCAGACGGGCTCGGGAAACGTCCGCGGACGCGAACTTTCCGGCCCCGCGCGCGTCAAAGCGGGCAGCGGCGACATCGAAATCGAGGAAACGGGCGCGGGCGACGTGGACATCCGCACCGGCTCCGGCAACATCACCGTGGAAGGCATTAATGGTGGATTTCATGCCGAGGCGGGCAGCGGCGACATTCACGGCAAAGGCTTGCCCAAGAACATGTGGAACGTCCGCACCGGCTCGGGCAACGTGAACCTACATGTGCCCCCGGACGCCGCCTTCGATGTCGACATCTCTTCGAATTCTGGAACCGTCACGCTGGGCCATCCGGTGACTACGACCGTCCAGGGCCGCATCCAGGACTCGAAGAAGAGTGTGGTTGGCAAAGTGCGCGGCGGCGGTCCCACGGTTTCCGTCCACACCGGATCGGGCGATGTGCAAGTCGACTAAACAGCACTCAGCATTCAGCACTCAGCATTTAGCCAAACTACTCTTGGCCCTGAATTGGCTGAGTGCTGACTGCTCGTAGAACACTTGCCTTGACGCGCCATCCTGTCGCGTCCGATACTTCGTGAGTCCCTGAAAACTTTCAGGCTCGACGAGGTAACGGATTGGCACGCACCGCGATCATCACTCTCACTACCGATTTTGGACTCAACGATCATTTTGTCGGCGCTATGAGGGGAGTCATCCTCGAGATCGCCCCCGAGGCGCAGATCGTCGACATCAGCCATGCCGTGCAGGCGTTCGACATTCTGGACGGCGCACTGACTATTTCGCAGGCCTACTCCTACTTCCCTTCCGGCACCGTACACATGGTGATTGTCGATCCCGGGGTGGGAACGGCGCGGCGGCCCGTGATTATGACCGGCGACCGCCATATGTTTGTGGCGCCCGACAACGGCGTGCTTTCTCTGGTCTATGACCGCGAAGAGCGGATCTCCGTTCGCCACGTCACCGCCGAGCATTATTTTCTGCAGCCGCGCGGCAACACCTTCCACGCGCGCGATATCTTTTCCCCGGTTGCGGCTTATCTCGCGAAGGGGGTCGAGCCCGATCGCTTCGGCGAGGAGATCACCGACTATGTCCGCTTTGGCGCGCCCCGCCCCAAACCGGTGGATGAGCACACGCTGAGAGGAATAGTCCTGAAAGTCGATCGCTTTGGCAATCTCATCACTAACATCACTCCGCAGGATGCGCCCCAACTTTTCGAAGCCACGCCGCCCGCTTTCAAGATCGCGATCGGAACCAAGGCGCAGGCAACGCGCATGTGCGCAAGCTACGCCGAAGGCGCTCCCGGCGAAGTCTTCGGAATCCTGGGCAGCATGGGTTTTCTGGAAGTCGCCACCAACCGGGGCTCAGCCTACCTGATGCTGGGCGCGGGCAAAGGCAGCGAAGTTAATGTGGTGATGGAAGGCCGCTGACCAAAAGACGAATGAGCGAAGCGAACGTAGGGACAGCCGCCCTCGGCTGTCCAGGCGAGCGCCGGCTCGCCGGGGTTCCGTCGTCCATACTTACGATCAAGAGCGTGGCGGAGCTTCGCCCCGCCGGATAGCCGAGGGCAGTTGTCCCTTCGTTAAACGTTTTTCGCCTTGGGATGGACGTGGCGATCCATCTCCGCTGTCCACTTCAGGAAGCGCCACAGGTTGCTTCGCTCCGTCCACACGAATTCCCAGAATTCCAGGAATCCAATCTGGGTCATTTTGACGCCGGTGTACGTCTCAATGCGCCATAGAAGATAGGGACTGCGCCAGGGCGCAATCCGGTGGCCACGGGTGGAGTTCCAAAGGAAGCGCAGCATCGGCCGCATGGGGTTCCAGTATAGCGCCGGGAGATCGGGCACGACGCAGGGAATTTCTGTAGAGACGCGGCTTGCCGCGTCTCTCGCCGCGTCCGGAAAAGACGGGGCAAGCCCGTTTCTACAGACGCATCAACTAAGGAACCTCTGATTAAGTCTTTTCACGGAAAGATTTGAAAGGGCATGGCTTCAGCCATGCCGTCAGAACCCGCTAAACAAGCGGCTTTAGCCGCTGAGGGTCGCACCTTCAGCGTAGCCCGTCTCGCCAGTTGGGACTTAATCAGAGTCTCCCCAAACTTCTTACTTTGTAATCTCGACGCTGGCGCGGGTGTTCTCCCACTCCATGCGCAGCGTGCAGTTGCTGCCAGTCGGGTCGAAGGCAATGGTGAAGTTCTCCACCGGCGCCGGCGTTTTCGAGACCTGCATGTCAACTCGGGCCAGTTCGTCGGCTTCGTACTTGTACGGAATGCCCCACTCGGCGTTCTTCTTGTTGATAATCAGTGTCCACTTGTCGGCCTTAGGGATGGTGAAGATGGTGTAACTGCCCGCCAGCACAGCCTTCCCACCTACCGTCAGATTCGTATCGCTGACGAATGTAGTCGCTTCATTCGCGCCGGTGCGCCAGATCTCCCCGTACGGCACCAGCGCCTTCTCGCTCGCCGTGCCGAAAATCTTTCGCCCTTTCGCACGCGGACTGGAATAGTCCACCTTGATGGTTGTGCCATCGGAAAACTTGCACTCCGCGCTGGCCGGTGGGCTGGGCCGCTTGGATTTGTCCTGCCCCATGCCCATTTGCGCAGAAGCGAAGGTTGCCACCGCGAAGAGTGATACTGCAAGTAACGCAAAGTTCTTCATGACTTGTTCCTCCTGGAAGCAATCAGCATTCAGCACTCAGCAGTCAGCCAATTCAGAGCCTGAGTGGTTTGGCTGATTGCTGAATGCTGATTGCTGTTCCGCCGAGAATTATACTCACATCCCCGCTACAATCTGGTGATGGCCGTGTTCCATGAAAAGCAGGAAGAACTCGAGCACTTCGAAACGCGCATGGGCGTGCCCCGCGGACGCCTCGCGGTCACCATGGACCTGGTCACCGACGCCATGGCCCTCGTCGGGCAGCATGGCGTCTACTGCCAGAGCCAGCGCTGGCCCGGCAAGCCGGTTATGGATGTACAGCTCATCATGAAAAACCTCACCGACGCCAAAGAATTGATCCAGAGCGTGATGGAAGAGCTCAAGCCCAAAGCCTGATTTTCCCGCTAAGACGATGGCGTGATGCGAAACCGAAGTTTTCCGCAGGCGCCTAATCGGGATCGTAAGTGGCGGAAAAGACTTACAATCCAGATATGGAGCGCAAGATCTTCTGGATCTCCTTCACCGTGCTGGGCCTGGCTGCCGATTTCGTCCTGCCGATCTGGTGGGCCCTGGGCGCTACCATTCCGATCGGATACTTCTCCTGGTGGATGGCTTACCGCAGCGGCTGGTTCGAGTGAGCCCTAACTAAACTGTCACCCTGAACGGAGCGGCTGCTTCGCTCAGGGTGTCAAGGTTGTTAAACGTTCTCAGTTCCTACGCCAGCGTGTACTTCCCCGCCTCAATCGTCTTCTGCGCAATCTGCTGCCGCAGCGCAATCGCGTTAAACGGTTCGCGCTTGGACAACCGCCGCACGATCGCCAACTGCGTCCGCAGCATGTCGCCTTCCGCCACGTCGGCAATGACTTTCTTGGCCGACGCCTCGACCTTGTCCAGGGCTTGCGTCAGATACACTCGCGTCATTGCAATCGGCAGCGCAGCCGACGCTTCCCCTTTCTGCTCGGCCATCTTCTGCGCGCGCAGCACAGCCGATTCCATGGCGTAAATCTCGATCGTCATATCGGCGATCGCGCCCATCACTTCTTGCTGCTCCTGAATCGCCTGCATGTATTTCTGCGTGGCCGCTCCGGCAACGAACAAGCCAAGCTTCTTCGCCTGCGCGACCAGTTTGCGCTCTTCCGCCAACGGACCCTCGATCTCCTCGCCGGCAGACGGCCCGCTCAGCACTTCGTCCATCAACTTCTTGATCGCCGGCATCAGCGGCAACTGGCCGCTCATCCCGCGCTTCAGCAGGAATCCCGTGATGATCAGCCGGTTGATCTCATTCGTGCCCTCGAAAATGCGGTTGATGCGAGCGTCGCGGTAGGCCCCCTCCGCCGGATACTCTTCCACGAAGCCATAGCCGGCATAGATCTGCAGCGTCTCGTCGACGACGTAATCGATCATCTCCGAGCCCCAGACTTTGAGGATCGAGCATTCCACCGCGTACTCCTCGATCGCCTTGCGCTGTTCTCTGGCTACAGCGGCGGCGTCGCGGCTCGCAGAATCGATTTCGGAAAGCAACGCGTCCATCATTCCCACCGTGCGATAGACCGCCGACTCGCCGACATAGATCAGCGTGGCCATGTTCGCGATTTTTTCCCGTATCAGCCCGAAATCGCCGATCGTCTTGCCGAACGCCTTGCGCTGCTTGGCGTAGGCCACAGCACTCTCGATCGAAACCCGCGCCCCGCCCACGCACATCGCGCCGAGTTTGAAGCGTCCAACGTTCAGAATGTTGAAGGCGATGGTAGCCCCCTTGCCAATGTCGCCCAGCAGATTCTCGACCGGCACCTTGCAGTCATTCAGAATGATGGAGCAGGTGGAAGAGCCGCGAATGCCCATTTTGTGCTCTTCGGCGCCGACGGAAAATCCCGGGAAATCCCTTTCGACCAGGAACGCGGAAAACTTCTCGCCGTCAATCTTCGCGAATACGGTAAACAGGTCGGCAAAGCCCGCGTTGGTGATCCACATCTTCTCGCCGTTCAGGAGGTAGTGCTTGCCGTCCGGCGAGAGCACGGCCCGGGCGCGGCAATTCAGGGCGTCGGAGCCGGAAGTCGCCTCCGACAGAGCATACGCGCCAACCATTGTTCCCGTGGCCAGTTGCGGCAAGTATTTTTTCTTCTGCTCTTCGGTGCCGAAATAAACTATGGGCAACAGGCCGATGCCGCTGTGCGCGCCCCAGGTGGTGGCAAACCCGGCGTACTTGGCGATGTTGTCGGCGATGATGGCGGCAGTGACCTTGTCCATTTCGAGGCCGCCGTAAGCCTCCGGAATCTCAACTCCGCTGAGGCCAAGGTCGCCGGCTTTTTTCAGCAGCTCGCGCGAAATCGAGAAATCCTTGTGTTCGATCTTCTCGGCCTGGGGCAAAATTTCGTTCGTGGCAAACTCTTCCGTCGTCTGCCCGATCATCTGGTGCTGCTCGGAAAAATCTTCTGGGGTGAACACATCGGCAGTCTGCCGCTCTTCCAGCAAAAAGCTGCCGCCGGAAATCTTGGTCTTGGGAACCGCAGTTGTCGCCATAACTACCCCGATGAGTTGATTACACCGCGGAGCCACAGAGGCACGGAGAGAAATCTTCCTGTTTCTCCTTGATCTCTGTGCCCTCCGCGGTCAGTTTAGATTTTCGAAAATCCCCGCCGCACCCATCCCTCCGCCGACGCACATCGTTACCATGCCATAGCGTCCCTTGCGGCGCTTCAGTTCACGAATGACGCTGGCCGTCAGCTTCGCTCCCGTGCATCCCAGCGGATGGCCCAGCGCGATCGCTCCACCGTTCGGATTGACGCGCTCTGGATAAAAATCAAGCCCAGCTTCCCGGATCACCGCCAGCGCCTGCGTCGCAAACGCTTCGTTCAGTTCGATCACGTCAATGTCCGAGAGCTTCAACCCAGCCAACTTCAGCGCCTTAGGAATCGCAAACACCGGCCCGAGGTCCATCTCTTCCGGCTTGTATCCGACCGTGGCAAACGCGACGTACCGCACCAGCGGAGTGATGCCCAGCGCCTTCGCCCGCTCGGCCGACATCACCACCGCTGCCGCCGCGCCATCCGACATCTGCGAAGAATTCCCCGCCGTGGTTACGCCCTTCGCGTGAAACGCGGCCTTCAGCGCGCCCAGAGCCTCAATCGAAGTATCGGCGCGCGGGCCCTCGTCCACCTGGAACGAAATTTCGTGCTTCTTTGGATTTGGATTTGGCTTCGACCCATTCGGCGTGGTAAAGCTCACCGGCACGGCCACAATCTCATCCTCAAACTTGGCCGCCGCGATCGCCGCCAGCGCCTTCTGATGGCTGCGCAAAGAAAACTGGTCGCACTCGTCGCGCGTGATGCCGAAGCGCGCCGCCACCCGCTCCGCCGTCAGGCCCATCGAAAGGTAAGCATCCGGATAATGATCTACCAGCCACGGGTTGGGCGAAATCTTGTTCCCGCCCATGGGGATCATCGACATCGATTCCGTCCCGCCCGCCACCATCACCTCGGCGCCGCCGCTCATGATGCGCTCGGCCGCCATGGCAATCGCCTGCAAGCCCGACGAGCAAAAGCGATTGATCGTGACCGCCGACACCTCGACCGGAAGCCCCGCGCGCAGCGAAGCAATGCGGGCCACGTTCATCCCTTGCTCGGCCTCGGGCATGGCGCATCCCAGGATGACGTCTTCAATTTCCTTGGGATCAAGCTGCGGCACGCGATCGAGCGCGCCCTTGATCGCAACCGCAGCCAATTCATCAGGACGCGTAGCCCGCAGCGTGCCCTTAAACGCGCGGCCCACCGGAGTACGGACGGAAGAAACCAGAACGACTTCACGCATGGGCCAATTTTAACCGCAGAGGCTGCGGAAAGCGCGGAGAAGATGCCGGGATTTGCACTTTCCCACAGCGACGACGGCAGGCCTTCGGTTAATTCCCAATGTCTCGACAGTCGAACCCAAGGTTACATCCTTAAATGGACGCGGTATAGCCGACGATTCATCGCGGCGTCCCTGTCTGCCCAACGGAAACGAGAACCGGAGACAATATCCCCAAGCCGTAAATTTTGGCTGGTTCTCGCTCCGAAGATGCTAAAATCAGGCCAATTCTCTATGATAGTCCGCTCTCGTCTGTCCGGCTTGCTCTGAAAAGGCCCGGCTGGAGCGGGAACCTGTGTGTCGGGTGCGGCGCGCTGCCGCATCGAGCTTGTGGCCGCTAAGGAGTAACGATGTCATTGGGACCGCTGGTTCCACGAAGTGACGTTCCACGAAGTAATGACGGATCGCGCGAACTGCTACCCGCCGAACCGGCTGAATTCCTGAGGCCGATCGGCGCCGCACTTTATAACCAGCTGCCGTCGCAGGAATCCACACTGCGCGAGTACATGCGCGTTCTTATCAAACGCAAGTGGATGGTGACCGCAGTTGTGGTGGGCATCTTCATGGCCGTCGCCATTGCCAGCCTTCGCCAAACTCCCATCTACGAAGCGTTAGGCCGCATCGCCATCAATAAAGCCGATCCGAACCTCATTACCTTCAAAGACTCGGGGCCAGTGGTCGACTACTACGACCAGAGTGATCTGGACACCGAGGTCCGCATCCTGCAGAGCGATCTGATGGCGCTGCAGGTGATCCGGCAACTGAATCTCGATAGGCGTCCCGAGTTCGGCGGTCGTTCCGATCAAAAGCAAGCCAACCTGGTCGCCGATCCGCTGCAGACCGATTCGAACCGCACCTCGGCTCTGCTCGCAATGTTTCACGGAAATCTCCACGTCACTGATATTCCCAACACCCGCATCATCGAGATTCATTACAACAGCACCGATCCTCAGCTCGCCGCCAGTGCCGTGAATACCCTCATGGACACTTATAAAACGCAGAACTTCGAGACCAAGTTCGAATCCACCAACCAGGCTTCCGAATGGCTTAAGAAGCAGCTCATCGAGTTGCAGATGAAAGTGGAAACGTCGCAGGAGAAGCTCGTACGTTACCAGAAGGAGCACGAGATTCTTGGGACTGACGAGAAGCAGAATATCATCACCGAAAAGCTCGACGAACTTAACAAAGAAATGACGATGGCGGAATCTGACCGCATGCAGAAAGAAGCCATCTATCGCCAGACCCAGTCCGATGATCCGGAGGTGGTCGCGGCAGCGATCATCGCCGATACCACAGGAAGCGGAGCCGGCGCAGCTTCCGGTCTTCTGGACCATTTGCGCGAACAGCAGGTTGGTCTCAGAATCCAGGTTGCCGAACTCAGCACCCAATTTCTCCCCTCGTATCCGAAAATCGCGCAGCTCAATAGCCAACTGAAGGAGATTGACCGCCAGCTTCAATCGGAAACCAACAAGGCCGTCGATCACCTCAAGGGACAATACCTGGCCGCTTTGCAGCGTGAAACTATGTTGCGCGGCTCCTTTGAGAAGCAAAAACAGGAAGCGAACAAGCTCAACGAGAGCGCCATCGAGTACAGCATCCTGAAGCGCGACCTGGACAGCAACCGGACACTCTACGAGGGATTGCTGGGAAAAATGAAAGAAGCGAGCGTCACCTCGAGTTTGCAATCCAATAACTTTCGCATCATCGATGCGGCCCGTGTTCCCACCAGTCCCAGCGAACCCAACATTCCGCGCAACCTGTCCTTCGCGCTTGTGCTGGGCATCATCTCGGGCGTCGGCTTGGCTTTTTTGCTCGAGAACATGGACAACACCGTCCGCACCCCCGAGCAAGCACAAGCGGTCTCGGCCCTTCCCTCTCTTGGGATGATCCCCCACGGCTCCAAATCTTTCGCCCATGGAGCAGCTGGCAAGCGGCTGGCTTTGACTGCTTCCAAGGAAGTGTTCGAGACGGTGACCCAGGTCCGTCCCCAATCGCAAATGGCCGAATCGTATCGCGCGCTGCGGACTTCGCTTCTCCTCTCCAATCTCGGAGCGCCGCCGAAAGTCATCATGGTAACCAGCGCGCGTCCACAGGAGGGCAAAACCACCACCAGCATCAACACCGCGATCGTGCTCGCGCAAAAGGGAGTCCGCGTTCTCCTCCTGGATGCCGACTTGCGCCGCCCCAGTATTCACAAGACCTTGGGCATGGGCCCGCGCAGCGGTCTCAGCAACGTGCTCACCGGCAGCGCCACCCTGCAGCAGACGATTACGACCTCGCCGATCCTGCCTAATCTTTTCATCATGCCCGCGGGCACGCCGCCTCCGAATCCCGCCGAATTGCTGGCGTCCTCCAACATGCGGGACCTGATCGCGGAGTTGCGTCAACAGTTCGACCACATCGTGATCGACACTCCCCCAACACTTTCCGTCACCGACGCGGTCGTGCTCTCCCCCCGCGCCGACGCGTCCATCCTGGTGATTCGTTCCGGCCAGACCACGAAACAGGCGCTGCGCCGCGCCCGCGATATATTGATGCAGGTCAATGCTCACGTCGCCGGAGTGCTGCTAAACGCCGTTGACCTAACCTCCCCAGATTATTATTACTACTACGAGTATCAGGGGAAATACGGTCACTACTATCAAGAAGAAGCTCCCGGCGCGGGGGACGAAGCAGAACCGAAGGCGGTTTGAGGCGGCGCGTTTAGCCGCGCGAGTGATTGCGGCACACTCTCCGAACATATGGAGAGTTCAATGAACTGAATTTCCCGTCAACGGGCAGGACTGACTGGCAACGTGACAATGGCCATTCCACTTTCAAACCGGCGACACAGGCAATTCGCGGCTGGGGTGGTCTTGCTCGCTTGCGTCTATCTTTTTCTGACTGGCAAAGAGTTCGCCGCCAGCGTCTTCGCTTCCCGCGCGGAGTTGCCATCGCTGGAGCGCGCGGTGCGCCTCTCGCCGGGAAACGCGGACTATCGCCACCGGCTTGGACGCTACTTCGCATTTGTTGCCGTCGATCCTCAGTCTGCCATCGACAGCTTTCGAGCAGCCGTCGCGCTCAACCCGTACGATGCCCACTACTGGTTCGATCTGGCCGCCGCATATCAGGTGACCGGAGACCTCACTGGCCAGCGCGCGGCGCTGGATCGTGCGTTGCAGGCCGAGCCCACCGCGCCCGATGTGGCGTGGGAAGCGGCGAATTTTTTTCTTATCGACGGCGATATCGATCGCGCCCTGCGCGAATTCCACGTGGTCATCGAAAACGACGTTGCGCTGGTGGATCCTGCCTTGCGCGCAAGCTGGCGCGTGCGTCCGGACGCGGACGCTCTGCTCCGCGACGTGGTGCCGGCTCGCGCCGATTCCTTGATTGCCTTTCTCGATTTGTTGAGGACCAAGCAGGATACTGAGGGCGCCATCAAGACCTGGAACCGGCTCGCCCAGTTGCACGAAAAATTCCAGAACCGGTATTTGTATGAGCACGTGGGTTATCTCATTGGAGCGCACCGTCCCGATGCCGCCATGTCTGCCTGGGAGCAAACCGCCGACATTCTCGGTCTCTCCGCCTACCTGCCTACCGAGGACAACCTGGTGGTGAACGGCGATTTCAGCCTCGACATCCTGAACGGAGGCTTCGACTGGATCTACAACCATCGAGAGGGAGTCACTCCAGTGCTCGATCCGAGCGACTTCCACCAGGGTCACCGCTCTCTTTTTCTCAACTTCTTAGGCCCGGGGATCAACGACGCGGGGATTCAACAACTGATTCCGGTGCGCGGCGCAACCACTTACGATTTCTCCGCGTACTACAAGTCGGCGGACTTTGAGGGAGCGGGCGGCCCGCGGATCGTTCTGCGCGACGCCTACACGGGCGCGCCGCTCTATGCCAGCGACCCGCTCAACGATGCCGACTTCTGGAAGGAAGTTCACACCAAAGTGACGACCCCCGACTCCACCACCCTGCTGGTGCTGGCCATCGAACGCTCCCCGGCCGGTTCCCCAATTCGCGGCAAGCTGTGGCTCGACGATTTCGAACTCTCTCCCGATAATTTGCCCGACAATTCCACCGATAATTCCAAGGACAACCCGTGAGTTCCGCCCTGGCAACGCAGCCCGAACCCGCGCTCGTCGCTAAGGCGAAAGCCTTGCAACCGCGACTTACCAACAACGCGCTGCTAATGGGCGCCTGTGCCGTGCTCTTGCTCGGGCCGCTGGCCTTTGGAGCTGTCGAGCCCTGGTCCATTTTTGCTTTAGAAGCGTGTGCCATGCTGCTGTTGGCGGGTTGGGCGTGCCGCCAGTGGATCAACCGTGAAATCAACCTCTCCGACAACCCGCTCTACCGTCCCATGGCGGCTTTTTTTGCGCTTGTAGTGGTGCAGTGGCTGGCCGGAATAACGGCGTACCGTCATGTGACCTACTCTCACTTGCTGCTCTACGCCGCCTACGGCATGCTGGTGTTCGTAGTGACCCAGACTCTCCGTCGGTCTTCTCAGTTTGAACTGCTGGCCATTTTATTCACGGGTTACGGGGCGGTAGTGGCTGCGTTTGCGGTGCTGCAAGGTTTGGCGCCGAATGGAAAGCTTTACTGGATCTGGGCCGCGGAGCAGGGTGGCTCGATTTATGGACCCTACGTCAATCACAATCATTATGCCGGGCTGATGGAGATGCTTACGCCCTTTCCGCTGGTGCTGGCCGCAACTCGCTTCACGGACGGGAACCGCAAGCTTGCGGTGGCGGGAATCGCCGCGCTGATGGCTGGAAGTATTTTTCTTTCCGGTTCGCGCGGAGGCATGGCGGCGTTCGTCGCGCAGATGGTGGTGCTGAGCGTGCTTCTGGTTCGCAAGCGCGAAGGCAGATGGAAACAGCCCCTCATGCTGGGGGCGTTCCTGGCGGTGGTGATTATTCTTCTCGTCTGGATGGGTGGCAACGAACTCACCCAGCGCCTGATCAGCATTCACTCCGAAGCCCGGGAAGAGATCAGCGGAGGCGTTCGCCTCACTATCGATCGCGACTCCTTGCACATGCTGGTCAAGAGACCGTTACTCGGCTGGGGACTTGGCGCTTTTCCGATCGTTTACCCGGAATTTCGCAGTTTCTACACGACGTTCTTCGTGAACCAGGCGCACAACGATTATCTGCAACTGCTGGCCGAGACCGGCCTGGCCGGATTTTCCATCGCGGTCTGGTTTCTGGTGCTGGTCTTCCGCCATGCCGCGGGCAAGCTTGAGAATTGGGCCGGGACCGCCAGTGGAGCGTTGACCATGGCCGCTCTGCTCGGTTGTGTGGGGATCCTGGTACACAGCTTTCTCGATTTCAATCTGCAGATCCCGGCAAACGCCGCGCTGTTTTACGTTCTCTGCGCGATCGCCGCCGCCGCGCCGCTGCACGAATCCCAGCGCCGCCGCGTGGTTCGCCGGCACCATTCGATCGAGCATCCGAGTTCGGGAGCCCCGGCTTCGTGATGGGTTGTTATCGGCCGTTCCGCGGAGATTCGATCGCGGGCGGCGTAAAAACCCAGACCAGTCCGGTGCTGGCCATCGGGCACCCGCAAAAGACGCGACGGCGCTCACACCCGCCCCTTGCAGAAAGCGCAAGGAGTGGGGCACCCCCCCCGGCTGATTCGGACGGGATCTTTCCTCTCTTTGGTGCTGCCTCGGGCCAAGTCCGCCGGATGGGTTTGGGGAGGTACCTAGTTCCTACTGGGATTACCTCGGTAATCTAGGCTTTTTTTGAGCTATCTCGTGTGATATAACGCCGATAGCTGCTCGTCAGGCTTTGGGCTGGGAATTTCGTGGTTTTCCGGCTTGGTTTTCTGCCTTTGGATTGAAGCGCAGAGCGACAGCAGAGGAGGAGTCGTGTCCGAAGCGCGTACCGGGAAAAGGTTTCCGCTGCAATTGCCGATCAAGATTCATAGGGAAGATACCGCCGGTGACACCAGCGGCATGACCGGCAATCTGAGCGCCGCCGGCGTGTACATCCGCGCCGACGCCGCGCTCGAGGTTGGCTCGCCCGTGGAGTTTGAAATCACCCTGCCGCCGGAAGTCACGGGCGGCAAGGACAATGTTGTCATTCAGTGCCGCGGCCGCGTGGTGCGGACCGATGAGCCCAATGCNNTGGCCGACAATCAGGCGATTTTCCGCGCTGGCATCGCCAAGGTGCTGGCCGTTGAAGACGAAATGCGCATTGTGGCCCAGGCCCAAACTGCCGAGCAGATGTTCATGGCGCTCGACAAGTTTCGCGCCGCGGTGTTGATCGTTGCCGGGGGTTTCCACTCCGATTTCAACTCCGTCCTCGTGGCTGCCAACAAGAACAAGACCCGCGTTGTGGTCCTCGCCGACACTGGCGAGAGCGCGCAACGCTACATGGCGGCAGGCGCCCATGGCGTCGTGTACCGCAACGTGACCAGCCCCGCGCTGGTGGACTGTGTCCGCAAGATTGCGCGCGGCGAAAGCTGGGTGCAGGACATGGCGGTGCCGAGCGAGCTGACCGAGAACGATATGGTCGGGCTGCGCGTCCGCGACCGTTTGACGGCCAAGGAACTGCGCATCGTGGCCCTGATTGTGCAGGGCTACAAGAACAAGGAAATCGCCACCCAGTTGGGTACGACCGAGCAGGTGATCAAGAACTACCTGCGCAACGTCTATGACAAGATCGGCGTCTCGGACCGGCTGGAGCTGGCGCTGTTCACCATTCACCATCGCATCCTGAACGAAGCTGCGGCCGCCACGGCAGCCGCGGCCATCCCGCAAACGCCGCAGAGCGCGGGGATCAGCAACTAGACCGCTTTCGCTCGAATGACAAGAGGCCGCCCGCGGGCGGCCTCTTCAATTTTCTCAAACAAATTACTCGGGATCTTTTTTCTCCACACCGGACTCCAGACCGGCGCGGGCTAGCGACTTGCGAAGGCGCCTCTCTCCACCCGCTCCGCGTAGCGTATCGACAATCTTGCCTTCGCGATCGACGACGACGTAGATGGGATAACGGTTGGCTGCGTACATCGCTGCCAGATTCGTGTCGCCGGTCATCACGATGCGGCACTTGCGAGGATGGTCTTTCAAATATTGCTGCACAACTCGCTTGGACTCGCCCACATCCACCGCGAGCACGACCAGACCCTTATCGGCAAATTCCGTGGTGATGTCGTTCACCAGCGATTCCTCGCTCTTGCAGTACGGACACCACGTGGTCCAGAACTGAAACAGAACCACCTTCCCTTTTGTCGAATCGTTGGTGAACTGCTCGCCTTCAAGCGTCTTGGCGTGAAAACGTGGAGCGGGCTCGCGGTCGTCCTCAATAACAATCTCCCGATGGACGGATTGGGCAAAAGCGATGGAAACCGATAGGATCACGCCCCATAGAACGCAATCGGGAAACACGCGTTTCGCTAGCATGGCCCGAGGCTATAACACGATTTTTTGATACCTTTCATAAATTGTCATCCCGCTATCCGATCTTCTCGCCGACGCTTTTCGCTTGCGTGAAGAGCAACAGGTAGTCCGGGCCGCCGGCCTTCGAATCGGTACCCGACATGTTGAAGCCGCCGAAGGGATGCGCGCCCACCATCGCTCCCGTGCACTTGCGGTTCAGGTAGAGGTTGCCGACGTGGAACTCGCGCACGGCGCGATCGAGTTTTTCGCGAGAGCTGCTGTAGATGGCGCCGGTCAGGCCGAACTCGGTGTCGTTGGCGATTTCGAGCGCGTGATCAAAGTTGCGCGACTTGATCACCACCAGCACCGGGCCGAAGATCTCTTCCTGCTCGAGCGGCGACTTTGCCGGGATGTCGGCAATCACGGTCGGCTGAACGAAGTAGCCGTCTTCGGAACTAGCTTTGGTGTCGCGCGCGCCGCCGGTGATGAGGCGTCCATCTTTCTTGCCGATCTCGATATAGCGGAGGATGGCATTCATCGAACCCTCGTTGATGACGGCAGCCATGTTCGGGTTTGCAGTGGGATCGCCGACGGTAATGCGCTCGGCGCGGGACTTCAGTTTCTCGAGGAACTTGTCGTAGATGCGTTCGTCGACGATGGCGCGCGAGCAGGCCGAGCACTTCTGGCCCTGGAAGCCGAAAGCTGACGCGGCTACGCCTTCGACGGCGGAGTCGATATCGGCGTCGGCATCGACGACGATGGCGTCTTTGCCGCCCATTTCGAGGATGGTGCGCTTGATCCAGAGCTGGCCCGGCTGCTGCTGCGCGGCATTCTGGTTGATGTGCAATCCAACTTCGCGCGAGCCGGTGAAAGCGACGTAGCGAACCTTCGGATGCGCCACCACCGCATCGCCAAAGCTCGCGCCGCTGCCGGGGCAGAAGTTCACCACGCCTTCGGGCATTCCGCATTCTTCGAGCAGTTCGACGAACTTCGCCGCAATCGTCGGCGAATCGCTCGACGGCTTCAGGACAACGGTGTTGCCGGTGACGATCGACGCGACGGTCATGCCAACCATGATGGCGCAGGCGAAATTCCACGGCGGAATCACGGCGCCGACGCCGAGCGGAATGTAGGTCAGCGTGTCGCGCTCGCCCGGCAATTGCAAGGGCGGCTCGGTTTTGGCGAAGCGCAGGGCCTCGCGCGCGTAGAACTCGCAAAAATCGATGGCCTCGGAGATATCGGCGTCGGCCTCCAGCCAGTTCTTCGAAACTTCAAATACCAGCCAGGCCATGTATTCGAGCTTGCGCTCGCGCATCACATCGGCGACGCGGAACAGGAGGGACGCACGCTCCTCGGCCGAAGTGCGGCTCCAATGGGCGAACGCGCCGAGAGCGGCGTTCACGGCGGGCTCGACGTGCTCAATGCCGGCTTTCTGGTGAACGCCGACCACCTCCGAAGGCTTGGCGGGATTGATGGAACGGATCTTGCCGGAGGTCTTGAGGCGCTTGCCGCCGACGATCAGATCGTACTCGCGGCCCAGTTGGCCACGCACTTTATCGATGGCGGCTCGCATCTTGCGCACGTTCTCTTCTTTGGTGAAATCGATGAACGTCTCATTCTTGAACGCGCCTCCGTGCAAGCGAACTTGCAGACGCGGCGGGGCTTCCATGGTTGCCATTATGAATTCCTTTCCAGGATGGAATGTTGGGCGCGGAAATTCGCGACCTTTGATTTTACACCGGCAGGAGGAGTTGGCGGACTGCGGGAAAGTAGTCCGCGCCACCGTCCGGCTCGGGGTTTATACCTTGCGGCCCACCGTTAACTTTTAAGGCACCCCACCCCCCCTGGCTTTGCACAGAAAGGCATCCTTAAATGCCTAGTTCTTGTGCAGCCAAGCCGATTTTTGTGCAAGACAGAAAAGGCGGCCCCGTTTGTGCGAGAGCCGCTTGTTTAGGCCGACTACTGGCTTGCCTGCTCATCTTGGTTTTGTTAAGTCACTTTCAGGTATTCGGTGGGGCCTTCGGGGTAAAATCCGCGTTGGCGGGTCGATGTCTTGTTCGGGTAATAGCGAACGCAGTACCTAGTTTCATGTGGCTTTCCGAAAACATCCTTATAAAGCACTTGCCCTGACCTGCCCCCCAGAAATTAGTCCAGCGGGAATGTAACTTCTCCATGTAGGATGGCCCG
>PLIC01000103.1 GCA_003139995.1 Candidatus Acidiflorens stordalenmirensis | reverse complement strand
CGGCGGTGCGGGTTCGGATCTCGAAGCGTGAGGGGGGCGATCCGTGTGAAAATTGTTTCACATTATTGGCGAACAGCGGGATGCGTGTATGATCAGTGCCGTTTTTGAACCAAAAAGGAGATTCCGGCTCAATGGTTCCCTTGTCTGCTTGCGCCGAAGTCAATAAGGGAGCGAGCAGCAATAATAAGGTGATTACCCGATTGGCACTCGGCCTTCTCATTTTGACCATTTATCCGTTGCTCAGCACCTGTTCGCTGCCTTATTTCTCCCAAGTGAGTTCCGCAAGATATACGCCTCCCTGTCCCCAGCCCGCGCGAGAGACAAACCATTTTCCGTCCGGCGTCTGAATCACCTCCGCGGCGTGGGCGGGAAATTTCCCAACCAAACTCCTAGCATCCCAATGAAAGGGCGTATCGCTCTCATAAACTGCGGTTTCATTGTAGCCATGATTTGTGCAGACAAAAAGATAGTATTTTGCATTGCGAGCCACCACGAAGGGTGATTCCGTCGGGCCCCCATAGGTGCCGACCTCAGGATCACGAAAGACCTCCTGCTTATTCGACCAATGACTCAAGTCCAGACTGGTAACAATGCTTACAATATGGTTACCGCCATCCGGCTTGCTGGTGGCGGCGTAAAACATTAGCCATTGATCCTTGACTTGCATGACCATGGGGTCACGCGCATCATAGCCATCCACTACCATTGGATTCGCGGGGTGCCGCTTCCAGTTCCAGAGGTCGGCCGAAGTGGCAAGATGAATGTGATACTTCGTGTGGTCTCTTCCACCAGCACAGTAGTACATCCAATAAAGGCCGTCATGCCTCAGTACATAGGGGGCCCATACAACAGTTTCATTACGTTTTTCGTCGACGTGCAGAACAGACGCTTGTTTCGTCCAAGGCCCCGTGAGATCAGGAGCGGTAGCATGTGCGAGGAACTTTTCCTGTTGGGCGTTCGCGGGTTCCCGATGGGTGATGCCGAAAAGATGCCACTGACCATTCTCAGCTCGAATGAAAGTGTGATCGTTGATGTACCATCGTTCTTTTTCCCCGATGGATGGATCATAGATCTTGTCAAATCCACCCACTAGAAATACAGAATTGGGGGTGCTGGTGCTAGTACCCATCGGCTTCGTTGGATTCGCCATCAATCGCCAAGGCGCAGCAAGGCCAGCGACGACGGCTCCGCCCGCGAGGCCGAGACTCCGCAAAACTCGGCGGCGTGCGGAGACGAATTCGTGTTCTAAAGGTTTCTTGCTATGCCACATCACCGATTTCTCCTCCATTCATTGTTCTTGTAAGTGTACCTCTCCGCAACCTAGGCCCCGTCAAGGGCGGACTAAAACTAGGCCACAGGAGTGGAAGAAGAGTAGGCCAGTACGCCTTTCCCCAAAGATCCATTCCCTGCTAGCGGAGAAGGGTTCGGAGCGGCCCGGAGCAGTCAAGGGCGCGTGATTTTCGCGGCGTAGCGAACCCTTGACGGCGAGGAGCGCTCTGAAAGAATGCGGTGGGAGGGAAAGGCGCCTGAATCCCGCGGCATGTGGCGCCGTTGGACGTTCCCGCCAAGACCGCTTTGTAGCTATGACTGCCGCGAGTCGAGCCGCAGCTGATTTGTTCGATTACCTCTTTTCCAGCGCGCCCGCTTGTTGCTCAGTTCGCTTGGCGTCTTGCCCTCTGCCGAGTCCTCGATAGACTCGCGCGAGCAACCGCAGGGCTGCAGCGTTTCGCGGATCGGTCTTGGTGAATGCTTCGAGATCGGTCAAGGCGTCGGCAAAATCGGATTGCTGAATTTGCGCTTCCGCCAGTCCCAGGCGGCCTTCACTGTTGTTCGGATCCACCAGCAGCGCTGCCTCAAACTGGTCTTCCGCGTTCTTCGCGTCTTTGAGTTGCAAGTAAACGTGGCCCAGCAGCAGCCGTGCGGACATTTGACTGGGCGCTAGCTTAAGGCTCGATTCGAGTGCATCCCGCGCCCCGGGCCAATCGCCGGACTTCTCCATCGCCTCGCCCAGTTCGAAAGCGTCGCTGGAATCTTCGGGACGCAGTTCACAAGCGCGCTTCAAGTGGACAGCTGCGTTCGAGAAATCTCCGGCAGCGAGTTCAAGCTCGCCCAGTTGACGGAACGCGGTCGGCGAGCTCGGGTCGATCTGCAGCGCTTTTTCCAGGAACTGGCGCGCCTCACTCGATCGATTATCGTCACCGGCCAGCATGGCGCGGTGCAGCAGGTTCTGCACGTCGATTTTGTCTTTCGGATCCGGCAAAGCCTCTCCGGGCTTGCTGGAGTTGGTCGGCGGTGGGAACTTGGCCTTCCACTTCGCCATTTGGGCCTTCATGCTTTGCGCCTTCGAGCTGTCGGGAGCATAGAGATTCTTCAGCTCCTTCGGATCGGCCTGCAGGTCGTACAGCTCGGGCCGCGGAGCTTCGATCAGCTTGGTGTTTTCGGTGCGCAAGGCGCGCAGAGGTGCCCATCCCCAACGAAGCGGATAGTCGGTCTCGCCGAAGAGAGCGCGATTGGACTGCGATTGCGCGCCGGTATTTGCTTCGATGAGGGGAAAGAGCGACTCGCCGTTCAGCTCTGCCGGGGCAGCCACGCCGGTCGCCAAAAGAATGGTCGGAAGAATGTCGGTGGTACGTACCTGGGTATCAATAACCGCGCCATGATGAGCGGCTCCCGGCGTTTTCAAGATGAGCGGGATATGCAGCGTCGAGTCGTAAAGAAACAGGCCGTGAGTTTCTTCTCCGTGTTCGCCCAGGCCTTCGCCGTGATCGCCGGTGACGATGATGATGGCGTTGTCGTAGACGCCAGCTTTTTTCAGAAATGCAATCCAGTCGGCGACCGCGGAATCGGCATAGGCGATTTCGCCGTCGTATAGATGATCTTTATATTTCTCCGAGAACGGGGGCGGCGGCTCGTAGGGATCGTGCGGATCGTAGAGGTGCACCCACACGAAGTGAGGTCCGGCACGGTGTTTCTCGAACCAAGTTTCGGCGTGCTCGACGACTTCCCCGCCGCGGCGCTCGAGGCGGCCCCAACGCTCCTTATTCTTGCTATCGACGGGAAAGTTGTCGTAGAAATCGAAGCCGCGATCGAGACCGGGAGCGAGCGTGTTGCTGTCGAGAATCACCGCTCCAATGAAAGCCGCGGTTTGGTAGCCGTGCTTCTTCAGCAATTCCGCCGCAGTCGCATGCTTTGGCGAGAGAGGGACGCCAAAATCGGTGACACCATGTACGCTGGGCAGGAGGCCGGTCAGGATCGTAATGTGCGAAGTGTTCGTGATCGGGCTATGAGTGAAGGCCTCCGTGAAGCGGATACCATCGGCGGCGAGCGCGTCGAGTGCAGGGGTTTCGACCTGCTTGTATCCGTAGCAGCCGACATGATCGGCGCGCAGAGTATCGATGGTGATGAGGAACACATCGGGGGAGGATTTTCGTGGGGCGGACGTCTGGCCCCAGGCTGCAGGTCCGAGCCGTGTGATCCCGACAAATATCCCGATGATCCAGAAAAAAATAACCAGCCATCTCATAAGCGCTCAGCCTACCACAGCGCTTCCGTCGAGTTGAGCCTCGTCTACCAGGACAGGCTTGACGACGCCATTGCGGAGTTGCGCCGCGCCGTGGAGTTGACACCGCAAGATCATGCACGAGTCGTTGGCCAAGGAGCCAAAGTGCGGGGCGCCAAGGGATTCCGGCGGTAGTCTTTTCTAACAGCGAACTCCGAGCGTCCGAAGGCAAAGGCAGATCACCCGCCGGGTTCGTAGGATCATCCGTTGTGAAGATTGCTGACGCATGAAATCGCGAACGCAACCTTACAAGCTTCAAGGATTCTTTGGCGCTCGCTCGCGTTCCCGTTTCGCGTCTTCGGGTCGGCCCATGAGGTCGTAGGCTTCGGCGAGGGAGAGGTGTGCGGGGACGAAAGCGGGCAGGCGTCCAGTGGCGATTTCCAGGTGCACGATCGCGGTTTTGAAGTCACCGGTTTTTAGCAGGGTTGCGCCCATTTCGTAGTGCGCCCAGGCGGAGTCGGGCTGGAGTTCAATCGCTTTGTGCAGATGCTTGGCAGCCTCGGCGTATTGCCCTTTCCGGGCCAGTGCCGCGCCGAGCGTGTACTGCGCCAGGTAGAGGTCGGGATCGGTGGAGACGACGGCCTGGAGCGCGGCAATGGCGCGAGCGATGGCAATAACTAAGTCTGGCTTCGACTGGTCGCGAGCCAGCGTTGCTTCAATCACCTTATTGGCGATCGCTATTTTGTCTTTTGGATCGGTTCCTGTGACCGAAGCGGCAGAGCCCGACGACTTTGTCAGTCCGATGTATCCGAGCGACGCCAGTTTCTGCATTTCAGAAGAGCTCAATTCCGCGGAAGACTTGCCGGCCTCGCCGCTGATACGGCGGTCATAGTTGCGAGTAAAGTTATCGAGCTGCGCGGCCATCGTGTCGAGCGTGGCCTTCGAACTCTGCGCGAGGTTGTGGACGGCGCCCGGATCTGCGCTCAAGTCGTAGAGCTCCGGTTTCGGAGCGCGGATGTAGAGATACTTACTCGCACGCCAGGATTCGAGCGGGCTCCAGCCGAATCCGCGTTGGGGCAGGTCGCTGCGGGAATACACGGGCTGATCGCCACCGCTGCCGCCGCTCGCCTTTGATTTTGCGATACGTAGCAGGGATTGTCCCTGCATCTGCGATGGAACCGGGATGGCTGCGATTTCAAGCAGGGTAGGAGCGATGTCGACGAGCCTCACCTTGGCCGCTACTCGCATGGTTGCGGGCTTCGCGGCGGGCCGGCCTTCAGGGAGTTTTACGAGCAGCGGGACATGAATTGTCTCGTCGTAAAGAAAAATACCGTGTGCGTCTTCGCCGTGGGCGCCTAGGCTCTCGCCGTGGTCGGCGACGACGATGACCGCGGTGTTTCCGTAGATTTTCCGCTGTTGCAAGGCGCCGATTAATTTGCCGATGGCCGCATCGGCCGCAGTGATGGCGGAATTGTAAGAAGTGGCGGGTGCGCGCGCATCGCTTATGTGAACCCATAGAAAAAACTGCCCTTGACCCTGTCCCTGCGCATTGTGGTCCAGCCAAGCGACGGCACCGGCGACAACCTGATCTCCCCGGCGCTCAGTTACGGACGGACGAGCATCTCCGGGGATCGCGGGCCGAAAGCCAGCGTCGTATGTCTGGAAGCCGCGGCCGAAGCCTTGTGCCAGTCCGTTACGCGGGTCGAGATCGATGGAGCCAACAAAGGCGGCCGTCCGATAGGCTTGCGCCCTGAGCAAGTCCGGGACGTAAAGCAGCGATGGCGATATCATACCGCCAATCGCGCTCATGCCGGTGCTCTGAGGGTAGGCCCCGGAAAGAATGGTCGCATGCGAAACCACGCTGGCCGGCGACTGGGCGTAGGCACGCTCGAAAACGATGCTTTCTCCGGCGAGACGATTGAGGTTGGGCGTAAGCGCGCCCTTGGCGCCGAGGAACCCCATGCGGTCGGCGCGGGTGGAGTCGAGGGTGATCAGCACCAGGTTGGATTTGGATGCGGCTGCGGCGAAACAGAAACTAAGAAAGATTAGACTCACGCCGGCAACGAATCTTCGGATCATGACGGTCAGTGTAAAGGCTGTTTCGCCATTGATCAAAACCTGCAATGGCATGGATGGGGAAAGAATTTTGGCGGCGAAGACGCCGGACCTCGTAGCTCAACTTCACTCAACCTCTTCAATCAACCCCAACCTTGACGCTCATGCAACTCCGCGTACAATCGATGTGCCTGCTCCTCGGGATCTCCTCTATTGGTGATGTCGTGAACACCACCCATCGTTAGCCGGGAAGGCTCGATGCCGCCTCCGTGAAGCTGGACCAATAATTTGCAGATCATATTTGCAGATCATACTTACGCAGAACAGTGACCGCGCCATTTAGAAAACGTCTTCGTCTCGTGTGTCTGCTGGCTTTGTGCGCCGCGGCTTTGAGCCCGCTTCTCTCCTGCCAGCACGCGCGAGGCGGAGCGATTGGGTCCAGGAAGCTTGTCATCTTGGGCATTGACGGGCTCGACCCGGATCTTCTCACGAAGTTCATGGCGGAGGGCAAGATGCCGAACTTCGCCCGGCTGGCCACGCAGGGATCGTTCCGGCGTTTGACAACGAGCATCCCGCCGCAAAGCCCGGTGGCGTGGTCGAACCTGATCACGGGAATGAATGCCGGCGGGCACGGAATCTTCGATTTCATCCACCGCGATCCGAAAACCTTTCAGCTTTATTTTTCAACGTCGCGGGTCGAAGGCCCAAAGCATAGTTTTCATCTCGGAAGTTGGGTGATCCCGCTGGGCAGCGGCACGGCGGAACAGTTGCGCCACGGCAAGGCCTTCTGGGAGATTCTGGACGAACAAAGCGTGCCGAATTATGTTTATCGGATCCCGGCAAATTTTCCTCCCATCGCGGCGAAAGGGAAGACTCTTTCCGGTATGGGCACGCCCGATCTGCGCGGCACGTATGGCACGTTTACTTTCTACACCGACGATCCCACAGCGGCGGTGGGAGCGGTCGAGGGCGGGGAAGTGGTCCAGATCGATGTGAAGAACAATCGGGTCGCGACCAATCTCATTGGGCCGGACAACGTGTTTCGAAAGAACTCGCCTCCATCTACCGAGCCTTTCACGGTTGACGTGGATCCGCTGGAACCGGTTGCGCGCATCGGCGTGCAGGATCAGCAGTTCGTTCTGAAAGAAGGCGAATGGAGTGGATGGGTTTCTGTGGAATTTCAGCTCATGCCCGTCTTTGGCAATTTGATCGGCAATGTGAAGGGGATCTGCCGCTTTTATCTCAAGCAGACGCATCCCCGTTTTCAACTCTATGTGTCGCCAATCAATATTGACCCGGAAAACCCCGCCCTGCCCATCTCCACGCCATCGAGTTACTCGCGCGCTTTGGCGAAACAAATCGGCGAATTCCACACTCAAGGCATTGCCGAAGATACGAAGGCGCTCACCGACGGTGTGCTCGACGATAAAGAGTATCTGGAACAGGCGCGCACCGTGCTCGCCGAGCATCGGCGCGCGTTCGATGCGGAGTTTCCAAAATTTCACCAGGGTCTGTTCTTTTTCTATTTCTCGAGCCTCGATCTGAACGCGCACATGATGTGGCGGCTCACCGATCCGCAGAGTCCCACGTACGACGCCGAGCTCGCTGCTCAGTATGGGACGGCGCTGGAGGGATTTTACGAGCAGATTGATCAGGTGCTCGGCGAGGTGATGCCGAAGGTCGATGATAATACGACGCTGGTTGTGCTTTCGGATCACGGATTTGCTCCCTACCGGCACTCCTTCAATCTGAACACGTGGTTGTTGAACAATGGCTATATCGCGCGAAAAGAAGGCGCCAGCGGGGATGCGAGCGAGCCCTTCGCCGATGTGGATTGGAGCCGCACTCGCGCCTACGGGTTGGGATTGAACGGACTTTATCTGAATGTGCGCGGACGCGAGCGCGAGGGAATTGTCGAGCCGGGCGCTCAGGCCGACGCGCTGTTGCGCGAGATCCGGCAGAAGCTGTTGGAGGTTCGCGATCCGAAGGATGGTTCTCAGGTGATCACGCGAATCGATCTGGCGAGCGAAGCCTACCAGGGTCCGTATGCGCGCACGGGTCCGGATGCGCTCGTCGGCTACAACCGCGGGTATCGCGCAGGATGGAAAACTATTCTCGGAGCGTTCCCGGCGGAAGTGCTCGAGGACAACACGAATGCGTGGAGCGGCGATCACTGCATCGACTTCACCAAGGTGCCGGGAGTGCTGTTGAGCAACCGCAAGATCGAAGCGCAGGCTCCGGCGCTGACCGACATCGCACCCACGATTCTGTCTGAATTCGGAATCGCGAAAACGAAGGATATGATGGGACAGTCGGTGTTTCAGCCGCGTTAGGCGCTGCGAATTACGAACGGGAGAAATCATGTTTGGTACACACAAAGTGAAGATCGAAGGCGAACTGCTGGAGAGGGTCAAGCAGTGTTCGGATGCTGCGGGATACGAATCGATCGATGAATTCGTGATCCACATGCTAGAAAAAGAAACCAAGAAAATCCTGCCCGACGAGAGCAGCACGTCGAAAGAAGAGATACAGAAACGGCTGCGCGGATTAGGTTACATCGAGTAGCTTGACTGTTCTCTCAAAACCGATGGCGATCACCGGCCAGGCCGTGGCAATCGCGACGTTCAAGGTCTTTCTGCTGACCAGTCCGCTGGCGATTGTGGTTGTCTTGTCGCTGGTAGTCGGGCTGCTGATGGTGGTCCTGTTCGGCTACACGTCGGATCAGAAAGCAATCGGCATTGCGAAGGATCAACTGAAAGCCCAATTGCTGGCTGTGCGCTTATATCGGGATCAGGTCCCGGTCGTGATGGACTCTTACGGCAAGATCCTGCGCGGTACCGGACGCTACCTGAAGCTCGCCTTCAAGCCGCTGCTGTACGTCATCATTCCGGTTACTTTGCTGATGGTGCAGATCGATCGCTATCTCGGCGCGACCCCAATTCCTGCGAACACGCCATTCCTGCTGACTGTCTACCTTGCTGGCCCGTCGACGACCGGACAGACGAGCGGAAGCGGCGCGCTGAATGATGTTACGCTCGACCTTCCGCCAGAAATCGCGATGACCGCGCCTCCGGTGCACATTCCGGCAGGAAATGAGATCGTCTGGCGACTGGTCGGCTCAAGAGATGGAAAATATGAAGTGAAGATTGCCGCTGGCGGCCAGAGCGCCGCGAAGGTCGTTTGTGTGGGTAGTGGCCTGGTGCGAATTTCGACTGTCCGCTTGCGGGGCCACTTCTGGGAGCGTATGTTCTCGTCGGCAGAGCCTGTGCTGCCGGAGAATAGTCTGATCGAGTTCATTTCGATCAATTACCCGGATCGCAATGTCGAGGTCGCGGGCTATGGTATGAACTGGATTTGGCTGTTCTTCATCTTGTCGATGGTTGCAGGATTTATTTTCAAGGAACTGTTGGGGATCAAGATATGAAGGGAAAGTGTAGGGTTGGTACCAAGCGGTGGTTGTACACTCCCTTCGCGGGCAAGCGTGGGCGCGCCGCATTCTTCTTCCTGCTGCTTGCGATCGTTTTGTTTCCGACGGCCAGTCATGCCTACGCCGGGCCGGGTGCGGGATTTGCGGTGCTGTCGTCGTTTTGGGCGATCTTTGTCGCGTTCCTCTATTCGTTCTACGCGCTGATCACATGGCCCTTCCGTCAGTTGTTCCGTTTTCTGCGGCGGCGAAACGCGTATAGAAAGGCGACGTTTGAGCGAGCGGTGATTTTGGGATTCGACGGTATGGATCCCGATCTCGCCGATCGATTTATGAACGAAGGCAGACTGCCGAACCTGGCGCAGTTGCGGGACAAAGGAACCTTTAGCAAGCTGCGCACGACGTTTCCGGCGATTTCTCCGGTGGCATGGTCGACGTTCATGACCGGGGTGAATCCGGGCAAGCATAACATTTACGACTTTCTGGCGCGCAATACCAGCAACTATCTTCCATTTCTTTCGTCGGCTGAAATCAAGGGGCCGAAGCGGCATATCAAGATCGGGAAATATTCCATTCCATTCGGCAAGACAGAAATCAAGGCGATGCGCAAGGGCACGCCGTTCTGGCACTGGCTGGGCAATGCGGGAATCTTCAGTTCGGTTATACGCGTTCCCGTCACGTTTCCGCCGGAGAAGTTTCAGGGCGTGTTGCTTTCCGGGATGTGCGTGCCCGACCTGAAGGGCAGCCAGGGCACGTTTTGCCTGTGCACGACCCGCGCTTCCAACGACAAGTTTCGCGAAGGCGGCGTGCGCGTACCCATCGAGCGCAAGAACGGTGTTTGTCGTTCCTACATTCCGGGGCCCGAGAATCCATTGGTGGAGAAAGCAGGCGAACTGCGCGTGGCTTTCGAAATTCGGACGGAGCCGGGATCGAAACAGGCGCGCTTCGTGTTTGGTTCGGAAAAGTTCACGTTGAAGGTCGGAGAATACTCCGAGTGGATTCCGGCCGAATTCAAGGCGGGCATGGGTTTCACGGCACACGGCATCTGCCGCTTCTATCTCAAGGAACTTTCGCCGGAGGTTGAGGTCTATGTTACGCCGGTGAACATTGATCCTGGGCACCCTGACCTGCCGATCTCGCATCCGGTCACGTATTCCATTTACCTGGCCAAGCTTTTCGGACCGTATGCGACGCTCGGCCTCGCGGAAGACACTTGGGCTCTCAACGAGCACGTGCTGGATGACGATGCCTTCCTGGCGCAGGCTTACGGCAATCACGAAGATCGCGAGCGGATGCTCTTTGATGCACTGGATAAGACGAAGCGGGGGCTTTGCACCTGCGTTTTCGATACGACCGACCGCGTGCAGCACATGTTCTGGCGATATCTGGAAGAGGACCATCCGGCAGCGCGTGATGTGCCGCACAGCCAGCATCCGCGGGTGATTCAGGATTTGTACGAGCGCATGGATTGCCTCATTGGGCGCGTGATGGAAAAAATTGACGACGACACGCTGCTGATGGTGATCTCCGATCATGGATTCAAGTCGTTTGCGCGCTGCATGAACGTGAATGCGTGGCTGCATCAGAACGGATATCTGGCGCTGAAGGATGGCAAGACCGAGAGCGGCGACTGGTTCGAGGACGTGGATTGGTCGCGCACTCGCGCTTACACCATGGGCCTCAACGGACTTTATCTGAATATCAAAGGCCGTGAGAAGCAGGGAATTGTGGATCCGGCCGAAGCCGAGGTGTTGAAAGACGAGCTGCAAAAAAAGCTGAACGGGCTGGTCGATCCGGCGTCAGGCACGGTCGGCGTCACTGGCGTGTTTATTACGGACGCGTTTTACCGTGGACCGTACACGGAGAACGCGCCCGATCTGCTGGTAGGCTACGGAGCCGGCTATCGCGCCTCGTGGGACTCGGTGATGGGCAAAGTTACCGGGCAGATTTTCGAGGACAATACCAAGGCGTGGAGTGGCGACCACTGCATCGACCCGCGGCTGGTTCCCGGAGTTCTGTTTTCGAGCCACAAGTTCGTCGAAGAGAAGCCCGCGCTTGTGGATGTGGCGCCTACCATCCTGAAAGTGTTTGGCCTCGCGCTGCCCGCGCATTTTGATGGCAAGCCGTGGACGCTGGCGGCGCAGAAGAAATTCTTAAGCACAGGTGGCACAGACGTTCCACGGCAAGGCTGTTGATTTTCTCTGCGTAGCTCTCAGTCCCCCCTGTGGTAGTCGCTTTCCTCGCCAGCATCATCACCCAACCCATGCCGCCGCCCCTCCGATGGCGAGCAGGCGATTGCTCTCCACTCCATCATCGGAAGCGCAGAAAAAAGGTAGAAGCCAACGACCACGATGACCGCGATTGATCGGGAAGTTAGTGTAAAAAAGGGTAGTCTAAAAAGGATTGACAGGCCGCTAAGTTTAGATGCATTCTTTCGTGAGGTTTCGTTCGTGCTTTTATTGTTTTCGTTTTGCTTGCGGTTTGCGAAGCGCCCGACCGTACCGGATTTTACCCTCAGGAGGAAGTTATGGATAACGCGGCAAAAGCTAAGCGGTTTGGCGGTTGTCGGAGGGCGGCGACTACCTCAATTTTCGTCTTACTGGCCGCAATGGCCTGTTTCGGCCAGGAGTACCGGGCCACAATTACGGGGGTCGTGACCGATTCGTCCAAGGCAGTCATCCCAAACGCGACGGTGAGCGTTCGGAATCTTGATACCAGTGAAGTGATTAAGGTGCAGACGAACGCCGCTGGTGTCTACACGGTGCCGTTTCTGCATCCGGGACACCAGTTGGAAGTTTCCGCCGAAGCGCCTGGGTTCAAGAAATCGACCTTTCCGCCCGTCGTGCTCAGCATATCGCAAACACAGACTGCGGATTTTGTGCTGCAAGTCGGTGGTATCCACGAGGAACTGACGGTGACCAGCGAGGCCTATACGGTGGGCCTGGATTTGGCCAAATC
This sequence comes from Candidatus Acidiflorens stordalenmirensis, assembly GCA_003139995.1. Lineage (GTDB taxonomy): Bacteria > Acidobacteriota > Terriglobia > Terriglobales > Acidobacteriaceae > Acidiflorens > Acidiflorens stordalenmirensis. The sequence goes on along the minus strand of PLIC01000103.1, from coordinate 16,529 downwards.
CGACCGCAGCCTGACGGTGGACAACAAGACCCTCACAGCACTGCCGCTCAATGGCCGCAACGCCATGTCTCTCCTCGATACCCTGGCAGGTATTACGGATGAAAATGGAGCGGGATCGCCATATAGCGGGGCCATTGGGGCCAACAACATGTACTACGCTGGCGACTTCACGATCAATGGCGGAGCGGCCTCCAATATTGAGTTCACCATTGACGGGCAGCCGAATAACTCGGTTCCATGGTATTCCAATGGTCCCTCCGCGATCCCTTCGATCGATGCCCTTCAGGAAATGAAGGTCGTCACCAATCCGTACGATGCGCAACAGGGCCGCTCTGCCGGCGGACAAGTAAGCATGGAATTAAAGTCCGGCACGAATCAGCTGCACGGCGCCGTTTATGAGTTTGCCAAGCGCGGGTACATGGACGCGAATAGCTATTCGAACAACGCCAGCGGCATCGCACGCCCCGGCCACACGGAAGACCAGTACGGTTTCGAAGTCGGAGGGCCGGTCTACATTCCGCACCTCTATGACGGGCGGAACAAGACCTTTTTCATGTTTAGCCTGGAAAGACTCAAGGAAAAACTTCCGACCGATTGGCGTTTCGAGATGCCCTCTGCGCAATGGCTGAATGGGGATTTCTCCAATCTCGGGGATCTTAGCGGGAACTGCTTAGGTGGCGCAACCAACTGCCTGATACCGATATATGACCCGGCCACGAGGAACAGTGCGGGGACGGCCCAGCAAATTTTCGATTTCGGTGGCCAACTTAACCATGTGGATCCAAGCCGGTTTAATCCCGTGGCCGTGAACGTTATAAAACTGATTCTGGCCGACGCGACCCCGACCACCCAAACATTTCCCGGAGAGGCGCCATGGGAGACCATGTGGGAGAATAACACCCCCACGAATCAGTGGGCCCATAACTACATCGCCAAAGTAGATCAGATTATTAGCGCCAAGGACCACCTATCGGCAAACTACTTCCACCACCAAAGTCTGAATAGCTATTTCCAAGCGCCCCCGGGAATTTTGGAAAATGGCGAGAACTTTGGGGAATACAGTTTGATCGCCGGTGTGGACTGGGTTCATACCTTTAGCAGCAGTCTGCTGCTCGATTTTCACGTCAGCTACCAGCGCTACTGGAGATCGGATGGTTGGCCTGGTTCGACCTATGACACCGCGCAGTTGGGCTTCGACCCGGCCCTGTTAAGTGAGCTCCCGCTGAAGGCCGGCTTCCCGCAGATTTCGTTTAACTACGTTGGCGTGGCCTCGCCGCAGTCAAACGTGTCCATTAACCCTGGCTATGGTAGTTGGATTGACCCATCCCGTGATTTTTATTACATGCCCGACGACACGATCACTATCGCCCCCACCCTTACCTGGATTCGGAGCAAGCACAGCCTCCGCATGGGACTAGATTTTCGTAACCAACATATAAATCAGATTGTCAACTGGTCGAACGTTATGCAAATGGACTCCGACGGCCAGGCAACGAACGAGTACTACAACAAGGGCGACTTCAACGACCAGGCGACTGCGCCCGACGGAACGCCGCTCTCGTCCCAAGCCGGAAACCCCATTCTAGACTTCTTGCTTGGCCAGCCAGACTATGTGTCTGTGACGAATCAAGTGAATCCCCTCTACACCTGGCGCTACTGGGCGCCGTGGGTGCAGGACGACTGGAAAGTCACTCCCAAGCTGACGCTGAACCTTGGCCTGCGCTATGACCTAAACGGCCCGCCTCTAACGCGCCACAACTGGCTCAACACGGGATTCGACTTCACTGCCGTGAATCCTGTAAACGCCGAAATTAACCGATCCCTATATCCGAACGTTCCCACCCTCCTGGGCGGGATTACCTTCCCTACGACCGGGAACGGCAGGCCGTGGAACTCGGACTACACCAAGATTCAGCCGCGCCTTGGATTCGCCTATCAAGTCAACGACAAGACCGTGATTCGCGGCGGGTTCGGGCGGATTGTGATGAGCCCGCTGGAAAACCCGCCGGCGCAAGGGTTTACGAATAATCCCACCTTTGTGAATTCGCCCAACGGCGAATTCAACTTGTACAATGCCGGCGGTACTGGCAACGGCGCTGGCGTTCTGTACAATCCTTTCCTGTTAAGTGGCGGCGTTCCCCCCATTCCTGGAGCCTCTGCGGGACTCATGACCAATGTCGGAAACGGCGCTTCGTTCGACAATCCCAACTACCACCTGCCGTATGTGAATTCAAGCTCCCTTGGTATCCAGCGGGCAACGCCGAAAAATGGCAAGCTGGAGGTGAGCTATGTGGCGAGCCGCAGCTATGGCCTGGATACCACCAACGGTGTTCTGAACACGAATTTACCGCTCTACAAACGCTGCAATGAAGCGCTGGGAACAGCCGCGAACCCGCAGCCGTCGGCAGCCTGCACAAATCCCGTGGCCAATCCATTTCAAGGGTTGCCTGGCGTTCTGGGAGGTTTAAGTGCACCGCAAATCAGCCAACTGCAGTTGGCGAGCCCGTATCCCGAGTTCACTTACCTTGGAGAGAGCAACATCAACACGGGGAAATCATGGTATAACTCCCTGCAAACCACTTACAGCCAGCGCGTGTCATGGGTGCAGGTGAACGCTTCCTGGACGTGGTCGAAGACCATGGAGAATTTCACCAGCGGCTCAACGTACATTGATCAGAACTACCAGATACCGGTGCACTCGATCGCTCCAACCGACCGCAAGAACCGTATCACGCTGCAAAGCGTGCTCGATATTCCTGTCGGTCGAGGAAGAAAATTCTTTTCCGGAATGGATCGGCCCCTGGACGCCGCGATCGGTGGCTGGCAACTGGGAAGCGATTACTTCTGGGAGAGCGGGCAGCCACTAACGCCACCGTCAGGCTATAACCTCGTCGGGAATCTTCACAGGCCCAAGCAAAATGCGCCCGGCATTGTTGATACGGGCTACAATGGCTGCTACCAAACTTGGGATCCTTCTACCCCAACCACTCCCGGCTTCTACGACCCGCCGGCCGGCGACTGCACGGCAGGCGTTGCCTGGCAGCAGAGGGCGCCCTTCGCGCCTGACTTTACCCAGCCCTATGAAGCCGCAATTCGGGCTCCGGCTTTGCAGCAGATCGATGCGGATTTGAACAAGAGCTTCAAGTTCACCGAGCGCATCAGCATGCAGCTTCGAATGGAAATGTTCAACGTCCTGAACCACCCGACGTGGGGAGGACCTTACAGCGTCAGCACAAGCGTCTACTCTGGCACGTTCGGGCAGGTGCTCAAGACGAATGGACAAACCGACATCCCCCGGCAGGGGCAGTTGGCGGTGAAGATCATCTGGTGAATCAAAAGGTGGCGTGCTAACCGAAGCCCTGGCATGCCAGGGCTTCGGACGTTTCTAGAGTCAGATAATTCCCTGGAGGCGGTACAAAAAAATGAAACTGCATTCTTTTAGGGTACTTATCGTCGTTGCCGGGATATGTGCATTCGCCGGTCTTGCCGGGGCCCAGGATCTTGTTTACCAGGACAACGGATTTGGCCAAGTACCGATCTTCGAAAACCAAATTAATGTAGACAACGCGGTCATCGACACCTATTTCGGCATGATTGGAAACTGGTGGGGATATGGTGGAATCCAGATGAATGACACGACCTCCACCCGGGTGGGAATCTTCTCGATCTGGGATTTTAACAACGAGGAAAGCACGATTTACGCTTACAACTCGGGTCTGAACATCGCCAAGATGGGCCGGTTCGGCGGTGAGGGTACTGGCGTCCAATTTCTTTTTAACTATCCCTGGGAGTACGGGACGAACTACCGTGTCGCCTACCGGATGTTTGCCGAGGCGGATGGTGTCCACACCCGATTCAACGCGTTCTTTTACGATAGGCGTCTTCAGACTTGGACTTACGTCGTGACGCACCGGGCTAACACGGGCGGGCAGCTTCTTAACACGAACTGGCTTTATTCGTTCAACGAAAACTACGGCGGAACCTACGGGGACCGGAACGCAACGATGAACAATGCTTGGGTATACCGGACGGGAACTGGCTGGGCGGACCTCACCAGTGGCACTGCGTCTAATATCCCGCAGGGGCCCCAAGATTTCGGTGAGATTCTAACAAGTACAAAGGGTTTTCAGTTCAGATCTGGTCCCCTGATCACGCCGATGGCCGATAATACGCCCGTGAGCTACACACCGTCAGCTTCGGAAGCCCCGATCGTAATTCCTTACTATCTCAGTTGCGGCAACGTGAATGCCGAAGGAAACTGGGAACCGGATGGCTACTGGACGGACACGGCGGGAGACTCGCACAGGTACAAAGACCCCACAACCGTGGACACTTCGGCGATCGCAAACCCGGCTCCGCAAGCGGTTTACCAGCACCGTCGAAGCGGAAGCAACTTCCAGTACAACCTGGTTGGATTTATACCGGGCACGAGCTACTTGGTGACGCTCCAGTTCGTGGAGCCCACCGCTATTGCCGCAGGTCGGAGGTTGGAGAACGTCACGATCAACGGGACGCAGGTCCTTAAGAACTTTGACATCTTCAAGGCAGCCGGTGGAAAGCATAAAGCGGTCGCGGAAAGCTTCTGGACCAAGGCCGATTCCACAGGGCAAATCGTGGTCCAGTTCACGCATGCGCCCGGAAGTCCGAACCCGAGTGCAATCATAAACGCCATAGCCGCAACCATGAGGTATCCGGGCTTCGCGGTGGCGGCTTCTCCGCGCTATTTCGGCGTGACGCAAGGCTCCAGTGCGACAAGCACCGTGACGGTCGCGAGTCTGAACGGCTTCAGTTCAGCAACCGCGTTGAGCGTCTCCGGACTGCCGAGCGGCGTGACGGCGGCGTTCTCAACTAACCCGGTACTTCAAACAGGGAGCGGCAGCGCCACCTCAACCCTCACGCTAACTGCTTCCGCCACAGCGCCCCTTGGGACCGCCGCGGTAATCGTGACCGGCACTTCCGGCGCACTCATCCACACAACGACCATCGACCCCACAGTCAATACCCCACCTCCCCCCTCTCCGATCAATTTCGTGCAGGTGAACGCAAACGACGCCACTACGGCTACTCCGGCGTCGGCGAGTTCCGTGGCAATACCATACACCGCGGCCCAGATTGCCGGCGATCTGAATATCGTGGTCGTGGGATGGGGCGACACTACGTCTACGGTGTCGTCGGTAACGGACTCGAGTGGCAACACGTACGCTCTGGCTGTGGGGCCGACCAAATCCACGGCCGTGCCGGGGACCCAATCGGTCTACTATGCGAGCAATGTGAACGCGGCGGCAGCGGGCGCGAACACCGTGACCGTAACCTTCAACACCGCAGCCGCATATCCGGACATACGGATCGCGGAATACAACGGAGTCAGTAGGCTGGACGCCGTAGCTGCAGGAACCGGAAAGAACTCAGGGGAAATGTACAGTGGGAAAGTAACCACCACGGCGGCGCCTGAACTCCTGTTCGCTGCCAACAATGTGGGATATTGGACCAACAGTCCCGGACACGGATATACCGAACGCATCCTCACGCAGTGGGGCGATATTGTCGAGGACAAAGTAGTATCGGCAGTTGGAACCTATTACGCGACAGCGATACAATCGCCCGCCGGCTGGATCATGCAGTTGGCGGCGTTCAAATAACGATCACGACAACCCGATTGTTAGTGGGACCAATGTCGCCTTCTCTCGGTCGGCTGCGGACGGCACACGAGGCTACGCCCGCTTCAGTCTGTGTGCGGCTTGACCCAATCATTTCGCCTTCGCCTGTTCACCCAATAGCTCGGATCAGCGTAACCCGGGTTCAAGTAGTATCGCAATCCAGCATCCGACTGGCAAGCTATAAGCCGTCGATTTCGCTGTTATGAATGCTGTTATGAATGAGGCGCGTCAGCGCGGCGGTGGCCCACGATCCAGAATAGCCAGCCCCGGCCGGGTTGAACTGGGATTGGCTGTTCGAGTCTGAAGCTGGCCGCATCCTGAAAGTTAGCGATGGCGGGAGCGGTGATGGTGGCGTCCGCAGGATCAATTCCTAGAGCTTTCCAGTCAATGCTGAGCTTGACCTCGGTGGGATCTTTCGCCCAGCTGGCGACCGCGACCAGTGCCCGGCCATCGGCCTGATAGACCGTGGCGAGAACCGATGGATTTCCTGTCCTCACCGGGCTCGACGGCACCCAGAAGCCGATCATGCGCGTTTGCTGCATTCCAAACTCATCCCACAAGTGCCATAGCGGACGCGGATCGCCGGACCATGGCATCCGGTTGGTCATGCCGAAGATCATACCGCGCCAGGGGTTCCCGCCATCCTGAAGCATTTCCCCCATCAGGCCGAAAGGGATGCCGGAAATCTCGGTGAGCCAATAGTCCGGAGCCGAGTTATAGTCGAAATACTCGCCAAACCAGAGCCGGTCGATAAACGGAAAATGCTCCAGGTAAAGATTGGCGCTGCTGGCAAAGCCATCGTTGACATCAAATTGGTTGGCCGAGTGCAGATCAATGAAGGGATTGGGACGGCCGCGAGTAAGTACCTTTCGCACTCTCTTCATGGTCGTGCGATCAAAAGCCACGTCGTCGAGATAGAGGCCGTCGATTCCTTCATTCTCGACCAGCCAGCGCAAGCCTTCCACATAGAAGTTATGCCAGCGCGAGATGCCGGTGTTGATCACCGCCGCGTCTTTCAGTTCCGGCACATGCCAGGCTGCGATGTAGTTTCCATCCAAGTGCTCTTGCAACCAGGAAAAACCGCCGCCCGTGCCGGGAGCGATCACCTCACTGCCAAGGCTCTTCAACGCAAAGAGCTCGGGGGCGTGATTGGTCAGCTCGCGAACCGTGTAATAAATCTTGACCCGCATCCCGCGCTGGTGGGCATCGTCGATGTATGCCTTCATCTCCGCGGGACGGAGGAACGGGTAATTGAGGTAGGGGTTGATGGCGGTCGCATGGTGGATATTGATAGTGTTGGCTCCGGTCGCCGCAACCTCATCGAGCGGCTTGAAAGCGTGAAAGAAGCGAGTGCTCCACTGTGCCTGGGTGTTGATGGTATGAAAAGGGGTGAGCAGCAGGCGGAAGTTGTAATGCTGCGTCTGGCCCGGAACCAGCGTGCGCGGGCCGCTGTAGCAGGTTACGAGGTAGGTCGTGTCATTCGTCTTGTTGTCCGGCTCGGCAAAGCGGCAGCCTCCCTGTCCGAGGTTATCCCATGAAACGGGCATGACCAGAGGCTGCGACTGATAGAAGTTGGTATTCAGCGGGCGGGCGTAATGATCGTCCTTCAGTGTGAACTGAAGACCCGCGTTCACGTCGCCGACCCATGCGCTGTCCTGGTTGCGCTTTATGTTCCACTTCCAATCGAAGCTCGCGGGACGCGCTCCACCCTTCAGACCCAATCCCATGGCGTAGCGCGCCACATCGGCCGCCAGGGGAATCTCTAGACGAAGGTCGTTGAGCTTCACCGCAGCGGTGGAGTCGAGGGCAAGCGTGAACTCAATGTTGCCGTCGAATTCCATCTGGGCGTGCAGGTCCATTTTCACCGGGCCAGCGTGGCTGTGGGACTCCCACGCCGCCGCGCCTGGCGCTCGTTTCGTGAACCGGACGCCGTCGCTCACCCACGGTAGAACACGGCCATGGGCGTCCTCGACAAGCAAAGTAATCGGAGCGGCGAGAACTTCCCGAGGCGCTTCCGCAAGATGAGTCATCTCAATATCGAAAAAGCTTTGAATCGAGGATGGAATTCCAGTGGCCGCAAGAGTCACCCGCCGTCCCAGAATGCCGATCTGGTTATCGTGGACCTCGACGGGGGAGTAAGGCGGGACTAACTCGTCGTCCGCCGCCAGTTGCGAATCCAGCCAGCGCAGCCGCGACAGCCGCCAGGGATCGTCGTCCCCGGAGTTACGAATCTTCTCAGGGCCGACGGCTAGCTCGATAGCGATTGGCGTCTCGCTCTTGCCTTCGGCCGTAACCGTCAACTCGCCGCGATAGAGTCCTGCCGAAGCCTCTTCGGGTACCTGCACTCCACACCAGAGCGGCGCCACGGTTCTTTGTGCGACGGAGACGGCGCGCGTGAATCGCGTGCCCTGCCAATCCACTCCGCCTAAGTTGAAACAGCGAAACGCATCGGGCGGGATAGTCACCCCGCTGCCCTCGGATTGCAGATCGCCGAACTTCACTTGCAGATTGGAAAGCGGCGCGCGCGCGGCCCAGACTCCGAGCTGAAACGCATAAAACTCACCCCGCGCCGCTTCCCCCCGAAACGGGCCGCCAGGACCGCGTTGCGTCCACAAAGCTGGCAGATCGGAGGTCATGCGGATAGCATTGCGACGGTCCTCGGGGAAGACAAGATACGCCGCTTGGGGATATTGGGCCAGAAGATGAGCGGTTTCCGCGCTGGTGGCGATCACCTCCATGGGATAGAAACTGTTGAACTCGTCCACGGACTGGAACTCGACTACGTTAGCGGCGGGAAACTTATTGCGGTTCCCTTGCGCTGTTTCAGGGTGAAGAAGATCGTTGCGCGTCAACCATTCCAAGCTGGCAGTTGGCTTTGGAGTTAGATAGGTGATCTTGGGATACGGCGAATGGATCGTTCCGGTGTAGGGAAGATAGTAGAAATAATAATCTCCAAGCCCGCTCACCGGTTCAAAGACAAAGTCGCCATACTCGCGGTTTACGGCGACGCGAACTACATTGCGAACGCGATGGCCCGTCTTCGCGTCCACCACCATGACTTCTTTTGCATCTGGGTTCTGGTCGCGGCGGCGCCACGGCAGATGGGCCCAGACGGCCTCGCCGGACCCGCGCACTCGCACCACGGCGCGGTGGTTACCGTAGGAGTCCGCGTCCCATGTGCCCACTCCGTAGTGAACATCTTTATCTTTATCTTGGGCGGAGGCAACGATCGCAAGCGCCAAAAGGAGGCCGACGTACGCAAACATTCCAAGTAAGAGTCGCAATGTAAAACCTCCGGTTGGGTGCGTGCTTAGGGCACTCCGCGCATGCGTCATCGGCGATATTCTCCCAGTAAGTTGAGTAAATTTCCGTGGTCGGGTTCTGTGTTCAGTCCCGATGGATGTTTTCATTCCACACATCCGCGATTGGCGGATCAGGCTATTTCCTGCATGTGTTCTCAATCGAGGCAAGTTCCTTCTGCCGGGATTCAGATTTGAGTTCGAGCGCGAGTTCTCCCTGCGTGAGACTTAGCGCCGGTACGGCATCGCTCAAATGCCGGAGCAGTTCCCGAGCGGCATCGCAATGACTTTGCCCGGATAACGCGCGCGCTTCTTGTATGCGGATATCGAGATAGACCTGGCGCAGACCGATGCCGCCTTCCTCGCGCGCCACAAAGTGGGAGGCAAGCTGCTGCTTCGCTTCGTCGAAGCGTCCGGCCTCGGCCAGATCGCGCGCCAACTGAAACACCAGTTCCGAGGGCGGGTTCAGGTCCGGGGGAAACATCTTCAACGCGTGAATACGGTCCTCCACCGGGCGCCCCGCGGCTTGCTGGGCTTGTTCGAGACCCAGATAGACACTGGCATTGCTGGCATCCAGTCTGGCTCCCTCGGTGAAGAGTTCCAAGGCGCGCTCCAGCGACCCGTGAGAAGCCAGTGTGGCGTAGCCCATGCTGCGCAGCAATGTTGGAATTCCGGGACGAATCTGGCGGGCGGACTCCCACTCCGCTAAAGCCTGCTCCACCATCCCGCCTGTCATATACAGGGATCCCAATAAGAAACGTGCACTGGCATCCTTGGGGTTGGCGGCAATCGCTCGACGCAAGACTTCCAATTCTTCGGGACGGTTCGGGAACACATAAGCCGTGGGCATAGCAGCGGCGGCGGTGAAGTCCGCGGAGCCATCCTGTCCCATGGCATAGCGGCAATAGCCGCGATAGTAGGCGATCGGTGGATACTGCGCCGGTTGGGGTGTGCCGGGATCGCTCGTGCCGGGCGCACTGGCGGGAAAGTTATGAGCGAGCAAATCGATCGCCTCGCCATACAACCCAAAGTGCATATATTGCGCGGCAATTTCCAGAATGCGCTCGGGATCGGCGGCGAGATGCTCCCACAGCGCGGCGTCTGGCTGGCCAAGGCGTACGGCCTCATAGCGCAGGAAGGAGTCGGTCGGGAGGGCGCGCTCCAAGACGGCGAGGCGCTCCTTGGCCAGCGCCCCATGATCCTTCGATCCATGGTTCGTCAACCGCAGCAGGGAGACGTTCAGAGCACCGATCCGGAATTCACCCGGAGCTTCAGCCACTACGCTTTCCAGCATGCGCTGCGCTTCGTCGAGCCGTCCCTGCCGGGATGACAGCGCGGCCAGTTCAAATCGTGCCGCCGGACGGTACGTGCCATATTGCTCGGCGGTTTCCAGCGAACGGCGGGCGCTGCCAGGCTCTCCTTGCATGAGCTGTGCCAGGCCGAGATAATACGCGGCCTCCTGATCGTTGCTGACCCGATCAAGGGCAAATTGGAGATCCTCAGCCGCCGCGGCGTACTGCATCAGCGCAACCTCAAGACGACCCAAGGCCTGATGCAAGGCCACGCTCCCGGAAAACCGCTTCACGCCCTCCGCGTAAGTCGCACGCGCATCGAGCAGCTTCCCATCCCTCTCCTGATCCGCGCCGAACTCTACAAAGTCGTCTTCGCTTCTCTGATTGGCGGGAGGATAGGTATATGCAGGCGGAAGCTTAGCCGGAATTTCCGACTTAGGAGTGAAGTCATAATGGCCTTCGGTATGACTAAGTATGACGTTCCCCTCATGATCGGTGGCGGTTACCGTATAGGCTGCCGCCGCTGGCAATCCCGCATACTGTTTGTGCCATGTGCTCTTGGGAGAAAGCGAAACGCGCTCACTGGAAAATGTCCGCGTGCCGTCGCTCACCGTCACGGTTGCCTGCGGGAACTCGCACGTGACATTCAGCGAAAGCGTGAGCGATGCGCTGCGGGAATCCGCCGGCTCGTTCCGCGACAGAGAAAGCACCGCGTTGCCATTGGCGCGCGTCACTTCCTCCAGGTCCCGAATCGGAATCCAGTACTCGGAGAAGTGTATCGACTGCTGCGGTTCAAGAAACCCATGCGTCTCCTGGTCCCGGAACAAGCCCGCCTGCAACTCCACATAGGCGCTGTGATTGTCGGAAAGGGCCTCGCGCCAGTTCAGCGCATCCGCGTCGCTTCCCCAGGAAAAGATCTTTTTTGAGGGCAAGTCGTCCCGAGTAGAGTAATGCGCCAGTCCGGCATGGGTGTGAGGATGATAGATCGCCATGTAAGGCTCCGCGCTGCCGTAGCTGAATCGTGAAACCGGCCCATACTTGTGATTTCCCACCACGCTCAAATCGACCCCCGCCGAATTCACCGGCCAGGTGTCCAAATCGGTGAACCCATGGAACACCGAATACTGCTGCGGATAGTAGAGCTTGCTGTCGTCCCACACCTGCACCCCGGCGTTGGTCCACCAGTAAAAACGATGGCGCGAGCTGCTCGGGTTGTAGAGGGTCACATGCTCTTCGAGCGCCGCCTGGCCCGGCCGCAGAGTGAGCTGCACTTGCCATTGCATGCCGTAGACCCGGTCCTGATTGCCCACCCAGACCGACGCGCTTCCATCGGGGGCTGTGGACATCGAAAAATCCACGGGCGACACGGTCATCCAGTTATGCGAAACCGGGAAGTTAAACTCCACTCCCAGTGCGGCCCAGGCTCCCCGGTAGGCAATCCGTGCAAATTTTACCGAAGGGTTGGCATAGAACAACTCCGCGCCGTTGCGCTTGTCCGTGCAGCGGTAAATGTGGCCACCCAGGTCCGGCAGCACCGTGCACTTGAGAAATTCATTCTCCAGATTCAGAGCACGCCACTGTCTCGGGGCGGAGCGGCCGATCAAGTTCGAGAGCAACGTATAGGGGTAGTTGTACCGGTAGTCTTGGACGGAATAGTCAAACGGCGGATTGGGGTCGGGCAGACCCTCTTCATAGCTAGGGATGGTGATGGTGTCCTGCCACACGCGCACAGGGACGACGGAGGAGGCGGAAGAATCAGACGCAAGGCTGTGGCCCGCGGCCAGGACCAACCACAACGCTGTTGCTGTCAACATCAGTGCGGGCCTGTGCGGACGCGCAATTCGAGACATACGAGGAATCTCCTCCGACGAGATCGGTCGGTAATACTCGTCAGTTTACGGCGCAGGGCTGGACGGGCAACTCTTCCGGCGCCCAGCACGGCAGGTTGCGGATCGAAGCCCGCGCTTCAGGCGTGGTCTCGACGCCCCATGCTTGAAAGAACGGTCCCAGATTCTTCCCTACTTGGTGGGAAAACTCCACCATCCACCGGTCCCGCTTTTCCAGATCGGTCTTGGGCCGCTCCGCGTCAAGCAGCGCACGGTATTTCCGGAAGAGCGTCTTGAAAGTATCCCACCCAAAGGCCTGCTGCAATTGCTCGTACATGACCAGCGCCTGGAAGGGGTCCAGCTTGCTGAAATCCGGATTCTTCCAATCCAGGTGCGCCATCTCCTTCTTTCTGAACTCAGCCGAGCCGCGTGGATTCTTCGCAACCGGAACCCCATTCACCGCTTCGAATGAGTACAGCGAGAAGAGGTTCACCGTGACTTCAACGGTGCCGCGGAAGGTCCAATCGTCGCTCTGATGGTTGTGTCCCAGTTCATGGTAGTAACCCCAGCGGCCTCCCTCGAAGTCCTCGGACCGTTGCATGTATGCGGTGGAAAGCGACGGGCTTGCTAACGACAGGGGCCCCATGACGGGATATCCCGAGTGGAGATATCCAGCGGAAATCTGCTGATCGAAAACAATGCGCTCGGGCGAGGCTGGAACCGGGGACCAGCCGGCAAGGTCAGCTTGCGCCATCATGATTTTGTCCCAGAAGCCCAGCAATTCATCGGGATTGTCCAGTTTCTTCAGGTCCGCCAGTGGTGCAGTCAGAATTAGGCTGCCAGACTCCACCTCACCCCAAGGAGCCAGCGAGTCGCGCCGAGCCTGCGCCCACTGCTCGGGAGTTGTTTCTCCTAGAACGAAGCGCGCGGATTCCACAGCTCCGCTGACCGTCGCCGTAAAACTGCTCACTGCTGTCTTTTCCGGAACCTCAAGATAAACCAAACCTCCGAAAGGATTGGCCGCACGAACGTGTTCGCCGCGAATGGGGAAGACCAAGGAAATATCGGGAAACCGCTCCCATCGGTCCAGGTGCCAGAGTGTGTCGGTGTGCGCTCCGATCCGCACTTTCAAACCATGATTGACCGCGCTCGCCGGCACATCCACCAGAATGATCTGTCCCGGGGCGGCATAGAGGCCGGTGCTGTGCCAGCGGGGATGGCTGGTGTCAACCACAATGTTCTTGGTCACGGCTTTGGCTGTGGACGGCACCGCGCCGGGAAATTCCGCGGCCGAGGGGTAGGGGCGCATTTTTTCCGGATGAGCGACGTCCATATTGCGGCGATCCAGCGCAATGGCGAGCCGAGTCAATACATCGGCCTTTGCGACCGGATTCTTCGCGGAAGGAAAGTGATCGGGATGGAATCCCTCCATGACTTTGCGAAATAGCGGAAGGAACAACCGATCTTCCGCCGGCACGATTCCCGCTGTGGTCATGAGTACACGCGACGCCTGGTCCAATTCGGCAGCCGACGGTGTCTTGCCTTCCCGCAGCGTGCGGATTGCCAGCAACGCAGGAGACACGCTGGCCATCGGCGGAATGTCCTGTCGCGCCGCGTAAGCGGCATCCGCGTTTCCCCTCACATCCACGTCGGTCCACAGAATGCCCACTGGTGCAAGAATCGCGTTGCCGGGATATTCCGCGACCGTCTCGCCGTTTGTACTCTGGTCTTCCCAGTGCGATACGGAGGCTGCAAGGATCAAACCGCCTCCGTGTGTGAGGAATTTGCGTAGATCTGTGGCCTGCGCCGCGCTCACCGTATCCACAGCGGCCACGATCACGTCACAGTTGGACGTGCTCCACGACGAATCGCTCTGCGCCGCGGCATATCCGGCAGCCCGCAGATGCTCGGCCATGCCGGGAAGCTGGATGACCCGAATTCGCGTGTTATCGTCGCGAAGCGTGCCGCCACGAAGCTTGCCATCTCGGACCCACGCGATCGCATTAGCAAGGAATTTGTCGTCGTCGTGAACCGGAGCGCCACTCACATCGCCCAACAAACCCTTCTCTGCCAGGGCGACCACGCGTCCTTTTCCGAATCGTGCGGCGGCCACAACCGGCAGTATGGTCTTTCCCTCCGCTTCGCCCACGACCACAGGAAATGCATGCTCCCCAATGACTGCGATTGCCGCCGGGCCCTCTTCTTCATTGGCATGAGTGCCCACCGCATGGATGTTGCGCAATAGCGCCTTGAGGTCCTCGGTTTGGCTCATGGCCAAAGGCGAACACAACACGATGAAGATAAGAGCTTGCTTCCACGGCCTTCCTATAAAGTTCATTTGCCTCCAGGTTTCTTGTCCACGAATTCCAGAACTTCGCCCGTTGTGACAGGTCCAGATGCGGACTTTATCAGGAATCGTAAATATTCGCAAGAAATCGAAACAATCCCGGTTACATTCAGCATGGCGTGTGCTAGACTTTTTTCCATCCCCTATGCAGGTTTTCCGGCGCCTACTCCTTGTTTTCCTTGTGCTGGGTGCAGGCGGCGCCACCGCGCCCAAGGCCGCCAGCGCTCCATCGGCAAGCGCGAAACCGCCCAACATCATCCTGATCACGCTCGACACGACCCGGGCCGATCGCATGGGTTTTCTTGGATCGAAGCGCGGCCTGACACCTAATCTCGATGCGCTGGCACGCCAGAGCGTGGTCTTCACGCGAGCGTACGCGCAGGTTCCGCTGACCACTCCATCGCACGCCGTCTTGCTGACGGGAACCTATCCTCAGTACAACCATGTCGAGGACCTGGGCTCGCCACTGGGCAAGGACCTCCCCTATCTGCCCGACCTCCTCCATCAGCATGGTTATTCGACTGCGGCGTTCATCGGGGCCTATATTCTCGATCCGGCGGGAACGGCCCCCGGCTTCGACCGCGGCTTCGATGTGTATGACGCCCATTTTCATGAGCGCAAGCCCGGCGAAGACCGCTACCACAGCATCGAACGGCGCGCTGAAGACGTTGCCAAACGCGCCATCGACTGGCTGAGCCGCCACTCGCAGGGACCGTTTTTTATCTGGGTGCATTTTTACGATGCGCACGATCCGTATGATCCTCCGGAGCCGTTTAAAACGCGCTACGCCTCCGAGCCGTACAACGGTGAGATCGCATATACGGATTCGGTTATTGGCGGCGTTATGGACGTGTTGCGGAAGCACGGCTTGTATAAAGACACACTCATCGCCATTGCCGCCGACCACGGGGAAGCTTTCGGCGAGCACGGAGAAGAGCGGCACGGAATGTTTCTGTATGACGAGACCATTCATGTTCCGCTTCTGTTGAAACTTCCGGCGGGGCGGCTCGGGGGAAAACGCCTTGAGGGAAAGCGCATCGACGAGCGCGTGGCGCTAGCGGAGGTGGCGCCCTCGTTGCTGGAGGCGGCCGGGATCCCTGCTCCGGCGACGATGCAGGCGCAGTCGCTTTTTCCATTGATCGATGAAGTGAAGACCGATGAAGTGAAGATCGATGCAGCGAAGATGGATGCGGCGCAATCGGCATCCGGCAAAGGAAAAGTGCTAGAACGGTCCGTTTATTCCGAGTCAAATTATGCTCACACGTTCGGGTGGAGCGAATTGAGTTCCTGGCGAACCGGAAAATACCTCTACGTTCAGGCGCCGAGGCGGGAACTGTACGACCAATCCTCCGATCCCGGTGCCGTTAAGAATCTCGCGCTCGACTCCAGAGCCGTTGCCGACACCCTGGAGTCGCAACTGATGAACTTCCAGCAGAAGACCAGCAGTGTCCAGACCGAGCCGGCAAAACTGGATCCTGCGCAGGCGGAAAAGCTGCGAGCGCTTGGCTACATGGCTTCCGATAGCGCGGGAGCGAATAGTAAAGAGAGAGGGGCGATCGATCCGAAAGACAAGATCGAAATTGCGAACAGGTTCCACCGGTCGGCCGTAGATTTCGAAGAAGATCGTTACGATGAGGGGATTGCGGGCCTGCGCGAATTGTTACGGCTGGAGCCCGACATGTCCGGTGTCTACATGGAACTGGGTCGCGCCTTATCCCATGAGCGCCGGTATCAGGAAGCATTGCCCATATATCGCATCGCAGTAGAGAAAATGCCTGACTCCGCGGCAGCACATTATGAACTGGGGTGGGTTCTGGTCAAGACGAAACAGTGGGAGGCCGCGCTCCCCGAGGTGCAGGCGGCGGTGGGATACACCCCCGATTCCGCGCAGTTACATTTCTTTCTGGGGTTCGTCCAGCTGCACTTGAAGCACGTCCCCGAGGCCACGGCAGAGCTTGAGAGTAGTTTAAGAATCGATCCCGATCACTTCGCGGCCAATCTGAAGTACGGCGAGATGCTTCTTATCGAGGGGCATCCCAACGACGCACTGCCAAAACTGAGCCGCGCCGTCAAACTGGATCCGGAATCGGCGGAGGCTCACAGGTATC
>PLIC01000012.1 GCA_003139995.1 Candidatus Acidiflorens stordalenmirensis | reverse complement strand
CAGACCGGCTTCGGCCGCACGGGTACGTTGTTTGCTTGCGAGCAATTGGGTATGGAGCCCGATCTGATCGTCTCCGCGAAGTCAATCGCCGCGGGTCTTCCACTCGGGGCGGTGACGGGCCGCGCCGAAATCATGGATGCTGCCACCCCCGGGGGGCTGGGAGGGACTTACGTTGGCAATCCTGTGGCCTGCGAGGCGGCGCTGGCGGTGCTGAAGATGTTCGACGACCAGCAACTTGTTGCCCGCGCGGTTCGCATTGGCGAGTGGATAGGCCAACGCACGCGAGAGTGGGAGGCGGAGTTCCCTCTGATCGGCGACATTCGCGGCATGGGAGCCATGCGCGCATTCGAACTGGTCCGCGACCGGGGCACGCGAAAACCAGCCAAAGAGGAAACAGAAAACATTATCAAGTATTGCTGGCAACACGGCCTCATCATCTTGTCAGCTGGAACATACGGCAATGTGATTCGGTTGCTCCTCCCTCTGGTGGTTACAGACGACCAGTTGGAAGAGGGTTTTTCAGTCTTAGCGGCTGCGCTAGCGTCGGTCTCTGCACCGGCCGGCGTTGCCATTCGGAATTAGAGGAGAGGCAAGATGAAAGAAAACTCGCCAATGGCGATTTTTAGTCGCAGAGCGTGGATCCGAGGTGGCGGTGCCGGTATTGCCGTGCTTCTTGCCAAGCCGCGATTGCTGGCCCAAGACACCAAAGTTGGTGACGCGCTGCAGTCGATGTCCAGCTTGACAGGAACCAAGTTGGAGCATCGATGGGTCGAACCGACTGCGACGCTGGTCAGTGCAATTCTTGAGGATTCCAAGTCGCTGCGCTCCCTCGACCTGGGGGGGATCGAGCCAGCCATTACCTTTTCCGCACGTTGATCCGCACGATGACGGAAGAACTCATCTCGCGACCCATTTCTGAACTGGCACCACTCTTGCGGAAACGGGCGATTTCTCCAGTCGAGCTTTTCGATGCGACGTTGCAGAGAATTCATCGGCTGCAGCCCAAACTGAACAGTTTCATCACGATCACAGAAGAAAAAGGCCGACAGGCCGCAATTCGCGCAGAAGATGAAATACGGCACGGCTATTACCGCGGGCCGTTGCATGGAATACCGATTTCGATCAAGGATCTTTTCGCAACCCGCGGAGTGCGGACAACCGCGGGGTCCAGGATTCTTGCGAACTGGGTTCCTGACTACGATGCCACGGCGGTCGCAAAACTGCATGAAGCTGGCATGGTGATGATCGGCAAGACACACATGCATGAGTTTGCTTATGGCGTCACCAGCGATAACCCGCAT
The DNA here is from genome assembly GCA_003139995.1 of Candidatus Acidiflorens stordalenmirensis. Lineage (GTDB taxonomy): Bacteria > Acidobacteriota > Terriglobia > Terriglobales > Acidobacteriaceae > Acidiflorens > Acidiflorens stordalenmirensis. The sequence continues at coordinate 4,131 of PLIC01000012.1, read as the reverse complement.
TATGGTCCGGCCCGCAATCCGTGGGACGCTATGCGCGTACCCGGCGGATCGAGCGGCGGGTCAGGCGCTGCGGTGGCAAGTTCGCAGTGTGCTGCGTCCTTGGCTTCCGACAGCGGAGGCTCCATCCGCATTCCGTCGGCGGTATGCAGCGTTGTTGGTCTCAAGCCGACTTACGGCCGCGTGAGCCGGCACGGCGCAATTCCTTTGGCGTGGTCTCTCGATCATGTGGGGCCGATCGCGAAGACAGTGGAAGATGCCGCGATTGTTCTGAGTGCCACTGCCGGGCCGGACTCGAAGGATCTATCCTCCAGTTCACGATTTGTTCCGGACTACCAAAAAGAGATGATGGGCGACATTCGCGGTCTTCGCGTGGGGATACCGCTGCACTTCTTTCTTGATCACGTCGATCCGGAGATCGGGTACGCGGTGAACCGAGCGATAAGAAAGTTAGAGGCGCTGGGCATGAAGGCCGTGGAGATCGACATTCCTGGGCTGGAAAACTGCGCAGCCATGGAAGCACATATCAATTTGGCGGAAGCGGCTTCTTATCACGAGCAATATCTCAAGAAGCAAGCAGACGCATACGGACCAGGGGTGCGCACTGACCTGGAGGCCGGGCGCTTTCTGCTGGCTTCCGATTATGTGAAGAGCCAACGGGCACGCGCCTGGTTGCAGCGGAACTTCAACGACGCATTTGGGAACGCGGACGTCATCGTTTCTCCAACCGTGCCAGCCTTCCCGCCCGTAGTTGGTCAAGTGTGGGTGCAATCGGGAGACCGGCGGGAACACATCGTTGACGCGTTTGTTCGTTTCAACATCCCCTACGATCTGACCGATCTCCCGGCAATTTCTGTGCCCTGCGGATTTGGTTCAACTGGCTTGCCCATCGGCCTCCAAATCGCCGGCAGGGCATTCGAGGAAGCGACAATCCTGAAGGTCGCACACGCGTACGAGCAGTCAACCGAGTGGCATCTGGCCAGCCCCGCTCTCGACTAGTGAAGGAATGTGACTGTGGGAGCCAAAGACGAGGAATCACCACGAAATGGGACGTTGCAACGCAGCAGTCGATAACTCCCAGTCTTTAGGAGGTACGTTATGTCCAGAATTGCGACAGAAATAACGCTGCAAGATCCACTGCTGTTTCGCCAGGCTTGCTACATAGACGGAACGTGGGTTGGGGCGCTCGGCGGCGAGGAAATCAACGTTGACGATCCCGCAACAGGCAAGGTTATTGGAAGGGTCCCGAGAATGGGGGCTGCACAGACGCTTCAGGCGATTGACGCGGCTGTTCGAGCGTTCCCCATTTGGCGCAAGCGGACTGCGAAAGAACGCGGCACCGTGCTCAAGCGCTGGTTCGATCTGATGATGTCGAACCAGGAAGACCTTGCCCATTTGATGACACTCGAACAAGGAAAGCCGTTAGCCGAATCGCGAGGCGAGGTCGCGTATGCGGCGTCATTTCTCGAATGGTTCGGCGAGGAAGCTAAGCGCGTCTATGGCGATACTATTCCCGCCCACCAATCGGACAAAAGGATTGTCGTTGTGAAAGAGCCGGTGGGTGTTGTTGCTTGCATTACTCCCTGGAATTTTCCGCTCGCGATGATCACACGCAAAGTTGCCCCAGCACTCGCCGCCGGTTGCGCGGTTGTGCTTAAGCCAGCATCCCAGACCCCGTTCTCCGCACTCGCGTTAGCGGAACTTGCCGAACGCGCCGGTGTGCCGAAGGGTGTATTCAATGTGATTACAGGGAAAGCGAGCGAAATCGGCGCCGAACTCGCTTCCCATCCTGTGGTGAGAAAGCTCTCGTTCACGGGTTCCACGCAAATCGGCAAACTGTTAATGGCGCAGTGTTCGAGTACCGTGAAGAAATTGTCACTCGAACTTGGTGGCAACGCTCCCTTCATCGTCTTTGACGACGCCGATCTGGACGCGGCCGTCGAGGGTGCGGTGGCCTCGAAGTACAGAAACACTGGCCAAACCTGCGTTTGTACGAACCGCTTTCTTGTTCAGGACAGCATTCACGATGCATTTGCCGCAGAACTCGCGACTGCCGTCAAGTCGCTCAAACCCGCCCCCGGTTTCGAGCCTGGCGCCACACAAGGGCCGTTGATCGACGACAGTGCAGTGGAGAAAGTGGAGGACCACATTCGTGACGCGACGTCGAAAGGCGCGACGGTTCTTGTTGGGGGACGCCGTCATGCCTTGGGTGGCCGCTTTTTCGAGCCGACCATCCTGACCGGTGTCACACCGGGGATGGCGATTGCAAGCGAGGAGACCTTTGGACCAGTGGCGCCGCTGTTTCGGTTTAAAACAGAAGCGGACGCCATCGCTCTCGCGAATGATACCCAGTTCGGTCTGGCCGCGTATTTCTTCGGGCGCGACATAGCTCGGGTGTGGCGCGTTGCTGAGGCACTCGAGTATGGCATCGTCGGTATTAATACGGGTCTGATTTCGACCGAGGTCGCTCCCTTCGGCGGAGTCAAGGAGTCGGGACTGGGTCGGGAAGGTTCGAAATACGGTATCGAAGAATACCTCGAAATCAAGTACCTATGCTTCGGCAGCATTGCGCCGCGGTGATCCGGGCAGGTAAAACTGGTTTTCTGTCACCCCATCCGCCTCGTGTTCCTCGACGGAGAACTCTGCCGAGAACTCGCCTTCTCGTAGCTCGCATGACCGTGCCACGATAACGTATCCCTTGTACCCCTGCCTGCTCTTCATGACTGCAACCTTTCAGGCTCCAATTATTGCACTTCGGGGTGGGGAGCTTCCTCTCAAGCCAACGTCGTCCGCATGTCACTTCTCAAACTGGTGGGGAGCCCCGAATACCGCCTCTGTGGACGGTCGTTGCGGGCTGCGATGCCCAGCGCCTTCTTCTGCCCGATCAGCACGAGCAGTCGCTTGCCCCGAGTGATCCCCGTGTAGATTAGGTTGCGTTGCAGCAGCATGTAGTGCTGCGTGGCAAGCGGGATCACCACTGCCGGGAACTCCGAGCCCTGCGACTCGATGGCGCTGCCCTACAATCTCAAAGTTGGATATCGACAGCCGATTCGCGGAGAGGGAGGGATTCGGTCCCACCGTCCGTATTGATAACACGTAACTTATTCATTCGAGATCCCTACCGACATCTGGCTGGGATCAGAGTTGAAAGCATTGAGCGAGGGACAGCGAGACCGCTGTCGAGACGCCATCTATCGGTATATTGTCCGGCGTCAAGCATTCTTTCCGGTCGTGCCGTGCTGCCACTTCTTATCCAGCACACGCAATTTTCCGTGTTGGCGGACGCGTCGCTCGAACTCGGGCACAAAGTGCCCGTAATCCGCCTTTACCAGCTTCCCGCTGACGTGAATGGCGAGCACCTTTCCGCTGTTTTCTTCATTGAGTTGTATGGGCATTGGGAACTCCCTTGATTCGATAAAGGTCAATTTGTTTTTCCTCGTTCGCTCCCGCTTATCCACCGTAAGATTGGTTCAGGCGCTCGCGCCTTCTCCGCTAGCGGTTTTCCTTTTGCGTTCCGTCTTGACTCCACTTCCAGTTCCGGATTTCCGGCATGTCCTGGCCGTACTGATCGATATATTGCTTGTGCTCGATGAGCTTGTCCCGCATCTGCTGCTTCAGGTAGGCGCCTTTGGAACCTAGGTGCGGCAGGCGATCCGCCACGTCTTGCACCAGGTGGAAGCGGTCCAGATCGTTCTGCACCCTCATGTCAAAGGGCGTCGTGATCGTACCCTCTTCCTTGTAGCCCCGCACGTGCAAGTTGCGGTTGGTCCGGCGATAGGTCAGACGGTGGACTAGCGACGCGTATCCATGAAAGCCAAATATGATGTGTTTATCTGTCGTGAAGAGCGAGTCGTAATCCTGCTCGGTCAGTCCGTGCGGGTGCTCCGAGCTGGATTGCAGCTTCATGAGATCAACCACATTGATCACCCGGATTTTCAAATCGGGCAGATGCTGGCGAAGGATGGAAACCGCGGCCAGGATCTCCAGCGTGGGCGTGTCNNCTTCCGTGCAATGCACGACCGCCGCGTCCATGGTCAGCCATTGCGGGAGGGCGTGCTTGCCTGCCACTACCACATTGACGTAATTCCGGCTGCGCAGGCAGTGATCAAAAACCGACAACAGGCAGTTGGCGTC
>PLIC01000045.1 GCA_003139995.1 Candidatus Acidiflorens stordalenmirensis | reverse complement strand
TATGTGCGCAATGCAGTTCAGGCGGGCGCGTTTTTTGTCGTCTGACGGAACGATGTACCAGGGCGACGCGGCTGTGTCCGTGGCCGCAAGCATCACATCCCGGGTGCGTGAGTAGTCGTACCAACGGCGGTGCGATTCCAAGTCCATGGGACTGAGCTTCCAGCGCTTGGAAGGATCTTCAATTCGCGCGAGGAAGCGCTTGTGCTGTTCCTTTTCCGATACTTCGAGCCAATACTTCAGAAGGATGATGCCCTGGCTCACCAGAAAGCTCTCGAAGATGGGACAGTCCCTGAGAAATTGCCTGTGCTCTTCCTCAGTACAAAAGCCCATCACGTACTCAACACCGGCACGGTTATACCAGCTCCGGTCGAAGATGACGACTTCACCTCCGGCGGGCAGTCGTTCAACGTAGCGCTGGGCATGGAGCTGTGTCTTCTGCCTCTCGGTTGGCGAGGGGAGGGCTACCACGCGAAAGATGCGCGGGCTGACACGCTCCATGATGCGCTTGATCATCCCGCCTTTGCCGGCAGCGTCTCGTCCTTCGAAAATGATCACAATGCGGGCGTTGGTCGCCTTGACCCAGTCCTGGAGCTTGACCAGCTCAACTTGTAGCCTGAATATCTCGGCCTCGTACCCGTTTTTTCCGATCTTTTTTCCGGCCTTTGGTTGGCCGTTGATGGCGGACGGTTGAGTGTTACTCTCCAGCGTTGATTTTGGTTTCTTGTTGTTTTTGGAATTCTTGCCCATCGTTGTTTTCTGGCTCCCTGGATCGGCCCGTTTGTTTAGAGGCCGGCCTTTATTCCTGCGGGTTGAAGCGCGACCGTTTTATCGGCGTTTGCAGCGGCCGCCGACAGTTTCAGTCATTGACCGTCGTCCCGGGCCTGACACTTCGCGCGGCGGCGAGTTCGCGCTTCTCGCTAGTCCGTCCAGCATGAATCCTGTTTTGATTTACCTCTAGCACGCAGCAATCGCTGTACCAAATGGCAGAAAAATGAGGTGGCGTCTTCAACCATGTTGGAGTTTCATGCGTTTGCATAGTATCGGCTTCTCGTACCTTCGCGAGTCGAGTGCCCCAGCGAGACCTTCGGTGGGCAGGGTCTTACCCACATCCGGTCACATGCCAAATGCTTCGCGAATTTCGACGCTCTTCGTGCGTTGCAAGAAGTGACGAATCTGCAACAGACCACCATCGATACCAGTGTGTACCGCAAGAATTTGCAGCCGGTGGTCTACGTGACGGGAGATGTGGCGGGCGGAGAAGAAAGCCCTGTGTACGCCATCATGAAGATGAGCGACGCGATCGACAAGATCAAGTTGCCCGATGGCCACTGGGTGAAGCAATACAAGGGCACGACCATGCCCGAGCGCACCGACCGCTTCTCCATGAAGTGGGACGGCGAGTGGCATATCACGGTAGAAGTCTTCCGCGACCTGGGACTGGCTTTTGCGGATCTTGCCAGCATCGCCAAAATTTCTCCGAGGTCGTATGCGGAGCGGAGGCTCGTCTGGTGTCCGGAACCGAGAATGGCTTGCCCGGCTATCTCAGGGTGTGAGAACGTGCGGTTCTTCTGTGGAGGTACCGTCGCCTGATGCAGGCTCGCCACGCTTGAGGTGGCGTTTATTAGGTTGGTAGAAGCAGTTACGGTTGACGAGTTCACGCACCAAGCATTTATCTCGGAAATAGATTCCGCATTGCAGACACACTTCATCGGGATTGGTTTGGTGATCCACCAGCCCGGCGGAGAGGCGGTCGAGCAACCGGGCGGCGCGTCTTAGTTCATCATTTGGGAATCCGCGAAAGATCTCAGCCAGCTTGCGCTCCTTTTTTTCGTCATAGGCGGCGAGCAGGCGCCGGCTCGACTCGGTCATGGAGAGGCAAATCTCGCGGCGGTCCGGTTGCCCCTCCGCCCGGTGCAGAAGCTTGCGTCGAACCAGCTTATCCACCGCCTTGCTGGCGGCCGCGTTGCTCACCCCCAGAAACAACGCCACATCGCTGATGGTGTGCGCGTCCGTCAGAGCCACCATCTTCAGAAGTTTGAACTGCGACAACGTCAGCTGCTTGCCGGCAATTTCCTCCAGCAGCCGTTTTTCCAGAATTTCTTCTACAGCCGAAGCAAAAACGCGCGTGCTTCCCAGAAAATCGTGGGTAATATCGCCGTTACCGCTCTTGGGCATGTCCCATTCCTTGTCCCGCGAAAAATGATTTCCACGGTTAAGTATCGCATGAGCCCGACCCTTGACAGGCATGTTCTCCTTTTTCGTAAAGTCGCCGGCAAACCGGTTCCTGGTTCTCGGGTTCGTCCGGCCGACCGTTGCCCGGCAGGTACTCGCGTAGCAGCCACTCGGCGGCATGAGGCAGCGCCTCATCGACGGCTCGCGACAACCCGGGAGATATTTCCTTAGGCAGAGGCCCGGTCTGGCATGCCAGTACCCGCACTTCGACCCCGCAAGTTTCCTGCAGTTCACGCAGAAGATTGGAGGTAGGTATTTGGTGCATGGAAAAGTCGTCCAGCTTGATCGGGGGAATGCCGGCAGGATCGATTTCGAACAACTCTCCCTGCGAGCGTCCCGCATCCAGGGCGTCCACGATGAGCAGGCGCCGGGGACGCGCTGGACTGAGGCAAAGCGTGAAGAGGAGATTGCGCACACCGGTGCCGGCGTCCAGCATACAGACGTCGTCGGGCACGCGATGGTGGGATTCCACGTACTCCACCAGCGCGCACCCGAAACCGTCATCTCCGAACAGAAGATTGCCACAACCCAGGACCAATGTGGGCTTTCGGCAATACTCGGGTAGATTATCCTGGTCGATGACCGGCATCCACTTCTTCTCCTAGTTGGTGAGAGTGTCGAGCAACGTGCCTTCTGCGTCCACAATGTCCAGCCTGACCGAAACCTTCCCATCCAGGCGGTGGGTTGCACAGGAGAAGCAGGGATCGTAGGCTCGGATCGTCATCTCGACGGTATTCAGCACTCCCTGGTCGTACTTGCCGTCATGGATCAAACTCTTGGCGGCCTGTGTCACCGACATGTTGATGGGAGCGTTGTTGTGGGTGGTGCCGACGATCAAGTTGGCGTTTGTGATCATGCCATCGGCATCGGTTGTGTAGTCGTGAATGAGCGTCCCGCGTGGCGCCTCCGTACACCCTATGCCCCGGGCAGCCCGCGGCGTCACCTTCACTCGAGTTTCGGTGCTGGTGATCTCGGGATCTTCCAGCAACCGGATCACGTTTTCTGCGTTGTAGAGGAGTTCGATCAACCGCGCCCAGTTATAGAGCAACGTGAGTTGGGCCGGCCGGCCAAACTTCTGCCGGAATTCCTCCAGTTCGGCCTGGGCCAGCGGCGTGTCGATAAAGTCGCAGACGTTCATCCGCGCCAGTGTGTTGGTGCGGTAAATCCCCGACGGTTTCGCCAGGTCCATGGAGAAGCTGCCCCACTTTTTGGCATAGGGGAATTTCAGGTAACTCCACGACTCAATGTGCTCGCTGATGTAATCGGTGTAACGGTCGTAGGGGAAATCTTCGAATGAGCCTTCGGGCGTCATCATCCGGAGCTTTCCATCGTAGAGGTTGAGCGCGCCGTTGTCCTTCACCGTACCGAGGAAGCCGGTGGTGATCACGCCGAGAGATTTCACGGTTTCCATGTACTTCGGGAACACATTCTCTTTGGCGAAGGCGATGGAGAACTTGGCCAGATCAAGCGTTTCGTCGGCCATCTTGCGCAGTTGGTCACGGTTTTCGGGGGCCAGCGGTTTGCTGAATCCGCCCGGCACCGCCGCCTGCGGATGGATCGCCTTGGCGGCCAGGATTTCCAGCATATGCGCTGCCAGGTGCCGCACCTTGACCACCCGCCGGGCAATTTCGGGCGCAGCTTTAAGAATTCCGACCACATTACGAATGGAATAGTCGGCGTCGGGCCCGAGCAGAAAGTCGGCGCCCGCCAGAAAATAGAAGTGCAGGATGTGCTCTTCCATGAACGCGACGCTATTGCATAGCTCGCGCAGCTTTTTGGCAGCGGGTGGCGGTTCGACTCCGAAAACGGCGTCACATGCCTTTGCCGATGCCAGGTGATGCGACCAGGGACAGACACCGCAGATGCGGGGCATAATACGCGGCATGTCCTCGACCGGCCGGCCCAGGCAGAATTTTTCAAAGCCGCGCAGTTCGATCACATTGACGCGGGCCAAGTCCACGTTGCCGGCGTCGTTGAGTTGGATGGTTATCTTGGCGTGGCCCTCGATGCGAGTGACAGGTTGGATGACTAATGTTTTCGCCATGGTTCACCTCTTGGGAAGCGGCCGCAGGCGGCCCGCGCCGGCAAAACGGTTGAAGGTGGCAGCCCGGTCCGGAATCTGCTTCGGATCGAGGCCGATCGACGACAGCGCTCCCATCATGTCCACCATGGGATTGGCTTTTTCCGAGAGCGGCCCGAAGCATCCCTCGCACGGCATGTAGGCGTTGATGCACCGGGGCACGCCATCGTGGCCGCCGCAACCGCCACGCGTGGCAGGGCCCAGGCACATATATCCCTGTTCCATCAGGCAGCGCATTTCGGTGAGCGGCGCCCCGAGCGTGAATTCTGGCGCTTCCAGCCGGCGCTTGAGCGTGGACACGGCTTTCTTTTCCCGCTTGGTCGGGCACTCGTCGCATACGCTTTTCGTGGACAAGGCAGGCAGAGGTTTGCCTTCCAGAAGAGCGATCAGCGCTCCCGCCACCATGTCGGGGGTGGTGGGACATCCGGGCAGAAATGCATCCACCTTGACGACTTCGCTAACGGCATAGACGCGGTCGGTCAGCACTGGAATCTGCTCCCGCGGCAAGCCGTTCTTTTCCGTTGTCACACTGTCGCGGTAGACCTTCTCCATCAATTCGTCCGTGGTGCTCTGGTTGGCAAGCGCGGGGATGCCGCCACAGGTCGCGCAGGAACCCAGGGCAATCAGGATCTTGCACTTCTTGCGCATCTCCAGCGCCAGTTTCTTGTGCTCATCGCTGCGGATTCCGCCCGCGATAAGCCCGACGTCCGCTTCCGGAATTTCCATTTCTGTTTTTTCACCAGTCTGACCGAAGAGCTTGTGATCCATCAGGACTGGCATGTGCACGATTTCCACTTGCTTGAGTACGTCGATCAGCGGTTCACCGATATCGAGGATGGTGACTTCGCAACCCCCGCATATAGCGAACCACTCTTCGGCAAGTCGAGCTGCCATGCTGCACCTCCTTCCAAAAATTGAGAACGCTTTACTTGCAGAGCAATACGACGATGGGGCCAAAAAAAACAGGAGTCTCCAGAGCCCCGGGGTCAATGCATACGCCCGCTCGACCGGCCGTTCTACGAGTTGGTTTGGAGTGGGAAGAGTGCAGGGTGGGCAGAGCAACTTGCCAAGCGGCGGCCGAATAAAGTTGCATAAGCAACCCCCGGGGATCCGGGAAACCCTAGGGCGGGACAATATACTAAGCCAGTTTACTTGTCAACTAAATTTATTATTAGCCTAGTTAAATAATTTTCTTGACAGTCAAGTCGGACTCGGGCTAGAGTGACTTCGCACGCGCGCGTTAGGGACGGCCTGAAGTCCCATGTTCTACCCATGGAGGCTCACCATCTATGAGCCCGAATCTCTCTCTCACGTTTGACGGAAAGAAGTTCCTGTGGGACGGCTCCTTGTATGCCACGCGGGAAGAGGCCTCTCCCCGGGAAGAGGCTTACAGGAACGACAACTTTGAGGTTCGCGTAATAGAAGACGAAGACAAATTTCTGATCTACACGCGGCGCTTCGTAAAGCAAGTCGTGGTGGCAGCGCAATAACTGCACCCTCGAAGGGGGTAAGGCCATGGCGGTAGGAGCGGTTCCAGTCAGCGATCCCACATTGCTGGCGGACATTCGGAAGTACGGCAAATTCGATCCAACCGGTTGTTATCAGTGCGGAAGCTGCACGCTCTCCTGCGATCTGGTCGAGAAGGACACGACCTTTCCCCGCCGCAGTATCCGCTTCGCTCTTTTGGGCCTGCGACAACCCCTTCTTGCCAGCCTGGACCCCTGGGTGTGCCACGACTGCGGCGATTGTTCGACCGTCTGCCCCCGCCAGTCCGAGCCCAGAATTTCCATGATCACGCTGCGCCGGTTCTTGAGCGCGCGGTATGAGTGGGTGGGCATTGGTCGCAAGCTTCTGCAATCCACAGCTTGGTATCTGGGATCGTTGATCGCGGTTGCCCTGCTCACGTTGGTTGCCATCATTGGTTACCACCTCTGGTATGTCGCCATGCCGGCGCGCGATTTTGCCACGACTCCCTTCGGGCTCGATCACATGTTCCCCATGATGACGTATTACACCCTGGCGGTGATCCTGTTTCCCATGTTGCTCCTGGTCTCCCGTGTCGCTCACATCTGGCGGCTTACCATGCGCGGAGATGGTCGATCGCACATCCCCTGGTCGGCCTACTTCACGGAAGCATGGGTCTACGTCTACGAGTCCATCGCTCAGACTCGAATGCGAAAGTGTCCAGAACATCGGCGCTGGTTTGGCCATGAGGTGCTCGCGGTCGGCACTCTCATCATGATCAACATCAAGGTCTGGGGTCTGCGCTGGTTCCAGACCGACAACATCTATCCCATCTACAACCCGCAACGTTGGGTTGGCTATATCGCCAGCGCCCTTATGCTCTATGGAATCGCGTACATCATGGTGGGCCGCTGGCGAGCGAAGAAAGAGATTTACAAGGAAACCCACTTTCAGGATCTCGTCTTTCCTGTTTTGCTCGTCCTGACCATCCTTACCGGCCTTGCCGCCCACGTTCTGCGCTATTGCGGCGTTGCACTGGCCTGTCACTACGCCTACGCCATGCACATCGTCGTCGCCACTCCCATGCTCGTCATCGAGATGTCTTTCGGCAAATGGTCGCACATGGTCTATCGTCCTCTTGCCCTGTACTTCCTGGCGGTCAAAGACAGGGCTACACAGCACGCGCCCGCAGGGGAGGCGGTTCCCAATGCCATCTGACGGATACAAATCTCAGCCCGTTGGTGCCGCTCTGGTCGTGGGCGGCGGCATCGGGGGCATGCAAGCGGCCCTCGATCTCGCGAATAACGGCATCAAAGTTCATCTCATCGAACGCAAACCCGCCATCGGCGGGGTCATGGCGCAGCTCGACAAAACATTTCCCACCAACGATTGCGCGATGTGCACCATGGCGCCTCGCTTGGTCGAGATCGGCCGTCATAAAGGCATTGAGATCCACACTCTCAGTGAAGTCGAGCGCATCGAGGGTTGGCCCGGGAACTTCACCGTCACGATCAGGAAGCAGCCGCGTTTCGTTGACCAATCCAAATGCACCGGCTGCGGCGCATGCACCGAAGATTGCCCCGTCGCGCTCCCGTCCGAATTCGACCAGGGACTCGCTGAGCGGAAGGCGATCTTCCGCCCCTATCCGCAAGCCGTTCCCAACGTGTTCACAATCTCGCGCCGCGGAACCGCTCCCTGCCAGGCCGCCTGCCCGGTTCACCAGGGCGGACAGGGATATTTGGCGCTGATCGCGCAACGCCGCTTTGAAGAAGCGCTCCAGGTCATTTTGCGCGACAACCCGCTGCCATCCATCTGCGGGCGGGTCTGCACCCATCCTTGCACCGACGCATGCACCCGCTGCCAAATCGACGATCCCGTCAATCTCCCCGGCCTGAAGCGCTTCGTTACAGACCAGTTCCCCGACTACAAGCTGCCGCAGCCAACAGTTCCCGACCGTCCCGAAAGAGTCGCCATCATCGGTTCGGGCCCGGCGGGACTCGTCTGCGCGTATCAACTTCGCCAAAAGGGCTATCGCCCCACAATTTTCGAGGCACACTCAACTGCCGGCGGCATGTTGACCGTTGGTATCCCCGAGTACCGCCTGCCTCGCCGAACGCTGAATGCAGAAATCGACAAGCTCCGAGCCATTGGAATCGAGATCCTTCTGGATACGCCGGTGGGCCGGAGCATCAGCTTTGACGAACTGCGAAAAAGCTTTGCTGCTGTTTTCATTGCCATCGGCGCCCACGTCGAACGGAAACTCGGCATCCCCGGGGAGAACCTCCCCGGAGTCAGCGGGGGCGTGGAGTTCCTGCGCCGCGTCAATCTCGATAAGCCGGTCCTGCCGGGCCGGCAAGTGCTGGTCATTGGTGGCGGAAACTCCGCTCTGGACGCCGCGCGCACTGCTCTTCGCTGCGGATCGACGGATGTCACCATTGTTTATCGCCGCACCCGCGCTGAGATGCCTGCCGATCCGCGTGAGATCAACGACGCCGAGCGTGAGGGTATCAAGCTGATGTTCCTGGCCGCTCCCAAGGCGTTCCAATCGGGCGCAGACGGTCGCGTCAATGGACTCCAATGCCTGAAGATGAAGCTTGGCAAGCCGGACGCCAGCGGGCGGCCTGCTCCCGAACCGGTTCCCGGATCTGAGTTTGTTTTGCCCTGTGATGCTGTCATCGCCACCATCGGCCAGTCGCCGGATGTGAGCAGTCTTGGGGAAAAGCTGGGCCTCGAAACCACTAAGTGGGGAACGCTTAAAGCCGACTCTTTGACGCTCGAAACCGCGCTGCCCGGAGTCTTTGCGGGCGGCGACTGTGTAACCGGTCCCGACGTGGTCATCAACGCCGAACTCGCCGGCAAGAAAGCCGCAACCTCGATTGATCGATGGCTCAATCACCAGGACCCCCGCCTCGGGCGCGACTTGGAAGGATCGTACCGCACCGAATACGAGGTGGATACCAGCGGCGTGCTGATGCAGCGCCAGATCCACATGCAAGCCCTCGATCCCGCCACTCGTGGAAGAACGTTTGCCGAGGTCCACGTCGGCTATACGCCCGATGAAGCGGTGGCCGAAGCCAAGCGTTGTCTTGCCTGCGGCATCTGTTGCGATTGTCATATCTGCTCGAACGCCTGTGAGGCTCATGCCATCGACTACTTCCAGAAAGAGCAGAAGGTCGAGCTGAACGTCGGCGCCGTCGTCCTGGCGCCCGGCTACGAGGTCTACGATGCGCGTTTGAGCAAGGATCTCGGCTATGGCCGCTTGCCGAATGTAGTTACTTCCATCGAGTTCGAGCGCATTATGTGCGCCTCCGGTCCGTATTCCGGCCACGTGATCCGGCCTTTTGACCACAAAGAACCGAAACGCATCGCCTTCCTCCAGTGTGTCGGATCGCGCGATTCCGAACACGACTACTGCTCTTCGGTCTGCTGCATGTATGCCACCAAGGAGGCGATCATCGCCAAAGAGCATCTCGGCGACGAGCTGCAATGCGATGTCTTCTTTATGGACCTCCGCGCTTTCGGCAAGGGCTTCGAGCAGTACTTCCACCGGGCGCAAGAACTGGGTGTACAGTACATCCGCTCCAGAATCCCCATCATCGAGGAGATCCCCGAGACGCGGAACCTGATCGTCACGTATCTCGGCGAGGGCGACTGTAAGCTCTCCCGTGAATACGACCTCGTGGTCTTGTCTGTTGGCATGCAGCCGCCGAAAGAGGTGAAGGCGCTGGCCGAGCGCTTTGGCATCGCGCTCAACGAATTCAACTTCTGTAAAACCTCGGAATTCACACCCGCGGAATCCTCGCGGCCCGGAGTTTTCGTTGCCGGTCCCTTTGTCGAGCCGAAGGATATTCCGGAGACCGTCATGCAGTCCTCGGCGGCTGCGGCGCAGGCGCTCGCGCTCCTGAAAGACGCCCGCGGCACACTGATTTCACCAAAGACATATCCGCCCGAGAGAGACGTCGCGGGAGAAGAGCCACGCGTCGGAGTCTTTGTTTGCCACTGCGGCAGCAACATCGCCGGCTTCGTCAAAGTCCCCGACGTGGTCGAATATGTGAAAACCCTGCCCAACGTGGTCTACGCGGAGAACAATCTTTACACCTGCTCCAACGATACTCAGGATCGGATTCGGGAAAAAATCACGGAACACAATCTGAATCGCGTGGTTGTCGCCTCCTGCACGCCGCGCACTCATGAGGCTCTTTTCCGCAATACATTGGCCGAGGCCGGGCTCAATCCTTACTTGTTTGAAATGGCCAACATCCGCGACCAGTGCTCCTGGGTGCACATGCACGAGCCGGAGCAAGCCACCAGGAAATCCAAAGACTTGGCGAGGATCGCGATTGCCAAGGCGCGCCTGTTGCAGCCGCTTCACCGCCACATGGTCAAGGTCGAAAAGTCGGCCCTCGTCATCGGCGGAGGCCTGTCAGGCATGACCGCCGCCCTGAGCTTGGCCAATCAGGGATTCGAAGTTTTTCTCGTAGAAAGGGACAAAGAGCTCGGCGGAAATTTGCGCCACGTCCACTACTCGCTTAACGGCGTGAGGCCGCAAAACGAGCTCGTGCGCCTGCGCGGAGAAATCGATCAGAATAGCCGAATCCATTCCTTCACCGGCGCCGTTATCGAAAACATCGAAGGCACAATCGGGAATTTCAAGACCAGAATTTCTGTCCAGGGCGAAACTGCCGAGGTCATTCATGGCGTGGTGATTGTCGCGACCGGCGCCAGGGAGTATCAGCCGAAAGAATACTTGTACGGGCAGGAACAGAAGGTGATGACGCAGCGCGAACTCGAACTGCAACTGGCATCCGGAGGTGCCTTGTTAACACCCGAAGATGGCCGCGGCCCCAAAACCGTGGTGATGATCCAATGCGTTGGCTCGCGCGAGAACGACCACCCTTACTGCTCTCGAGTCTGTTGCGCGGAAGCCATCAAGAATGCGCTTCGCATCAAGGCCGTTTCTCCGCAGACGGCGGTCTATGTGCTCTACCGCGACATTCGGACTTACGGCTTCAAAGAGAGCTATTACACCAAAGCCCGCCAGCAGGGAGTGGTGTTTGTGCGCTACGAAGAAGACTGTAAACCGGAAGTTTCTCGGAATGGCGCCGGGCTGCAGGTAGTCGTCCGCGACCAGACTCTCGGCATGCCAATGATGATCCCAGCCGATCTCGTCGTGCTGTCCGCGGGCATTCATCCGCACGAGGACAATAAGACGATCGCGCAGTTCCTGAAGGTCCCGCTGAATAGTGAGGGATTCTTCCTCGAAGCCCACATGAAGTTGCGTCCGGTTGACTTTATGACCGACGGCGTCTTCGTATGCGGGCTGGCGCATTCTCCAAAGACAATTGAAGAATCCATCCTGCAAGCACAAGCGGCAGCAGCGCGAGCGGCCGCTATCTTGGTCAAGGATTCTCTCGAACTCGAAGCCAACGTGTCTGAGGTCGTGGACCAAAGCTGCGACGGTTGCGCCTATTGTGTGGACACGTGCCCCTTCAAGGCGATCAGCCTGCTCGAATACATGTGGCAGGGTTCGGTAAAGAAATCCGTTGAGGCCAATGAGACCACTTGCAAGGGCTGTGGCTGCTGCCAGGCAACGTGTCCCAAGAACGGTATCTTCATTCGCGGATTCACCCTCGACCAGATCCGCGCCCAAATCGAGGCAGCCCTGGAGGTGATGTAATGGAAGAAAACAGTGTGCCATCGGCCGCAACCGCGGAAGTCGCACCCCCGGCTGATGTTTTTCAACCTTTGATCATCGCCTTGTGCTGCAACTGGTGCTCTTACGCCGGAGCCGATTTGGCGGGCGTGTCGCGGATTCAGTACCCGCCGAGCATCCGGGTCATTCGCGTGATGTGCTCCGGCATGGTCCATCCCAACCTCGTCATTGACGCTCTCACCAAGGGCGCCGACGGCGTTCTTATGTGCGGGTGCCACATTGGCGACTGCCACTACCAGGACGGCAACAAAAAAGCAGAACAACGGGCAGAGGCCATTCGCTTGATGCTTGCCGACTTCGGAATCGAAGAAGAACGCTTCCGGTTGGAATGGGTCTCCGCTGCCGAGGGCCCGCGTTTTGCCCAGGTCGTCCGGAGTTTCACGGAAGAGGTGCAGAAGTTAGGGCCCAGCCCATACAAGCAAGGTTAGCCGGGAGCCCGGTCTCCGCGAGCAAGAAAATCAGACTGCGGTTAGCCTAAGACGCATAAGCGCGAACCGGTTAGATCACTGACAGACAAGGAGTCGCTGACTTTTCGGCGATGAAGCTCGGGTCCTCCCGGAACAATGCTTCCGGGCCACTTGATCTGCCGCGAAGACAAGCGACTGGTCAAGTGGCCCGGATTCCTCAATGAGACCGATCTGGCATCTCCCAGCGACGGCAACCCGGAAGAGTTCACAATGGCGTTCGCGTAATCTGCAACGTCGTCGGAACCGCCGGATCAGGCGGCAACAATGTTTGTCTTCAGTTCCTCTCTCACCGTCATCTTAATCGGGATTTTGAGTGCGCGAGAAATTGGACACTTGGCTTTCGCGCTCTCGGCAACATGCTGAAACTTCTTAACATGGACTTCGGGCACAATGGCCACAACGTTCAGTTGAATCCCGGTAATCTCCCAGTGGTTTTCTTTCTCTTCCAGGGTCAACTGTGATTCAGTCTTCACATATTCATCCTTAAGACCAGCTTTGGCCATCTCCTTGGCGACCATAAGCGATACGCACGATGCTACTGCCGCCGCCAGCATCTCCGAGGGGTTCGTGCACGGCTCGTTACCCGTACCCGAACCGAAAGAAAACAACGCATTGTTAATAACTCCGCTGGAGGTAGAAACCGTGCCTTCCCCGGTTCCTGGGCCTCCCTTCCAAACCGCAACTGCGTTGCGAATCATAGGTGCCTCCTCGTATACGTGTCTTCCGATGACTCTTAGACTGCTGAAATTCACCGCAGGAACGAAGTTAGTTGCTGCGGACGTTCCCCTATTGCATCGGCTGCCTCTATGCCAACAATCTTTTTCGCCTCAGGGGGTGTGCGTCTCAACGGGCGGGAACTGCTCTTCGGGGAGGCGAGAGGATTTGCGCCACCATTCTACTGCTGCCCGACGACGGCGGCGAAGAAAAGTGGCGGGGTCCGAGCGAGTCTCATATGACGCGCAAGTTTCGCCGTAATTCTTATCGCAGTGTCGTTGTTGCTGTTCCTGTTATCGAGGTGGCACCCAACTGGGCAGCGCGTCCCTTATCACACGGTCGAATGACATTCGTCACTGCGGGCCGGATTTGGAGGCGGATAAAGTATTTGTGGCGTTAGCCTGCGGAAGAGCTGTCTGCCAGACCTTGAATCCGCCAGTGCTGGCCCCAAGGGGGTTCAGCTATGCGTGCCCCGCCGTCCTACGAGGAACTCACTCGAAACTTCGACTGGAAAGTGGCCGAGCGGGAGCTAGGCTACCAGCCGGGTGGCCCTATCAATATCGGCTGGATGTGCAGCGATCGTCTCTGCCACCGGGGACTCGGCGGCAAGCTGGCGCTCGTTTGGGAAGACTATCAAGGCAACGAAAAGCAATTCACTTACGACGACGTTCGAGTTCTCTCCAACACGATTGCCCGTTTCCTCTCGGGGCTCGGCATCGCACCAGGACAGCGGATTTGCCTGTTCATGGACCGAGTGCCTGAACTGTTTATCGGGTTTCTCGGCATTCTCAAGATGGGAGCTGTCGCCCAGCCGCTCTTCTCCGCCTTCGGCGAGGAGTCACTGCGGGTGCGGCTCGCCGACGCCGGGACCTCGGCCATCATCACCCAGAAAAAGCACCTTTATAAAGTCCGTAAGATTCGCGAGCAGCTCCCAGACCTACAACACATCATCCTCGTAGACGCGGAGCCTGCTTCCTTACAAGAACGCGAGATTGCTTTTGCCATGGAGAAGAATCCACGCATCGAGCATTTCTCCTGCTATCCGACAACCGCTGAGTCGCCTTCGGTGCTGCACTACACCTCGGGTACGACCGGTCAGCCCAAAGGGGCACAGCACGTTCACTATTCGATCATCTCGCAATATCTCACCTCGAAATGGGTGCTTGATCTCCGGCCCGAAGATATCTACTGGTGTAACGCCGATCCCGGCTGGGTCACCGGCACGTCGTACGGCATTATCGGACCCTGGGCCAACGGGGTCACGCAAGTCGTGCTGGATTGCGGATTCAACGCCACACGATGGTACGAGTTCATGGAGAAGCGGCGCGTGACGGTCTGGTATTCGGCGCCCACCGCCATCCGTCTACTCATGAAGGAGGGAGCAGAAATTGTGCGGCAGCATGATTTGTCGAGCTTGCGCTATTTGGCCAGTGTCGGCGAACCACTGAACGCCGCGGCGGTGCTCTGGTCCCAGGAAGTGTTCGGCAAGCCATTCCACGACACCTTTTGGCAGACCGAGACCGGATGCATCGTCATCACCAACTTTCCTGGCATGCCGGTGAAGCCCGGTTCCATGGGCAAGCCGTTTCCGGGAATCACGGCGGCCGCGCTGGATCCGAAAACCTTCGAGCCGGTGGATCGCCCCGGCGTGGCGGGTTTGATCGCGCTGCGCCCAGGCTGGCCGTCGCAGTTGCGCGGCTATTGGAATAATCAGATCGGATTCAACGCGAAATTCAAAAACGGCTGGTATCTGTGCGGCGATCGCGCCTCCATCGATCCCGACGGTTATTTCTGGTTCATGGGACGCGACGATGACGTCATCAACACCGGGGGACACTTGGTTGGGCCTTTCGAAATCGAATCGGCCCTTCTCGGGTGCCCCGGCGTCGCCGAATCCGCCGCTGTCGCCAAACCGGATCCGGTCAACATGGAAGTTGTGAAAGCGTACGTCACCCTGAAGCGCGGTTTCCAGCCTTCCGACGATCTGGAACTGGAAATCATGAACAACATTCGCAAGCGGCTGTCGCCGCTCGCCATGCCCCAGGAAATCGAGTTCGTCGACTCGCTACCCAAGACGCGGAGCGGCAAAATCGTGCGCCGCGTACTGCGCTGCAAGGAGTTCAACGAGCCCGTGGGCGATCTTTCCACCATCATGGAAGACTGAAGAGGCAGCCATGGACGAAATTACCGAAGTAGTTCGCAATTACATCGTGCGGGAATACCTGGAAAAGGATGACGAGCGAACGATCACCGAGACGACGCCACTAATTTCAGGTGGCATTGTGGATTCGTTTTCCATGGTGTCTCTGCTTCGGTTTCTCGAGAAAAAGTACTCGATTGACATTCCCGACCAATGCGCCACTCCCGAGGCCTTCGACACCGTCGAGCGCATCGCGGGGCTGGTGCGGCGTTTCCAGAAGGCTGAAGTCACCAAAGGTTAGGGCGTGCCCGCCGCCGGACCCAGTTCGGCTTGGGCACTGCGCTAGATTAAATCTTATTACGCGAGGCGCGTCATGGCTTTTGCCGATACCGTTCGCTACCGCTATCAGACCGATCTCGAGGCAATCAAAGCCGCAGGCCTGTTCAAAGGGGAGCGCTATATCCACTCGCCGCAGTCGTCGGAAATTGAGGTGGAGTTTCCGATTGGCTCTGCCGTCCGGAAGTGCATCAACATTTGCGCCAACAACTACCTCGGACTCTCCAGCCATCCCGAGGTCATCGCCGCGGCGCACGCAGGACTGGATGCACGTGGGTACGGCATGTCCTCGGTGCGTTTCATTTGTGGTACGCAGGACATCCACCGGGAACTGGAGAATCGCCTGACCGCGTTCCTCGGCACCGAAGATACCCTGCTGTTCCCCTCCTGCATGGACGCGAATGCCGGATTCTTCGAGGCATGCCTCAATGAGCAGGACGTGATGATCGCCGACCGGCTCGTGCACGCCTCCATCGTGGACGGAATGCGCCTCTGTAAGGCGACGCAAGACACTTACAAGCATTCCGACATGGGGCATCTTGAGGAGAAGCTGCAGGAACACCAGGACAAGCGGTCCCGCATGGTGATCACGGACGGCGTATTCTCGATGGACGGCGACACCGTCAAGCTGGCCGACATCGTCGCGCTGGCCGAGAAGTACAACGCCATGGTGTTCGTGGATGACTCGCACGCTACCGGCTTCATGGGCAAAACCGGACGTGGGACGCACGAGCACTGCGGCGTGTTCGGCAAGATCGATGTGATTACTACGACGCTGGGAAAGGCGCTGGGTGGCGCTTCCGGAGGGTGCGTCAGCGGGCGCCGCGAACTGGTGGAGATGTGCCGCCAGCGCGCACGTCCTTATCTGTTTTCCAACGCCGTGGCGCCGGTGATCGTGGCGGGTGCGCTCAAGGTACTGGATCTGATCGGCGCCTCAACCGATCGTCGCGACAAGCTGGAATGGAATGCGAGGTACTGGCGCGGCTTGCTCAAAGAGGCTGGTTTCGATCTCAAGGAAGGGGATACCCCGATCGTGCCGGTCATGTTCTACGACGCCAAACTGGCACAAGACTTTGCCCGCGATCTCTTTGACGAGGGCGTTTACGCAATTGGGTTCTTCTTCCCGGTCGTGCCCAAGGGGCAAGCCCGCATTCGGACGCAATTGTCGGCGGCTCACGAGAAACATCATTTGGACGCCGCTATCGAAGCGTTCAAGAAAGTAGGAAAGAAGCACGGCATTTTAGGCTTGGGAAAAAAGGAACTCATGGCGAGAGCCGTTGCGTAGTCGGCGGATCGTCTCTTGATGAGAGCAGCCGAGCGCCGTTGGCGAGTCTATTTGGTAGTCAGCTCCGTGACGGCTTCAGGAGGAAACGGAGGTCGCATGCTCTGTGCAGAACTTGAGGAACTGGAAGCGGAATTCGATGACATTCTTACCGCGCTCGAGAATCCGGACCTCACCGAGCAGGAAAGACGCTCCCTGCAGGTCGCGTATTCCCGGCTGAGTCGCACAATCAAGGATCACCAGGAGCATGGTCACGATGGCGGCCCCTGCTTCGAAGAATAGAGCCCCTCAAGCGAGTGAGAAGTCCTCTATCACGGGCCAGCATTCCTGAACAATTGGGGATTAACATGAGGCGTACCTGTTAGGTTTGTGCCCGGCGGCTGCCATCCTTGGCGCTCCGTCGGCGAGCGGTCAAAACTGCCCAAAATCCCCTTCCCTGTCAGCTTTGCAAGTACCTGAATCTATGAAGTCCGGTGCTAACTGTCGCAATCAGGCGTGGCTGTTGAAAAACTCTTTTCAGGGAATTTCACCAACGAAATTCGTTCGCAAGTTATTGAATGTTCGTTCGCCGTGGGCGCTGAAATTCACTGAAATTACTGCTTTGGTTCCTTTTTCAACAGCCACAGGCGTTAGCACTCACAACCCGGTCAATGAGTGAAATCGCGTCTCTGCGCCAACAATCTCAAGTTGGAACAGATCTTCGGTGAATTGCTACTGACTCATCGAGCTTGCAACCCCGGAAAATACGTTGTTGGCGTTGCCTCCGATCAAACGAACGGTCCCGATGACCAGGACTAGAATGACGGCCAACATCACTGCGTACTCCGCTATGTCTTGCCCTTTTTCGTCTGACCAAATGTGACGGCAAAACTGCACCATATATCCTCCAAGGCTCCCGGGGGAATCTGAGAGCCGAAACCCAGAGTTGAATAATGCGGGCTTGAACGGCAAATGTCAACGCGGTTACACCAAGCCGGTTGTCAGTGAAATCGCGATTTCAACAGTTAACGACTTACGCCGTGAAACTGTTCCAACCGATGTCATTCGTCAATTCGAGCCTAACGCTTTACGATCATGGAACCGGTCAAATAGCCGAGCGCCATCGACACCGCTGCAATAACCATCGCAAGCAGCGCCCAATTAAGCATTACCCACTGAAGCAAGCTAGACGGAGCTGTGGGCGCGAGCTCGGGAAGCTGATCGAGAACTTGTTCTGAGACATTCTGACTGAGGACCTACTGCGAGACTTGCTCGAGGACTTCCCGCTTCTGCTCCCGCAAGGCCTCGCGCGTCGCATGGATCGAAATTAACTCCGACGAACCCGACTCGATCAAACCTAACTCCAAAGCAGGAGGTCGCGGCAAGGCTTCTGGCCTTACCGGCGTTTCCGGTTGAGTCTTTTCAAGCTGGGTGCCTTCCGGCTCCGTCTTCTCACTAGAGCGTTTTCTGAAATGG
>PLIC01000296.1 GCA_003139995.1 Candidatus Acidiflorens stordalenmirensis | reverse complement strand
CCTTCGATTGGAAAAGACTGCGGAGGATGGACCAGGCAAGGGTGCGCCGAAACCAGTTTGTAACGGGCATCTTGTGGAAGTGGTCGTGAATTCGGCAACCCGGCGATTTTGCACGGCTTCACAGCTTGCGAAAAAAACTCAGAAGTTTGTGGATTGCCGTGGAAGAGCGGCCCTTCAGGGCCGCGTAACCCGCGTGAAATCAATGCGGGCTTTTAGCCCCGGTGGTCGCTCGTTATCGCCAGATTGCATTTTTCCGCGGCCTCTAAAGCCGTGCCCTACACAGAACCTTACCGCAGTTCTGCGGTAACCATGAAAACCGGGCTGGAATCACGGTCTTTCGGCGAAGGCCGCAAGACTGTATAATCCCTCCAGAAGAGAGAGTACCTGTCGCTTGAGCCGAGTCTGCTTTTTCGAGGTGAATGTCTAATGGCGAATGGGAATCCGGTGGAACCTGAGGACAAGCGGCGAACTCAGAAAAAGCAAACCAAGAAACCCTACGCGAAACCAGCATTCCGGTTCGAGCGTGTGTTTGAGACGCAGGCATTGAGTTGCGGAAAGATTGGTCCCATCTCAACGAATTGTAATACTAACCGCAAGAGTTCGTAGCCAGCCTGCAGACCCGCTATCAGGCTAGAGCCATTACCAGATCAACCCTACCCAATTCAGCCGGAAATCCCAAGGCGCACCGCACCGCTTTCTATTGGAGGGCGCTCTGCGTCAGCTTTACGGCGCAATAGTTATTGGCTCCGCAAGTGGTGGCAGAGGCGCTCGTATTGAGGGTCGAGAAGTAAACGCTCTCCGCTTGGGGGTAGCTGGCGGGACTGGCATTGTTGTCAATGGCGAAGCCAGTCGTGCCGCCTTGGTAGCCCGTGGCGGTAGCCGTGGGCGTGGCGCTGGCGCTGGTGAGGCGGGTGGTGATGTTCCACATCGTGACGACGTTGGCACCGGTGGTAGCGCCAGCAAAGTCGCCCATGCCGACGAAGATTCGGTCCGTGCTCCCAGCATAGAACTCGATGATCGGCGAGCAGATTCCGGCATGGCCGCCTGGATTTACATTCTTGTTAGCGGGCATGACGGGGGTCGTGTTCATCAAACCGGTGCTGGCGTTGAAACTAATCGCGAAGAGATCCTCCGCGGTTGTAGTCGTCGTGTCGGTGCCGCAACTGTATAGGGTGGACGCAGCGTTCTTCGGCCCCTTGTTGTAATAGTTGTTATCGAAGGCTCCGTAGCTCAGGTACACATTTGGAGTTGTTGTACTGGCGGGGCCGAGTGCAACAAAGACGGCAGAGGCTAGGCTGGTGGGCAACTGCGCCACGGAAGTATCGCCGTTAATGTCGTCAGTGGAGTACATGTAGATATAACCGTTAAAAGCGTCCAGCACCGGCGCCTGAGCGGCATAGCCCTTCTCGCTGGCGGCATAGGTGTACGACGCTGTGAGCGTGAAGCTTGTCGCCCCCACGCTATAGGCGTAGACCTTGCTGGAATCGGAGACAAAAACCTCGTTGAGCAGAGGATCGTAGACCGCGCCACTCATGTATGCACCCTTAGTGCCTAAGTTCCCATTTACCGTGACGCAGAAGTCGACGGTGGGAGTGCCCTTGAAGATGCCTGTGATCTTGTAAAGAATTCCGTTGTCGGCGCTGACGTAGCCGGTATCGCTGGGATAGTCAATGTACATGTCAGAATCGCTGTTGAGGGAGGAGTTCGCCGTGCATCGGGCCGAAGTGGTGTAGCTGAGGGCAAAGTCGCAGGAAGCGCCGGCAGGAGTGCATGCCCCATTCGACCACGTACCTGTCGGGGCGACCGCACCCGTCGCGGCACTGGTGCCTTGTCCAGCGACCCATGTGGTGACGTGGAGATTGACAGGATTCGTATTCTCGAGCCAGGCAACCTTTGTCCCATCGAGCGAAAGTGTTGGCGAAAGGGCCGAGGCTTTGCTCCCGATCGCATAAGAAAATAGAAACGTGGGACCAGTGCCCGTGCAATATCCGGTTCCGGCGCTGTTCGAGTAGAGATTCCTCAAACCGACCAGATTGGCTTGCCCGCCCACTGTAGGAGCCGCGTTGAGCGTGTACACGACAAAGTCGTTGGCACAACTGGGTGCTGCGCTCGGATTAAAGGAGTACTTTGCCGGACTTTCTGCAAGCGCCAGGCCGCCCAATCCACCCAGGGAGACGGCCCAGTCAACCTTGGAGCGCCTGTTCCAGGTGGATGGGGGGGGGTGGTGGTATATGCGCCAGTTCCGCGGGAGTTGCGACGGCAATTCTTGCGAATCGGCGTCGGCGCTGTCTGCGCTCAGCCTATTTTCGTCCAACCCGGCAGTTGCCGGTTGCGCCGTCTGGTTGCGGTGCTCCCTTATGTAATGCAGAAGAATGTTATTCAGGAAGCGTGGATCGTCGCGGACCTTCAGCATGTCTTCGACCGAGCCGTTGCGGGTATAGATGACGTGCTGGGTGCTCCAATCCTCCGGGATGCCATAATGCGGGGTGGACGGAGCGGGAATTGGGAGCGCATCTTGCGCGTACATTGTGCCCGTAACCATCAACAGCGTGCCCATGCAGAAAACGAGTTGTTGCGCACAGCGGAGGACGCGGCCCATAGACTCGACCCCTCGAAGAAAATGTTGGAATTGCCGCCATTATACGCGGGAGGCCCGGCCATCAGCCAGTGCCCTTCGGTAACCTCTCGGAAGGGTTCGGACCAGAGATAAGGAACTTCGATTGCAAAGCCGCGGCAAGCGCTACATTTCCCGCCGGCCTTCCATGGCCTTCAGCATGGTGACTTCGTCGGCGTATTCGATGTCGCTGCCTACCGGAATGCCCATAGCGATCCGGGTGACGCGCAATCCCTGTCGCTTCAGTTGCTGGGCCAGATAGGTGGCGGTGGCTTCTCCCTCGACCGTGGGATTGGTCGCTAGGATGACTTCTTCGATTTCTCCGGTGTCGACACGGGTCACCAGATTTGCGATGCGCAATTGCTCCGGTCCCACGCCGTGCACTGGCGAAATCGAGCCGTGGAGCACGTGGTAGACGCCGTTAAAATTTCGCGTCTTCTCGACCGCGGCGATGTTGGTCGGCTCCTCGACCACGCAGACGAGCTTTTGATTCCGGGTAGGACTGCTGCAGTACAGGCAGGGATCGACGTCGGTGATGTTGTTGCAGATTGAGCACAGGCGCAGCTTGGCCTTGACGTCTCGAACCGCGGAGGCGAGAGATTCGGCATCGTCCTCGCTCGACCGCAGAATGTGGAAGGCGAGCCGCTGCGCGCTCTTGCTGCCGATTCCCGGCAGCTTCTTGAGTTCGTCGATGAGCCGGGTCATCGGTTCGGCAAAACGAGACATTTCGTAATCTTGTAATCGGGTAATTTGGTAATTTGAAACCCAGTCGGGATTCAAATTACAAAATTATGAAATTACCAAATTACAAATTTCCTCCCAGTCCGCCCAGCATTCCACCCACGCTGGACTGCATTGCCTGATCGACCTTGCGGCCGGCTTCGTTCAATGCGGCCATCACGAGATCCTGCAGCATCTCGACGTCGCCGGCTTTTACCGCCTCCGGATCGATCTTGATGCCGAGCACCTGCTTGCGGCCATCCATTTTGACGGTGACCGTGCCGCCGCCGGCCGAGGCCTCGACCACGGTCTGCTCCATCTTTTTCTGCAGCGTCTCGTACTGCTGCTTGGCTTGCGACATCAGCTCCTGCAAATTGAAGTTCGACATAGAAAACCTTTTAACCGCCGAGACGCCGAGTACGCCGAGAAAACAAACTCAATTCTCGTTTTTCTTGGCGCACTCTGCGTCTCGGCGGTTCACGCCCTATTGTTTCTCCCGATAGTCAATCACGGTGCGGATTTCGGCTCCGAACTTTTCTTTCATGCGTTGCACGATCGGGTCTTGTTCGGCGCGGCTGCGCGCGCTTCCGTTTAATGTCGGCGCCCGGCGTGGCGGGGACGATACCTGCGGAGTTCCACCGGGCTCGAGCAGCATCTTGATCGGTCTCGCGGCCAGACCGCTGGCGGCGGCGCCGGCGATGCGGCGCGCGTCGGCGGTGAATGACATTTCGATCATGGTGCTCGACGCCGCTACTTTTGCGATCAGCGAACTTCCTTCCAGCCGCCACTCCGCGTTTTCCAGAATGGAAACTAACATCTGCTGATTCCGCAGCGCGTCGAGAATGGCGTCGCGAAGAGATTCGGTGTTTGCTTCAACCCTCGCCTCGGTCCTCAATTCGCTTTTCACTTCTGTAGGGGCCGCTGGCTGTGGATCGGGTTCCGGCGACAACTCTGCAACGGCCGGCGCGGCCGATCCCATAATGACGACGTTGGCGCTGGTCGCACCGGACGGGTGTGTGGCGCGGACACTCTTGTCCGCGAACGCTGCGGCATCGCCGGACGCCTCCGCCTTGGGACTGCCTTTGCGCGCGGAGTCGGCCGCGAACGGCGACACCGAATTCGATCGCGCCGATGCCGGCGGCTCGCTGCGCCGAACTTCCGTGGGCGAGGTGAGAACTGGCCTCGGTGTGGTGCGCGGTGGTCCGGAAGCAGACGCCGCCGCATCGCTCAGCAACTGCTCGATGGGCAGCAGACGCTGCGCATGCGTCATTTTCAGCAGTCCCAGTTCGAGATGGAAGCGCTGCTCCTGGCGGTATCCGAGTTCCCCATGAGTGCGCAGCATGATCTGCAAATGCCGTGTCAGGTCTTCCTCGCTGAACAGATCGGCGATGCGGCCTACGCGGGCGCGCTCGTCGGACGAAATCTGCAAGAGCGCCGAGTCTTTGCCCGCGATCTTCGCCACCGTGGCATTGCGCAGGAAGCGCACCAACTGGCGCGCGAAATGCGTGGGACTGTGGCCTTCGCCGATCAATTCGTCAACCAGCACGAGGATTTTCTCGCTGGAGCTTTCCGCGACGGCCTGCATTACCGTTTCCAGCGCCCCAGCCGGAGCGGAACCGATGAGGCTGCGAACGGAATCGAGCGTCAGGTGGTCGGCGGTGGAGGCGATTGCCTGGTCGAGAATCGAGAGCGCGTCCCGCATCGAGCCGTCGCCCGCTTCCGCCAGCAGAGCGAGGGCGTCCTCGTCGGCGGGGATCTTCTCTTTCGTCACGATGTCGCGGAGTCGCCCCATTATGTCCTCGAACTTCACGGCGCGAAAACTGAAGTGCTGGCAGCGCGAACGGATGGTCTGGGGAATATCTTCGGGCTGCGTGGTGGCCATCATGAAGATCACGTGGCCGGGAGGCTCCTCCAGCGTTTTGAGCAGCGCATTGAAGGCCGCGTCGGTGATCTGGTGCGCTTCGTCGAGGATGTAGATTTTGAAACGGTCGCGCGCCGGACGGTAGCGCGCGGCCTCGCGCAATTCGCGGATCTCGTCGATTCCACGATTGGTGGCGGCGTCGATTTCGATCACGTCCACCGCGTTGCCGGCGCGAATCTCGGTGCAGGAATCGCATACGCCGCAGGGTTCGGCCACCGGCCCTTCTGCCGAGCGGCAGTTCACCGCCATCGCCAGGATGCGTGCGACCGTCGTCTTGCCGATTCCGCGATGGCCGCTGAAGATATAGCCGTGCGCGATGCGCTCCTGCGCAATGGCATTTTGCAGGGTGCGGGTGACGTGTTCCTGGCCGATGACGTCGGAGAATTTCTGCGGCCGGTATTTGCGCGCCAGGACCTGGTAGCTCATCGGAGTCCCTGATTATACAGTCTCACGCGCGCGCGGGTTGCTCACGCACGGACTCGATTTGCGAGATCGTTATCTGGCCACAACTCGGGCGGGCCGCTTGGGCGGGGGATTCGGGCGGGGTAGGCTCATACATCGAGTTTTACCGCGAAGATTGGAGAAAACGCTTATGCAACTGAGAATGAGCACACGATCGATGGAGGGCGCGCTGGTGGTGGATTGCAGCGGCGGGGTTGTGTTCGGCGAAGAATCGGCCAGCCTGCACGACACGGTCAAGAAACTGCTGGCCCAGAGCCCAAAGGTTGTGCTGAATCTGCGCGAAGTGAATTACATCGATAGCGGCGGGCTCGGAACGCTGGTTTCGCTTTACACGACTGCCCGCGGCGCCGGTGGCGCGGTGAAACTGGCGAGCCTGAGCCAGCGTGTAGACGACCTTCTCCAGATCACAAAGCTGCTTACTGTTTTTGAAGTGTTCGACGATGAAGAGGCGGCGGCGCGGTAAAACCGCCGCTCTACTGCACACTGATACCGCAATAAGTTGGCCACGAAAAGCGAATCGGGAAGCAGTTGTTGGGCACGGTGCGGCTCTCCGGTGCATCTGACATCGGACTCCCTCGATGCTGAGTTCTCGACAATGTTGTTGATCGTCGGCTCAAGGATGCACTAATCCTAGGCGAACAGGGGGCGACGACCACGCCACGGCGTCACCTGCCAAATTTCGTCTGCGAGTGCGTCGGAAATGCCTACTGCAAAGTTGTAGTTGAACCCGCCCTAGGGAGACGCTGCTGCAATGCGACCTGCTCCGGGTAATTCCGCACGGGCGACCTCGCCGTCCAGTTCTTTGGCGATCCAGATATCCGCGAGGCCGTCTCAGGTCAATCTTGGGAAGGACTCTCACGGCGATCAGGTTTTGTCTTGCAGGCCCTTCGATTGCCCCTGCATCGGTCTGAATTTCTAACGACGACATCCCTCCACAAACCCCTTCGACCTCTTCCTAATTCCTGTTTTTCCTCGTCAGGTTTCTTAATCGGTTCGTTGAAAACAAAGCACTTCTTGGCTTCGTTTCGTAAACTGCCTACCTACCCGACCTCGTTCCCCCCGCGCTTTGAGTAGCAAGGCGCGGGGGGATCCGCAGCCATTCGGGAGCGCACTCACAAGAAAACTTGATCACGCTGCGTGCGGCATGCCACGCCAGAGTGCATCGCCGCTAAGGGCACGAACGGGTACCCGCCGACACGGCGCCCGCGCAAAACGTAGAGACCACTACCGAGAATCCGGCGGAAACACTTCCCCGCCGGCAACGTGACCCGCATCGATTGCCCCATACGTTCGACCTAGCGCTGGCTTGTCGAGTTCTAAGGGCGCATGCTTCAGCTATGCGATCGGAATGCAATAAGAATTCGCCATGTATTCCGGAGCGATCATGCTGGCGCGCTTCAAAAAGCGCTGGCTGACCGTCGTCGCCGCCGGACTGGTTCTTTTCGAGACCCAACTCAAACCTGTGGTCAGCCAAAGCTGGGAAGACGGTCCGGCCGTCCATGGCCGTTCCGCTACTCTCCTTGCGTCGAGCCTCACCCAAACGGTCCGGGCGGTTGATCGTAGTCCACCGCAAGTCCCGCTCGCAATTGCCGACAGCCGCGATCGCTGGCGGGGTTGAAGCTCTTGATGTTGAACCATTCATCCAGGAGCTTGGTCGCTCCAGATAGCCACCTTTCCGTGATGTTGCCTTTCCTCTCACTCCAAGGATTTTGTGCTGAGTCGACCAATCAGTCTCTGCAGCAATCTAGTTCCGTCTTTCTTGTATGCGTCCGAACCAGCCAAGAGAAAGGCTTCACAAATTCGGGCGACACTCTGCCCTTCGCGTGCCGCGATCGTCTCAAGCTCCTTCTTTAAATCAGAGCGGACTCTAAAAGTCAGTCGGGTATCTTTTTTCATCCGCAGAAATCTTAGCACCTGACCTGCGCTCCCACCATTGCGCTTCTCGGAACGTTGTTGACATTTGTTTCGGTATATGTCATCCTTTTGTCATCCATTTGTTCCCACTGGAGGCACAATGAGAACCAAACCAAGCACAGTACAAGCCGACCTAGAAATAGCACGAGAAAAGTGGGGGCCACTGACTCCTGAAATGTTGAGCAGTTTGGCGTCTCTGATCAAGGAGCATCAGCTGTCCGTAAGCCATGGCGACCTGCTTCTGTTGAATCGTGGCTGGTACGTTACACACGCGGGCCTGCTCCGGCTCGCCCGACGTAAGCATTGCACTGGTATTAGGGTTTCGCCTGTAGACAAGTTTTGCGATCCGAGTTCACAGCGCTGGGCGTTCAAGGGAACGGTTTATAGATCAAAACAGTGCAGGGGTTTCGTCGGATACGGCGACGCCGACCCTTCCAATGTCTCCCCCCTCGTCCGCGGCGCCGAAATGCGCGTCGCCGAAACTCGAGCTGTCAACAGAGCCCTGCGGAAGGCCTACGGCATCGGCATCTGCTCGGTCGAGGAAATCGGGAGAATTCCGAGTCCGACTGAGAAGTTCCCTCCACAAAACGCAAATGGGAACGGGAATGGGAACGGGACCGGCCCAAAGGTCCGCGACCGCCTCTGCCAGATCATCCGCCAGCACCAGCTCGATCCCGAACTGGTCAAGGCCTACGCCGTCGACTTCTGCGGCACCAAGACGCTCCGAGATGCCACCCGCGAGCAGGTTGAGAACTTCGTCCAGTCGCTGGCCGACTGGGCCGAGAAGGATCGCAATGCCCTCGTCTGCCAGCTCAACAGCTACCTCGGTCAGAAAGAAGGTGCAGCATGAAACGCCAAGTCCCTGGACTCGCCGAAACTGCCCGCGATTCGCGTCCGGAGATCCCCGACGGGGTCTTCCTGGTCCGGGTTGATGGCGCCCAGTTCCGCTGGCACGCCCACAAACCGTTCTACGTCCTCCGGCTCTCCATCCTTGAACCCAGTATGTTCGTTGGTCAGTCCATTGTCGGCCGCCTCTACTGCACCCAAAAAGCGATGTGGAAGCTGGGCTGGTTTCTGCGGGATTTTCTCTATGACCCGGAACTTCTGGCCCACGAACAGGTCGATGAGAAGGCTCTGCCCGGACTCCGCGGTGTCGTCAAGATCAGCCACACTGTGATCAACGGCATTTCGCTCATCAACCTCGACGGTTTCGCCCCCGCCAGCCAGTGGGAAGAACTGTCCGCAGCTCCGGTCTCGACGGCTTCTCGCTCCAACACCGCGGAGGAGACAGCCCGATGACCTACTCCTACACCCAGATCAGCCAGTACCTTGGCTGCCCGCGCCGCTACCGGCACCGCTACCTCGATGGTTGGCAAGAAAAAGACACGCGTGCCCCCATGCTCTTCGGCCGAGCCTCCGAACAGGCCGTCGCCGCCCTTTTTCGCCGCGAAGATCCGGCGGCTGTATTGTTCGAGCAGTGGGGCCTGTGCAAGGACATGGACCTGACCTACTCGGGCAACGACACCTGGGACCGCATGCTGCAACAAGGCGTCCAGTTGCTTGAGCGCTTCGCCCAGGACGGCCGGGTTCGCATTCGCCGCCCTCGTTCCACCCAGCAGATTCAGTTCACGCGGACACTCGCTTCGGGCAACACTTTTGTCGCTTACGTCGATGCCATTGGTGAACTGGACGGCACGCCCTGCGTGCTGGAGTGGAAGACCACTTCCGCACGATATCCGGAAGAGCCGGCCGGCATTTCCGCACTGGATCCGCAACTCGTCTGCTATTCGTGGATGACGGGCATCGACGAAGTCGCCCAGGTTGTTTTCGTCCGCAAGCGCCTGGTCGAAGTTCAGTACCTTCGGGCCACGATTTCTGACGAGCAGCGCCAGGAGTTCGCAACTCTGGTCGATGACACGGTCCGACGGATCGAGTCCGGGCTCTTCCTGCCGCATAGTGGCATCCGCTTTCCGCAAGACCCGTGCACGACCTGCCCCTTCCTCGGGCTCTGCCTCGATAAACGCGACTTGGTCGAAGCCGGCCTTGTGCGCAAACCCGGAGTTGATCTTGGTCTGTTTGACGAACTTCTGCACTAGGTATCCGCCGATGCCGCCGAAGCTCAACCGCAAGCGGGCCCTGTTTGTCCTCACTAAGATCGACGAGATCCTGGCCTGGGAGAAGCAGAAAGAGATGGAGCGGGATACGCGTTTCGTCGAACTCGGCCGGTATCTGTGCGAGGTGCGGGCAGGACAGTACTGGAGGCTGGAGAACCTGAGCTCGTTCGACGAATTTCTGGCGAGGCGGTTCCCGGAATCAAGGAGGAAGGCGTACTACCTGATGTCCATCCACGAGCACCTGCCGCCGCAGGTGCGGAAGGATCTGAAGGAAATCGGCTGGACGAAAGGGCGGGAGTTGGCGAAGCTGGCGCGGGCGGAGGGTCAGCGCTTCGATTGTGCACCCTGGGTGCACAAAGCCCGCTCCATGCCCAGGGAGGACTTCCGGCGGGAGGTGGAGAAGGAACTGACGGGAAGGGAAGAAGAGCCGTCGGAGCTGATCTATTTCAAGGTCTACAAGAGCCAGATCCCGGTGATCGAACAGGCAATCGAGACGGCGGCGCGGATGCTGGGCACGGACAAATCGCGCGGTTACTGTCTGGAGATGATCTGCGCCGACTTCCTGGCTGGCGCGCACTTGGACAATGGCAACCCGGAGATCCTGCTCAATTCGATTTCGCGCTACTACAAGTTCTTGCCCGGCGAACAGCAGCAGGCTTTCCTCGAAAACCTGCGGGAGAAGGCGTCGTGAGAATGATTCGACCAAAAGCCGCCGGCTTGCGGCTGGACCCCTTGTCGTACGAAAGTTTGCGCCAGCAGATCCTGCGTCGCGACGGCTGGCGGTGTCAATCGTGTGGCGCGATGTCGAATCTTGAGGTGCACCACAGAGAGTTCCGCAGCCATTCCGGATCCGACTCCGAAGAGAACCTGATCACGCTCTGTTCTGGGTGTCACGCACGGGCTCATCTAGAGTCTTGAACACGAAAGACCCGCGGCAACGCGGACGCCGTTCGCACGGAGCTTTGAAACTAGACTGCTCGAGTCCATTCCAAACTGTTACCTGTGTAGGAATTCTACGTCGTACGAAAGACTCTCAGTAGCGCTGCTTCTCTTTTCTTGTCTTGCCTGCTGCCGGTGATTCTTTGCGGTTGAAGGATGAACCCAAAAGGTCCAGTTTTGAAAGCCAACCGCCTACGCGCATGCGATCGCCATCACGCGCTGCGTCAGAAGTTCGCTCAACTTGTATTTGATCTTCTTCGATTGCCGATCGTCTGCCAGCGCTTGGGCCCGCACGGCAGTCAGTCCCAATCGTCGATCGGCGGCGCGCAGCAGAATCGCTGCCCCGTCGAAACTGCCTCGTCGTTGATCAAACTTTGCGACGGCCGGACGCTGAAAAATTCCTGGGAAGAGAACGCATTGTGTCGTGTTATGCCCGCTCAAACGAAAGCCTCATTGTTTAGTGAAAAACTGTGTGAACAACAGCTTTTTACCATGAAGAGGCTTTTCGTGTTTCTGAATTCACGAATTTTTCAGGCTAAAGGGGCGTTTGATTTCGAAGAACTCACGGTATCGCTAAAGCGATAACCTGGTGCGAAACCGGCTGAAGCGCTGTCCTGATACGAAACCTACGTTCTTCAGCAGGTTGTTGAGGTAGTGCGCCGGGACTCGGCCGAGGCCCGGTTCCGTTCCCTGAACGCTGCAGCGAGACGCCCGGTTGGGTCCAGGCGCCTCGCCCGCGATTAATTATTGGAGGTCGTTCAACTCCAGCGGAATTTCTGACATTCCATTTGAACCGCCCTGGACGTCCACGAGCACCAGGGTAGTAATCGATCCGTTTTGCAGGCCGTAGCTCTGGGTAAGGACCGGTGTCTTGTTACCACTCGCAGTAACGATCACTTCATAATTAGTGTTACCACTGACGGGAGCAACATAGGCAATGCTCTGGTAGCCGCTCGCCTGCCTGTCGGAAAGGCCACTAATCGTAGGAGCCGGAAGGCTGCCCACAACGGGCTCCGGGAGGATATAAACGTCTACACTACCAGCGGCAAAGCTGGGCGACGCGTCGATGACGCGGATTTCGACGTTGCCCGACGTCGGCGTCGTGTTGTCGTCCAGATAAGTCTCCACGGCGGTGTTGTCGGCGTCAACTCCATCCAAAACTATCGTGTACTGGTCCGTGCCGAGCAAGGAAACGGGGACCAGATTTGGGAAGATGGCGGTGGTGGTGCCGGTCTCATACGCCTGGAGGTTGACATTGCCCGCCGGTACACTCACGTAGGTCGCGGGAGGGGTGGACGGCAGATAATTGTCGAATGCCAAGCCATTGCCGCTATTGTTGGGGAAGACCACCTTCGTTCCGTTGATATCGATATCCACGGCAGACGTGACATCGGACATGGCATTGACCACACGGATGTGCGAATAACCTGTACTACAGGCGGTGGTGACGATGCTCAAGACCGCAATGGCCAACGTAAGGGGCAGGGCTTTTAATAGGCGAAACATAAAATTCTCCGAAAGGCAGTTTTTGTGGTGAGCAACAATCTTAGATGCAGACATCGTAATCCCAGGTTTTATGGGCATGTGTAGATTTTTGTATTGGCAAATCTAATTTAACATGATTGGGCGGAAACAGTCGTTGGTCGTTAGCGATAGACGTTATCCTCTGTTCGTCGTTCGCCTAGCCGTGAACCGGAAAACGCAATCGAAGGCAGGGAAAAGGCTCGGGAGAAGTGCCCTGGAGGACAAGCGTGCCCGCATCGTTCGCTCGATTTGCGCCTTGCCGGCGGGAACGGTGTCGAGCTACGGGGCGTTAGCCAAGGCTGCGGGCTGGCCCGGAGCTGCCCGTCAAGTTGTGCGCATCCTGCAACAGGTTCCTGGATTGCCCTGGCACCGCGTGGTTGGCTCGGGCGGGGCCATCAAGCTGACCGGGGAAAATGC
Source organism: Candidatus Acidiflorens stordalenmirensis (assembly GCA_003139995.1). Lineage (GTDB taxonomy): Bacteria > Acidobacteriota > Terriglobia > Terriglobales > Acidobacteriaceae > Acidiflorens > Acidiflorens stordalenmirensis. Next base: position 3,161 of record PLIC01000296.1, on the reverse strand, counting down.
CGCTGAACAAAGATTCCGCCTGCGCATGGAGGGCGTGACCTTCCGCGGGGCGCGCGTGGATATGAAACGGCACGAGTTTCGTGGGGAGCAGTTGCCAGTTGCCAGCAGCCAGTTGTCAGTACCCCGTACCCGGTCACGGCGGTCTTGAGTACTGGCAACTGGGTGCTGGCAACTGGCAACTGGTCTACAACGGCAAATTTCCTTCCAGCAAGTCGTACAGCCGGTTCGCGGGACAGCGCAATCCGATATAGAAACTTCCGAAGAGCGCGTAGACGGCGCTGACCTGGTCGAAGCGCATCTCGTAGATCAGCTTCTTGAAAACCAGAGGATCGTCGGCGAAGAGGTCGACGCCCCACTCCCAGTCGTCAAAGCCAATGGAACCGGTGATGATCTGCTTTACCTCCCCGGCATAGCGGCGTCCGACAAGGCCGTGTTCGTTCATCTGGCGCTGGCGCTCTTCCATCGGGAGCGTGTACCAGTTTTTGTCTTCGCCGCGCCGGCGATCCATCGGATAAAAACAGATGTAGCGGTTCGGCGGCATCGTTGGGAACAGGCGCGGCTTCATCGCTTCTTTCTGGCGCGCGATGGTCTCTTCGATCGCCTTTTTCCATTCGTCCGAGTGTGGTTCGACGCCGCGATCGGCGAGCGCCTTGTAGGTTTTCAGAGTCGACTCATACAGCCCCAGCTCAATCACCGACAAATACGAAGTCGCGGGCTCCAGGAAGTCATTGAGCCGAAGCTGCGCCAGATCGAGCTCCGCCTGATTGAGCTGGTCGAAGCTCTCGCGGAAGTGGACCAGCATCAGGTCGCCTTTGTGTCCCAGCAACGAGAAGAGCGCAGACTGGCCATCGGCTTTGCCTTCCATCTCGGCCAGCAGGCGCGCGGCTGCGCTCGAGATCTCGCGGCGGTCGTTCTCGGGAAGCGCGCGCCATGCGGTCCACCGGAAGCGCATCATCTGATGCAGCGTGGCGTAGCCTTCAAGCGTCAGCGGCACGGCGGGGAGTTGCCCGGCGGCAACCGGAAGAGTTGCGGGATGCGTTGGATTCATGGATTTGACCTGGCCGCTATTGTAAATCGAGCCGTCGAGGACTGAGCGGAGCCGGGCCGCGGACCGCGGATATCGAACTCCGCGCACCTCAGCCGCCACGGGGCGCGGATTGCTCCAGTATGCGTCGTTGTGCTACAAGCAGCTATATGCGCAAATGGATGAGCGAGCGTTTGAAGCGGCGCAAGAAGGCCGGAAACGGCTCCACCAAGGAAACGGCCAAGGCGCCCGAGCCCTTGCAGCCGAGGTTCTATGATAATGAGCCGGCAGCGCCGGCCGGAGCTCCTGCCGAGGCTCCGGTCGTCGAGTCGCACCGCCCGTCGAGACCGGAGCCTGAGCCCGTCTCGGAACCAGCCGCGACGTCCGCGGCAGTTGAACCGAGACCACGAACGTCCCGCCGCCGTCGAGGCCGCGGAGGTCGTGGCGGATCTCGTCCGCGGCCGGTAACGGCTGCACCCGCAGTTGCAACTGAACCTGCCGTAGCAGAAGCATCCGCAGCCGAACCATCCGCCCCGGAACCGGTGGTTGCCGGGAAGTTGCCGGTCGAAGCTGCGCCTGCTCAAGCTGCGCCAGCTCCCGCCCGCGCCAGCAAGGGAACGGTAGTCCTGGCGATCGGGCTGCCGGGATCGGGCAAGAGTTCGTGGTTCAAGCGGCACAACATTCACCCACTTTCGAGCGATCTGCTGCGCGAACTTCTTTTCGATGACGCGCAGGAGCAGCGCTTTCAGGATCTGGTGTTTTCGAACCTGCGATCCATGCTGAAGGCGAGGCTGATTGCCCGCCGCCCCATGAACTACGTGGATGCGACGAACCTCACGCCCCACGACCGCCAAAGCTGGATCAAGCTGGCTAAGGATTACGGCTACGATGTGCAAGGTGTGTTCTTCGATGTCCCGGTGGAGATTTGCATGGAACGCCACCAGCGCCGTGGCCGCGCGGTGCCCGAAGATGTTATGCGCAAGATGGCGGGCAAGTTGAAGGCCCCTACGTTCGAGGAGGGCTTCTCGAAAATCACGGTTGTCCGGGTGAAGCAAAAGGAGGAGGCAGCAGGGTAGTGTCGGCGGAGGCAGTCGGCGGTCGGCGTTCGTTAGTCGTTCGCGGGTTTTGCCAACGACTAACGACCAACGACCAACGAGTGATCTTCAGCCCTTCAGATAAGGCAGTAGTTCTCGAAAGGCGGGCGCGCCCGATGACCGCAGCAGTTCATAGATCATCATTTCGGTCGAGGAAAGAATGGCTCCGGCGGCGCACATGCGATCGAGGCCGATGCGCCAGTTTAGTTCTGTCCTCGAGCTGACGGCGTCCGATGCCACATGCGCCAGATAGCCTTCCCGCAGCGCTCCCAGCGCAGTCTGCATTACGCAGATGTGCGTCTCCATGCCGCAGAGCAGTACGGTCGTCCGCTGGCCCGGCAAGCGCTTCAGCAATGAGCAGAACACATCGCTGCCGAAACAGGAGAACGTCAGCTTGTCGATGGGCGGACTGTCGGGCAACAGGGACGCAATCTCTGGCACCGTGTTGCCCAAGCCCTTCGCGTATTGGATCGTCACCAGCGCCGGGATCTTCAGGACTCGAGCCATGTGAGTCAGCAGTTGCACATTTCGCACCAGCCGTTCTTTTTCCCAGATCGGCGGCAGTAATTTCTCCTGCATGTCCACGACGATGAGAGCGCACTGCTCAGCCTCAAGTGGACGGCGCGCCATCTCGGCGTAGTCGGTTTCGGCTGGGATGATGTTTCCCGTGAAAGATCCGCTGCTGGGCATGGCAACTCCTCGCACCGCTGTCAGAGATTCTAACGCGGGTCTCGGAAATTACGCGTCCAGCCGACAGGGGCAAAGCGTTTTGCAGCCGCCGCGAAATCGGTTAGAATCAAATTACAGCCTCGTCGTTCAACGGTAGGACATCTGCCTCTGGAGCAGAGTATCGGGGTTCGAATCCCTGCGAGGCTGCCAACCTTATTCAGCGAGTCACGTCCAGCTCAGGGAGGACTCCAGTTTGGCTCGCCTCGGCCAGTATGTGCAGCGGCTCCAGCGCTTGGCAGCTTCGAGGTAGTTCCTGGCAACTTCGGCATTGGGGCATGACTAGCGTGGAAAGCCAGTCTTTTCCAATCGAAGGA
>PLIC01000229.1 GCA_003139995.1 Candidatus Acidiflorens stordalenmirensis | reverse complement strand
TTGCCCTGTTCAGGATAATCTCAGGGAATAACGTTCATTTTTTTTGTAAGCTGGGACGCCGGAGTGGGGTAGATTCCGAACTCGAGTCGTCGCGACGCACACATTTCACGAGCGTTAAATGAGATCAGGAAACGGAGCACTGCCGAAGAAATAACCGAGTTGCTCAATCGTGGGCTGGATTCCGATGACCGATCGTTCCAAACAAAAGAGGTGGCAGAGTGGTTGGAGAACAGCCGGAACGCAGTGTTGACTCTCTATATTGGTCGAGGGCTCGTGTCCGCAAGTAGTCTCTCAGGGGTGGCGGCCATAGAGGAAATTGAAGAGCGGTAACTTGGAAGGCGATGACGCTTGAGCCGTTGATCCCGCGTTCAACCGCTCCGAATCGATCAGCGATGCATCGTGGTCCCATACGCGCGGATCATTCTCGATTTCGTGGTGGGGCTTGTTGAAGACCCGAGCGTGCCATCGATAGTTGTCGCAGTTGATTGGATGGTTCTCACATGTAATAGCTCAGACTTGATCTGACAGTGTGGTTAGATCAAGCAGCCGGCTCCAGCACTCCAGCCAGCCAAATGCGGGCTGGGGTGCTGCGCCAGCAGTCTACTCCCTGTTTCGGGTGAACTGAACGTTCAAACGTGTAGCTTAACTCCCGGTCCCAAACTGTCCCATTTCCGCTGACGGGGGACACTGGGAGGCAGGTCGGCAAGGTAAGTTCAGATTACCGGGTGCGGGTCCACGGATTGAACGGCGAACTGAAAGAGGTCGATAGTGCCAAGGAGCGCAACCGCGGTTTGGAAAATCGTGCTCCATTACGCGCACCGTGCCGGCATCGAGCGCCCCACGATCTCAGAAGGATGTGCGCGAAATTGTGCTGCCGTTCCGGGGGCGATCTCGAATAAATTCAATTTCTGCTCGGGCACTCCTCAATCCAGACGCCGGGAAGATACCTCGGTAGGGAGCAAGACGTTGCGAACGCGGTGAATAATCGCATATTTGCCAGAGTGAAGAAGTTCCAAAGCGACTAGGGCTGCGGCTTGTGCACAGCCTTCGATCGCTCAATGACCCATTGCGGAAACACTGGGGCTCCCTGCGGAGGCTTGCCCTGCGTGATGGCCCAGTGATCGAGCCAGCCTGCGCCTTCCTCTCCGACGAATGTGTCGGGCAGGCCATACGCTTGATCACTCAGGGCGTCACCCAGCGTGATGAAGCGATAGCCTCGCTTGCGCATAAGTTCGATCAGTTCACCGATATGGTCTGCCTCCAGTTGGTTGGCGTGCAGCAGTAAAATTTGTTTTGGCTCGTAGCCGAGTACCTGCTTGGAAAGCTGTTCGGAATAGGCAAACACCTGGTCGCTGTAGGAGAGATAGCTGCGCACGAGTTCCTGCTGCAAGGCAGTGTCTCCGCGCCTGGTGGCATCTTCGTAGACCTCGCCGTACATCCAGTCCCATGCGTCCAAGGTGACGGGAGCAATCCGGTAACCTCGGGCGACCAGAAATGCTTCCGCGTCGCGCCGCGTTTCGAGATCACGACCGGTGTCCAAGTACGGATGCCGGAAGTATCTGAGCTTCATGTTGTGCTCGGCGAGCAGCAACCGGGTGACGCTCTCGCCCTGGACAACATCGTCTTCCCAAGCCTTCAACCCCGCCTGGTTGAGCGACATGTGGGTGAAGGTGTGATTGCCAAGCTCGAAACCGTAGTCGAGCCACATCTTGAGAGCCTTGATCCGTTCGTCAACCTCTCCGAACTTGTAGAGCTTCCTTTCGTTAACGAACCCGACCACCGGGACCTTCTGGTCCCGGAGCGTGCCCAGCAACTTTGAAGTCATCTGGCTGATCGTAGCCGCGGACATCGAGTTGGCGGATCCGGCAGGCAAGTCGTCGATCGTGATTGCGACCTGGCGATCGGGCTGTGTCGCTGCGCTCGAACTCACAGCGGCTGCGATGACCGAGAACGCACAAACGACAACAAAAACCGCGCACGGCGGTTTCATGAAGGTTCCTCCCCAAACCAGTGATAAGTCAGCGGAAGGGGTATTAGAACATGAAAGGGATTCATTTTCTAGGAAAGTGTGCGCGTGAGTGCTATCATTCGCGCCAAGAAAGTGGAATTGCTATGCAGCATCAACAATGCGAGGACATTGTGACCGATAGAACCCCGATGCCAATTACATTGATTCATGTGGATGAAAGCGTGGTATTGCGAATGTCTGCTGGAAAACTGCTCAATGCATCTGCCACCGCGATCATTCTCTTTTGTTTGGTGTCGCTGCCTGGAACCGCTTCGGCCCAGGTCACACCAACAACGGGACTCCAGGTCGCTACTGTTCACGTTGACGCGACACCCGGCCACGTCATCAATTCGTTCGATCCCGATAGCGCTCTGGGCAGTTCGATTGATGTCCTGTCTCGCCTGGACATTGACAGGGTCTATACGTCACACATTATCCAGGAATCTCTCTCGGCCGGCTGGGGTCCGATCACTTATCGCAACAACAGCGAGCTTCGTATGGCAGCCTGGCATTGGACTGAGAATGGGACCTGGAGCGATGCTGCGCACCGCAGCGGGTACTTCACCGGCAGCACCGAACTGAAAGAGCCCATCCGATACATCCTTGCCTATGCCCTGCCCCACCGCGGTTTTGCGAGCAGCGGCGACCGTCCAGTGCCGGGTCCGAACCTCTCGTACTGGAAAAGCAATCCGTATCTCACCAGCAAGTTCACCGGCGAAAGTGACGCGCTGCATCCGCAGTGGGTGGTAGTGGACCTGGGGGCAGAAAGGCCGGTAAGCGCCGCGCGTATTGCCTGGGCGAGCCCCTATGCCACGAGCTATCGGGTGGAATATTGGGTGGGCGCGGATGCGCTCGATTTCGACATGGGACCCAAGGGTGAATGGAAGGTCTTTTCCTCAGGGACGTTGAACAATGCCCAGGGTGGCACGAGCACTCTGAAGCTCACCGACACACCCGTCTCCACGCGGTTTGTGCGTATCCTGATGACGGAATCTTCGAACACCTGCGACGAGCATGGATCGGACGACGTACGCAATTGTGTCGGTTATGCCATCCAGCAGATTGCTGTGGGCACGGCTGACGGAAGCGGGGCCTTTGCGGAGGCGGCCAAAGATCCCCTCGAGAAGCGAACTACGTTTTGTGTTTCGTCCATTGATCCATGGCATTCGGCGGAGGACGTGAACGATGCAGGGAATTACCAGCACAGCGGCTTCGATCTTTTCTTTACCAGTGGGCTGACAAATAACCTACCGGCAATGATTCCCGTAACCATGCTTTACGGCACTCCCGAAGATGCCGCGGCGCAGATCGCTTACATCGAGAAGCGCGGCTACCGCATCGGATATATAGAAATGGGCGAGGAACCCGATGGCAAACACGCAATGCCAGAGGATTACGCTGCGCTTTACCTGCAGTGGGCTACGGCCATTCACAAGGTCGATCCCAAGCTCAAACTGGGAGGGCCGATCTTCGAGGGCGTAAACGAAGACATCCACGTATGGCCGGACGCGCAGGGCAGGACATCCTGGATGGGTCGATTCGTGGATTATCTCAAGTCGCACGGCCGGCTCTCCGACCTTTCATTTGTGTCATTCGAGCATTATCCGTTCGAGCCATGCACCATTACCTGGAAAACTCTTTACACCGAACCGCAACTGATGAAGCACATCCTGCAGGTGTGGAGAGATGATGGAGTTCCGAAGGATGTGCCGCTCATGGTGACCGAGAACCATCTTGCCGCCGAGCTCACCGGGCCCATGAGCACGATCTTTGCGGCCTTGTGGCTGGCCGACAATGTCGGGTCGTTTTTTGAAGGCGGTGGCGCAGCCTTCTATCACTCACCCATTCAGCCTCAGGGCATCCAAAACAGTTGCCTGGGCTGGGCCTCGTGGTCGAACTTCGTTTCCAACGAGCGCTATGACATCAAGGGATATACCTCGCCCTATTTCGCCGCCCACATGATCAACCTGGAATGGGTGCAGCATAGGTCTGGCGTGCATTCCATGTTCAAATCGTCAACCGACATAAGAGATAGCGAAGACAACCTGCTGGTTACGACTTATGCGGTGCATCGCCCTGACGGCAACTGGTCGTTGATGCTGGTGAATCGCGACGAGACCAACCCGCACACCGTGCGCGTGGTGTTTGAAGATTCCAAGGGCAAGCAGAATAGCTCGTTTTCAGGGCCAGTCACGCTCGTGACTTTCGGCAGCGAGCAGTACGTTTGGATCAACGATGGAGTAAACAGCCATCCCGATCCGGACAATCCGCCGCTGGCCACGACGCTAGCAGCAGACGCCGGAACCACGTTTACTCTCCCCAAAGCCTCCATCACCGTAATACGCGGCAAGCTGGCGGGTCTTAAGGACTAGTAACGTGACCGCGTGATTGCGTAGCCAAAATCATACTTCAGGGATTGGCCGATAACTCAAACTCCGCCAACTTACTGTTGTGTTGTCCCCTTTACCACGAGCGCAAATGGCAGTTCCTCGCCTGAGGAGAGTTTCATACTGGCAGAAAAAATCCAGTGGTCCTGGTCGTCCTTGGAAACTGAAGGCGCGGCCACCCCGCTATCCGTCTGAACTAAACTCAGTGGACCGGGATGCTTCGTCCCCGTAGCGCTTTCACTCAAAGCCATCAATTCCTGAAATTTGAAAGTGGCATTGGGATCAGCATCAGACGCCGCCGGAATGAGAAGGAGGAAATCCCGGCTGGGGGCTGCACCAAGGTGATTGGCGTCGTTGGGCATCAACGCGTAGCGGAGCGTGTAGAAACCCGCGGGAATTCTCTGCCCCCGAAAATCAGCCGCGGCTTGCGGGAAATGCACGACGCCGACCAGCAAGGACTCAGCAAGCTGCGGGTATGCGACACCCTCCACATCCTTTTTTGTCTGTGCAGGGACTCTCTTGCGCACCCACAACTCACAAATGGGCGCCCCGCCTTCGAGCGTCAGGCGATATCCCTTTGAGTCGAGGACCTGCCGTACACCTTCAGGAACCGCGTTGTCGGTCAATGGCCCGACAGTCTCCACCTTACCATTCTGGGCGGCGCAGGCCAGCGAGAGCACGAAGATGAAGCCGACCGCAAACGATGGTGTTGCAATCTTGCGCACTTTTTGTACCTCTCTTATTGACTCCCGTCTTACCGGGCGAATGTGCCTACGAAGGCGCTGCGCTTGCCATGAAAATCCCAAGAGACACCGAGCGCCGGCCCACTGTAAGTATCGGTGAGGGCCACTGCCGGCATCGAATGAGCCAACTGGGTCAGTGGCGGGTAAAAGGTAACTTCATTTCCGCACACATGGTCCTGTTCGCCGATAGAACGTGTCTGCACTGTCGCAAAGCGGCCCGCCCTGAGCATCGCGGCGCCGTGGTGTTCCGCGTTCACCACCAATTCCATTTGCGTCGGTATCACCTGCTTGACATTCTTCAGCAGGTCACCTCCCATGTGTTTGGCAAAACTCACCAATGCCGCCCGCTGCTGTGCGCTGGCCAGGTCGTCTACCAGCAACACCGCTTTCGCCGGCAAGGGATTTTCATAAGGATCCCCCAGGGTACCGTTCGCGCGAACTGCAGCAGCTATGGTCAGACCTTGCAACTGCACACCGTCCCATCCCCCACTCCGCACGTGCCAAGCCAGGATCGCCTCATTCCCCACCAGGTTGACCTCGCCATTGGCAAAGCACTGACCCGTATAAACGTCGGCACTGCGGGTCTCCAGGTAGTCACCGCGAATTTCTTGCGCTGCTAGCGAAATGGAAAGGCAAGTTAGCAGAGAAACCAAAATAATCGAGAACTGAAATCGCATGCGAAACTCCTCAGACTTAGTAGTCAAATCCTTCACCAGGGCCCGAAGAACCTAAGAGCCTCTGGCGCGTCGATTGTTGTTGTTCACGGTTCGCCACACTTCCCCGTCCCATGACAGGCCCGGCTTTTCGAACTGCAGTTCCCGGGTTCTGCCAATGCGCCATCCGGACCGATGCATGTCTGAGTATGGATGCACCAGAACAGGCCATCGCTGCAAGGCGGCACACTGGTATCCGGTTCGGCGAGAATGAACTGGCCTTTCCAGCGCAGCGCCGGGCACAGGTTCGGATGATGGGTATTGAAGCGATCCGATTCCCGAATCATGAGACACCTCCCGATGCGGCCTTCAAGATCGCCCGCCTCAGCGCCACACGCGCAAGTTGGACTTTGTAGGCGTTATGGCTGAGTGGCTTAGCGTTCGTCAGGGCGGCCTCGGCCGCTCTCTGCGCCGTATCCTTGTTAATAGGCTGCCCCATCAAGGCCTGCTCCGCTTCTGGCGAAGGCCATGGCACGGGCGCAACATATCCCATAACGATACGGGCCGATTTGACGTTTGAGCCGCGCATCCTCAGTGCAACGCCAGCAACTGCGAGCGGCCAGTCGAATACCTCCTTCTGGCGGATCTCGTAGTGTGCGGCTCTTACGTCCGACGCAGGCGGGATCACGACTTCCGTGACAATCTCGTTCGGTCGCAGATCATGTTCGCGTTCGCCTTCATTCTTCGGAATAACGAAGAACTTTTCCAGCGGAAACTCGCGTTTCCCTTTCGGCCCTTCCAGCCGGATCTTCGCACCATAGGCGATCAGAATGGGAACAAGGGTGGATGGACTGACAAACTTGGCAGGGCCCTCATTACCGAGAATGGCGTGGTAGCGGTTCTCGCCTCCTGCGGCCAGTTCCTTGCCAGTCTCGTTTTTCGGCAAAAGGCCAAATCCGTTGCGGAAGTACCAGCAGCGCGGACGCTGGCACAGATTACCTCCAAGCGTGGCCAGGTTGCGAATTTGCGGGCTTGCGGCTTCCGGCAGAGCCTCAGCCAGCGCCGGGTAATTCCGTCTTACGGTGGCGTCATCGGCTAGATCACCCAGAGTAGTCAACGCACCGATATGAAATCCTTGTGCGTTGGAGGAAACCCCGTGGAGATCATGGATCCCCTTAATATTGATCAACCGTTTTGGCGCGACCACATCATCTTTCATCAGCGTGAGCAGATCGGTCCCGCCCGCGAGGATTTCGGCATTGCCCCAGCTTGCGCCCAACAGGCTGATGGCTTGGGTTCGGGTATTTGGGCTGACATATTCAAAAGGTCGCATCAGGCACCTGCCTTCTGTTCCAGCGCGGCCAGGACACGGTCCGGCGTGAGTGGAAGGAACGGCACACGCACGCCGATCGCATTGGCAACGGCGTTAGAGATCGCTGCGCCGGGCGAGATTACCGGAGGCTCACCCAGTCCGATCACGCCGCGCTCGTCGTAACCTTTGCCCGTCATCATATGCACCACCAACTCAGGAATGTCGCTGAGACCGGCAAGACGGTAGAACCCCATATCCGCATTCAGCATTCGGCCGGTACTCGGGTCCATGACCTTCTCTTCGTACAGTGAATAGCTGATGCCCATGATCAAGGCACCATAGCATTGGCTTTCGGCGGTCTTAAGGTCAATGACCAACCCGCAATCTTGAACGGCGACCATCTTTTTGACCTTGACGACGCCAGTATCAGCATCGACTTCGGCTTCCGCCATCTGCACGCCACCGACACCGCTGTTGGTGAGATCGGGAGGTTTGCTCCTGTCCGGATTCTTACCGCGTATGGTGAGCGGCATTGCCCCCAGCTTGGAACAAGCTTCTTTCCAACTGAGGGATCGGCTGGAGTCGCCCTTGACGCTCAGCTTCCCGTTCACGCATTCCAACTGATCTGGCTGGGTGTTAAGCGCGGGTGCAACCTTGGTGAAAAGCGCGTCACGCGCATCTGCGGCCGCCCGGCGTGTAGAAGAACTGACGCCGCCGATGGTAGTCGAGCCCCCGGAACCGCCGGAAGGCGGGTAAGTCGTGTCGCCGATCTGAAGCTGAATGGCGTCCATGGGAATGCCCAATGTTTCGGAAGCAACGATGAGGATGCAAGTACGTGTTCCCGTGCCCAGATCCTGGGAGCACAGCTTGAGCTCGACCGATCCATCGGGATGGATGGTCAGATCGCAGTCGCTCGCATGGCCGCGTCCTCCCCAGGTATGAAAGGACAATCCGACGCCGCGCGCCATGCCCCCAGACGCGATCTGCTCCCGCGGATGCCATTTCTGTTTCCAATCCATCAGCTCTGAAGCGATGGCAAGCTCTTCGCGGTAAGTATTCTCGCGCTGCTTGGTCAGGTTAAGGTTCTTGCCAAAGAATTCCACCGGGTCCATGTTCAGCTTAGCCGCTAGATCGTCCAGGGCGCACATAGTAAGGACGGCAGCCTGCGGATGGTTGGGTGCGCGCCAGGCGCGCGCAGGACCGATGTTGTTGCGGATCGCGATGTGTTCCTGTCGTTGGTTCGGAATGCTGAAGACGTAAGGAATGGGAGGCATGCCGCCGCCTCCGGGACCCCCTGTGCCCCAGGAGTTAGACTGCCACGCAACGAGAGCACCGTCCTTCATTGCGCCAACTTTCACACGGGCGTAAGCGGAAGGCCGAGCTCCTGCAACTTCGAGCTCCGCATCACGCTCCAGCATGATACGGACCGGCTTGCCGCCAGCCTTTTTGGAGATTTCGGCGGTAAAGATTCCCCAACGATCAGGGGAGAACTTGCTGCCGAAGCCTCCCCCAATGTGGTCCTGGTGAACACGAACGTTGGTGGCTGGAATTTTCAACGGTTCTGCCATCTGGCCGGGAATGCCGGAGACATTCTGCGTGGAAATGTGGGTGAACAGGTGATCCTGATCGGTCCATTCGGAAATCGACCCATGGCTCTCGAGACAGCAATGAGCAATGAGCGGAATACCATAGAGCCCTTCGGAAACAACAGCGGCTTCGGCGAAAGCCTTCTCAGGATCGCCGACCGTCTGCGCTGCAGCTTTCTGGTAACTCGATGGCAGCTTGCTCGCTGCTTCGGGGTGAACCGCTGCTGTCCGTAAGGCATCGAGCACAGCGTCTGAAGCGCCATCCTCCTTTAGCTCATTCAGCCTGCCTTCGCTGGGTTTTTCTGTAATTCCATATTGCTGGATCTGGCTGACCATCTGTCCGGCGGGCATCTCGTTATCCAGCATGTCATCGAGAGCGTCCATACTAAGCGGGCCTTCTTCTTGCGCGCCACCCTTGGGGGGCTCGGCGTCGCTAACCAGATGTGGTAGTTGCTGGTATTCGACCTTAATTACGCGGATGGCGTCCTCCGCTGTGGGCTCGTCGACGGCAGCCACGGCGACAACCTCATCTCCCGCCCAGTGGATGGCCGCGCCCGGCCCCTGCACGATGTGAACCGCCTTCACCCCGGGCATCTTCTCAGCCGCACTCGTGTCGATGCTTACGATCTTGGCGTGCGCATAGGGACAACGCAGCACCTTGCCATAGAGCATGCCAGGCCGGTGGACATCATAGGTGTACTTTGCCTGCCCTGAAACTTTGGCGGGAGAATCGACGCGACTGACGCGCGTGCCGATCAACGTCCGGTGTTGAGCATCGGGCCACGCATAATCCGGCATAGGTCAGGCTCCCTTCTGCGCGACTTGCGCGATCGCCTTGCGGATTCCGGCATAGGTTCCACAGCGACACAGGTTGCCGCTGAGACCTCGGCGAATGTCTTCGGGCGTAGGGTGAGGATATTTGTCGAGAAGTGCTTTGCAGGCAACGACAAAACCGGGCGTGCAGAAACCGCACTGTGATGCGTCGTTGTCCACAAACGCCTGCTGGATGGGATGCAACTTGCCGTCCCGCATCAGCGATTCGACGGTGGTGATGGCTTTGTGCTGGGCTTCGATGGCAAGCATCGCGCAGGCGTAGACAGGCTTGTTGTCCAGCAGCACAGTACAAGCGCCACATTCTGCGCGATCGCAGACGCGCTTGGCCCCAGTGAGTTCGAACTGATCGCGCAAGGCGTCCAACAGAGTGATCCGGGGTTCGAGATTCGCCTTATAGTTCTTGCCGTTGATGGTGAATTCCATTGGAACCTTGCCGGGTCCATACACCCGGACTTCCTGGCCCGCAGCCTTGATCACACGAGGACCGGCGACGAGAGGCACAGCGACGGAGATTCCGGAGATTTTGAGGAATTCGCGCCGGGAGACGCCGGGGCCCTCCGGACTGTCATTGGGGTCTTTCTGATTCTCGTCATCCTCGCGCATATCGTTGCCTCCGCAGTACAGCTATCCGCCGGTGTTAGAACTATCAAAACTCGCGGGCAGCGATCACTTCAACGTTTCCCGCGGACGATGGTCAGGGACGCCGCCGGCAGAGTGTACATCGTGTTCTCCCCACCAGCAAGTGTGAACTTAACGGGCGGGCTGTCCGGATCAGCGTGGCCCTTCTTGCGATCAGGATGCCACTGGTACTGGGCCTTGCCGAAGGTGATCATTGTGACTGGACCGGAGAAAGAGTCCTCTCGATTGCTTTCGGCGTTGTGAAACAAAACCTGAACCTGATGGGGATGGTCATAGTCTTTATTAATGAGCATGAGCGACCACTGACCGTCCGGACGCTCAAGAGCGTATGCCGTCACCAGCACGTGCCCCTCGTTGTCCTTCACATCGCTGGCGGCACGGAAGAGGCGATGCTCGGCATCTTTCGGTTCTGCCCATTCCTGCGTGATCAGCTGTGCCCCGTAAAACTGCGAGGTTTTCTGGTGAATCTTGTAATGCTCATCGACCATAAACATGTGGTAAGTTCCCCAGCTATTGGAGCAGGCGGGATGCGGCGGAGAGTAGGGAAGATCGTGGTAATAGTGGGTCGATTGGCCGCCGGCAGTCAGAAAGCCTCCGAAGGAATCTGCCAGCCACAGAGTGCCGAAGATATCGACTGCGGCCTCACCACCGTGGGCGTTGGTTTCAGTGTCGAGCAGGGGAATACCCGCCGGCAGCCCGTCGTCCCGCCATACCTGCATTATGTGAGTGATCAGCTCCGGCTCCTGATAAAGATTCTTCCAGGGCGTCTCGCAGCCGTCATAGGGATAATGCTCAAATGACATGAAGGCCAGATCCTGCAGGCGGCCGTGGGCTTTCAAATAATCGAGGAAGCGGCTGAACCATGATGTCCGGCCTTGCGCATCGGGCCAGGCCTTGATGTCCTCGGAGACGCCTTCAAACGCCGGACCTCCCAGCTTGAAGTTCGGATCAACCCGGTGCAGCGCGGTGGCGAACTGCAGGTACAGAGCGGCGTAGTCCTCGGGAAGCATGTACTGGCCGTCAGCTTCTTCGCCCATTTCGATGTATGAAACGGGATAGCCCCGCTTCTTGATGTAGGTCATTTGCGCGGCAGCGTCCTCAGGTGTGCTATACAGCAGGGCGATAGGAATAATGGCGGGAAGGCCGCGAGTGATTCCGCTGGTGAAAAACAGGTCGAACCCCGGTTGGTCACCGGATTCCATGCGATTAGGAGCGACGTAAAGATCAGAAGCCTGGTGCCAGGGATCCACCGAGGAACACAACGTGAGCGTCTGCTTCTGATCCGGAGAGTGGTGAAGCAGATCGGTGAATTCGCCTTTGTCGTCAATGGTTCCGAGATAAAGCTCGCGGATGGCATATCCGACGCAGTTACGGCTGTCGCTGGAGCCGTGAGTATCGCAGGTATTCGACGACTGCGTCATCAGAATGCGAATAAACTTCGTGCTCACCGGCGATGAAGCGAGGCCAAGAGTGGGAGTACCGCCCTTTCCATTTTTCACGTTCCCAGAAACGAAGGTTTTCCACTGTCCTTTGTCCTGCTCATCCATGGCATCGCCGTCACCAACCCAGTACTGCACCTCGTAGGCCTGCGCGTACGGTTCGGCCCAGGCAATACGGATCGCGTTCACCTCCTGCTTCTTATCCAGAGCGATCACCACCCACTGTGGATGCAGCGAGTCATCCTCCCCGGTGAAGGCCTTCGTCAGATAGGGATTGCTCTTCCAGTAGGTGTTGACGTTGCCGTCATCCAGGCGCGAGAAGCCGTCAAACTCCGTCCCGCTGTTTCGCGTGAATCCCCGGTGTGGAAGAGAATAGCCATAGGAGTGCCGGATCATCTTCTTCGTGGGAGTGGAATCTCCCACGAAATATCCTTTGCCCGAAGAATCGCTCCAAGTGCCCTTAGGATTCCAATGCCAGGCCTGGACGAACAAATCCGTGTTCTGCCGGTAACTGATGGCACCCCACCCCGCCGAAAGTATCTGCTTGACCTGGTCAGGCCGGAGAAACATGTCGGTGGCATTGCTCGGCACACGGTCCACGGTCGAACCAAGCGCATACAGAGGGCTGAACTTGTTCACGACATGACTAGGTGTCGCGTCGACGCGCACGGTTTGGGCGCTGGTCAGAATCGGGTTCGAGAAAATCACGCAGAGAAGAATGATGAAGGGTGGACGAGTCATAGATGTGGATCCCTTTAGGACATTCGCGATCCCGCATAGAGAGTCATACAACAAACCGCAGCGATTGCGCCATCGAGCTGCCGGTTGTTTTCACGGAATGAAACTTAGTTTCGCGTTCGCACGGCTTTGGTGGCCGTCTGTGTATAATTTCGAGTCCTGAGAGAAAAAGGGTTGCTGCCAGGAGATGTCCCTCATGCGGATCAAAGTGTTCAACGACAAAGCTTCCCTGGGCAAGGCAGCGGCGGAGCAGGCTGCCACGGCGATCCGTCGGGCGATCGCGGAGCGCGGACATGCGCGGATCATCGCTGCAACCGCGGCATCGCAGCTCGAGTTCCTCGACGCCCTCACCAAGACACCAGGCATCGATTGGCAGAAGGTTGAGGCATTTCATCTCGATGAATACATCGGGTTGCCGGTCACGCATCCCGGGAGCTTTCGCAAGATGTTGCTGGAGCAACTGGTCCGGAAGACCGGCATCGCCAAGTATCACTTGCTTGAAGGCGATGCTGCAAATCCTGCCCAGGCCGTGCGCGGTGTGGGCAAAGACCTGGCTTCTGCGCCAATCGACATCGCCTTTCTCGGTATTGGTGAGAACGGGCACATTGCTTTCAATGACCCTCCGGCAGACTTCGAAACGGAAGAACCGTACATCATCGTAAACCTCGACGAGGCCTGCCGCCGACAGCAGGTAGGCGAGGCGTGGTTCGCCAACATTTCGCAAGTGCCGAAGCAGGCGATCTCCATGTCGGTGCGCCAGATTCTGAAAGCAAAGGAGATTCTCGCGGTCGTGCCTGACACCCGCAAAGCACAAGCCGTGAAGTTGTGCTTTGAGGGCAGTATCCGCCCCATGGCGCCGGCATCGATTTTGCGCACGCACCCCAACGCCACCGTTTATCTGGACAAGAATTCAGCGTCGCTGTTGGGGCCGGCGTTGCAGAACCAACTGAAGGACGAAGCACAGGTGATGGTAGGGCGTTAGTTCGTCTCCCATCCACTACCCATGGCGACCGCCGGGAAGCCGACTGCTACACACGCCATTCCCTCCTTGCGCTGGTGGATTGGAGCGATACTGTTCGCCTCCACCGTCATCAACTACATCGACCGGCAAACGCTTTCGCTGCTCGCGCCGTACTTGAAGGTCCAATACCACTGGACCAACAGCGACTACGCCAACATCGTGATCGCGTTCCGGATCGCCTACTCGATTGGACAAACGGTCTTCGGCAGAGTGATGGACCGCATCGGAACGCGACGCGGATTAAGCATTACTGTCGCCTGGTACTCGATCGTCTCGATGGCCACTGCGGCGGCGAGCGGCCTGCGCAGCTTTGCCGGATTCCGTTTCCTGCTGGGCGCGGGAGAATCCGCCAACTGGCCGGCTGCCACGAAAGCCGTTTCGGAGTGGTTCCCAAAACGCGAACGCGGCCTGGCGACCGCCCTCTTTGATAGCGGGTCATCAATCGGAGGAGCGGTTGCGCCTTTTGTCATCCTGCCGGTCTACTTCCATTGGGGATGGCGTCCGGCGTTCATGATCCCGGGCGTACTGGGATTCCTGTGGCTGATTGTGTGGCGCTGGCTGTATCACCCGCCGGAAGCGCATCCCCGGGTGAGTCAGGCCGAACTGCAGATGATCGCCGCGGACAAGATCGATCCTGGCGCGCAGCCAGCCAGCCGGACACGAGCTCACTGGCGCGATCTCCTAAAACTGCCGCAGACGTGGGGAACGATCGTCGCTAAGACGTTCACGGATCCGGTCTGGTTTTTCATCACCGACTGGTTTCCCATTTACCTGGTTGCGAAGGGAATCGATCTCAGGAATGGGCTGATCGCAGTGTGGATCCCCTTCATCGCCGCCGATCTGGGAAACTTTTTCGGCGGGGGCATGTCGGGATACTTGATCAAGCGTGGCTGGTCCCTCGGCGTAGCCCGCAAAGTGCTGGTGGTTTTTGGGGGAATCGGAGTCACTCTGCTGATCCCGACCATTCTCACGACGAACCTGGTGTTGATCACGTTGCTTTTCGGGCTTGCGACTTTTTCCTATGCATCTTTCAGTACGATCGCAAATGTGCTACCTTCGGACCTTTATCACAGCGACTCGGTAGCTTCGGTCAGCGGCTTGAGCGGGACGGGAGCGGGGATCGGAACGATCGTGGCCTTCTGGCTGGTCGGATATTACTCCGATGCCCGGGCGGCGGCGGCAACTCACGCATTCGATCCGATCATTATCATTGCGGGACTGGTTCCGTTTGCCGGGATGATCCTGACGCTGCTGCTGGTCCGCAACACCAGGGCCACGGACGAGGGGCTGGTGCGGCGGATTTGAAGTCATCGGGAATCGATTTGAGACACTGACTAAAGGATTTCGTTATGAGGGGACGTACACCGGCAAAACGCAAGCTGGACGGAACCATGTTCAACTGGTGAAACTCGAGAACGAAGAGGAGTTATGGGCTACAGTCGTCTGGAACTGAACGGCAAACTTGCAGTGGTCATCGGAGGAACTTCCGGAATCGGCCAAGCCATCGCCCGCGGGTTGGCTGAAGACGGGGCTGACGTCGTTCCCACGGCCCGGCGCCTCGATCTGGTCAAAAAGGCCGCGGACCAGATCGAATCTCTCGGGCGGAAGTCTTTACGCATAGCTGCGGATGTGACTGACCGCAGCTCTCTCGAAAGACTGCTGAAGGCGACGGTGGAAGCATTCGGCAAAGTTGACATCCTCATCAACTGCGCCGGCTTTAACCAGCGTGCCCCCACGCTGGACTTACCCGAGGCCGATTGGAACCGCCTTCTCGACACCAATCTGACCGGCACGCTGCGGGCGTGCCAGGTTTTCGGCCGTCACATGATCGAGCGCCGCTACGGACGCATCATCAATATTGCGTCGATGGGATCATTCCTGGGACTGTATGAAGTCGCGGCATATTGCGCGAGCAAAGCCGGAGTCGCTTCGCTGACCAAATCGCTCGCCATCGAATGGGCTCGTCACGGAGTCTCGGTGAACGCCATCGCGCCGGGATATTTTCGCACGCCCCTCAC
>PLIC01000176.1 GCA_003139995.1 Candidatus Acidiflorens stordalenmirensis | reverse complement strand
TTTTTGTTGAGAAATTAGGGTTAACCGGCTGCTGGGTTATGATCCCAAGCGGTCCATCTCACTTGTCCGGCGCCAACCAGATTCACGGCAGTCTCTTTGGCTTCCTGCACTCGACGGATCTGGATGCACTGAGCGCATCCAACCGCCTGGCGATCATCACCGATCCCGCAAACGCCGCTGCCTATGAGCGCAAGAGCGACTCTCTCTCCGATTGGGGCGGATCCTTCGGTGGGGCCATCGTGAAGAACAAGTTGTTCTACTACCCGTCCTTTGAGCGTTACATGCAGGACATGTGGAGTCTGGGGCCGAATTCGCGCACGGTCCCAACCGATGCCATGATGGGTCTGAACTCGGATGGCACCGTGGCGCAGTATGCGGATCTGAGTCCGATGTTGTCGACCGCCTCCCGGTGCTGACTTATGGCGGCACTCCCGCCATGGATAGCTGCGGCAACCCCATTTACAAGGGAGCGATTGTCAACCCTGCTACCAGTGTCGGTGGGGCTTTTGGCTGCGTCTTTGTCAACAATCAAATTCCCACCAGCCTGATAAGCACAAAGACTGCCCAAATCCTTCAGCTCTACCATGAGTACTATAAGCCGGAATCGTCGTTGACGGCCAACGATGCGGCGAATGCCTACTCCCCCGATCCCTGGTTCCACAACACGCAGAGCAGCGTGAAGATGGACTACAACCTGAGCGCCAAGCAGCACATTAACGGGTCGTTTTACTGGGACGACTATCCGCGCATCAACGCCGATCAGGGCGGCGTGTGGTCAGCCGCGGCCCCTGATGGCGGGCCGATGGCCAACTCTTACTGGCACAACACCACGGCGCCGGGCGCCCGCCTGAGCGATACATACACCATCTCGCCAAACCTATTGAATACCGTGTACGCCACGTTCAACCGCTTCCGGAATCCCAGCATCGCGGTCCCCCACGCGGGTAAACGGGACAGCGCGCTGGGCCTGTTGCATGGCGCGGGCAACTTCCCGCTGATCTACTTCCATTCCGGCATGTACTTTGGCGGCGCAAACTACCAGAACGGCTGGAACTTCTCTCCCCTCGGAAGCCAGTACAACGATTACTATGCCGGCAACGCCTTCATCTACAGCGATGAACTGGTCTGGAGCCATGGTCGCCACAATCTGAAGTTTGGCACGGAATTCCGCGTCATCCAGTTCAACTACCACACGGATGTAGGGACGTTCACCGGCGGATATCCCATCATCTTCGATCCGACCACGACGGCACCCACCTGGTACGATTTCAACGCCTACGATCAGATCGGCAATGCTTTCGCCAGCTTCCTGCTGGGCGATGTCTACAATGCTGAAAATAACAACCCCGATAATGAGTACGGGCGGCGCAAGGCCTTCTCGCTTTATGCCAGCGATGACATCAGGGTGAATCCCAAGCTCACGGTGGACCTGAGCCTGCGTTGGGATTACAACAATCCTTACAAGGAGAAGTACGGCCGTCGCAAAAATGCCGTTTCTGAGGCGACTCTGACACGTGCGAGCGAGACGGAGTCGTTTTCGCTGTCCACTTCCGCCCGCTCAGTTCGATCAAAGCAGCCGAGAGGTAGTCCGATTCAGGTCTCCTGCAGGGCGGGACAGCGCCCGATCTGGATCACATTATCGGCGATCACACTCAGTCCTACCCAGCGCTGCATGCCGTGGAATCCGCGATACAAGCAACGCCGCATACCATGTCTCCGTTTCAGTGCACTGATGCGGCCCTCACATCCGGTCCGCCACCGTTGTCCACGACGAAACCAGCGCTGTCGATAAAGTCGTTTGCGTTCCGCACTCTTCGTCTTTTGATTCGGCACCGAAAACCATCGCACGCCCATGGCGCGGGCAGCTTTTTCATTCTGCTGCGAGTGGAATCCCGCATCCGCGGCCACCCAAGCCGGAATCCGGCCGAATCTCCGCTGGTGAACCTCGATCGACGGCACTAACAACTGCCGATCGCCAGGCCGTTCGGCAAAGACTTCGAAATGGCTGATGATTTGATTTTCCGATTCCTGGATCTTGACCAGTTTGCCAAACTCGGTCGGCTTGCTGGCCTTGCCTTTGCGAATGATTTCCGTGTGCGGCTCGAACAGGCTCACGATCTTTTCCTGCGACTGGGTCACCCCGGCAAAGATTCGCAGCTTGGTCTGTTTCATTACTTGCTGCACCCGCCCCGTCATCGTGGCCAGCGTTTCCACTAAGCTTCCCAGGGGAACGCGACGAGGACGGGAAACTTTCTTCACCTCTTCTAATATGCGTTGCGCTTGGTTCACGGTCTTCCCTGTCAAACTCAGCAGTTCTCCATACTGCTTCTTTCTCCGCGCTTCTCCTTCCCGACCCAAGTACCGGGTTGATAGGGCAATCGCCAGAACCCGCTTCCGCACACTCCGCATGCGATCCCGCACCTTCTGCTTCAGGCCGCCGGCTTTCTGCTCGATCTTCTTCATCGTCCGCGTCAGCACCCGCGTGCCGTCCCCCAACAAACTACTGTCGGTCGGATAGTGGATGTTAGTTTCCACCACGGTAGTATCGACCCGCAGCTTTCGCCCACGCGTCACTCCGTGTTCTTGCGCCAACTGCACGATCCGCTGGTGCAACTCCTCCATCACTTCTGGCCCGATCAGTTGCCCCAGCCGCGCCAGGGTCTTAGCATCGGGCACTTTCGCGTCTCCGATCCGCGTAAATGCGCGATACACCAGATGGGCCCGCACTTCTCGCTCCAGCGTGTCATAGCTCCAGTTGCGAATATGTTTCAACAGCAACAGACGCAACACCACTTCGGCCGGCGTTTGCTCGCGGCCCCGCCTGCGGCTCTGCGGATACCGTTCGCCTTGCGCCTCATCAATGGTGTCCAGCAGTTGCTCATCTTCCAGCAGACCGTCCACCAGCCGCATCCACGGCTCCCACAAATCCTCGATATCCGCCGCCAAACCTGAGTGCCACAGCGATGGCTGTTGATGTCGTAGCTTGATCATGGACGCCATCGTAAGCACTCTTCCCGCCTAAAACAATATGTCTTGAAAATGTTTTATTACTTTCTCGAATAACCCCACTCCGAGCATTCTGACCCCGACTTTTGGTTCCCCCATCAGCATCCATCGCTTCTCGCTGCCTTACTTTTGCAACGGAAAGTAGCTACGCTTTTTCGG
>PLIC01000088.1 GCA_003139995.1 Candidatus Acidiflorens stordalenmirensis | reverse complement strand
TGACATCCCCTTATATAGATCAGACGTCGCTGTTGAAAAACTCTTTTCAGGGAATTTCACCAACGAAATTCATTCGCAAGTTATTGAATGTTCGTTCGCCGTGGGCGCTGAAATTCACTGAAATTACTGCTTTGGTTCCTTTTTCAACAGCCACAGACGTTAGCACTCAGAACTGGGGCCGCGAGCCCGTCATGAGGTGCCAGAAAGGTATTCGTTTCACGCGGGTCAAAACTGAAGAAACCGAGCGTTCAGAATCAGACAGTTCCAGACCTGTCCGGATGTACCCTTTCACACAGCTTACCCAGAACTGGACGGGGACCGATCGGAGATATCCATGGGTAGGCGAGAAGCCAACTACGTCCCAGAACAAACCCCAGAAGGCCCCACGGGTGTTTTGAAAAGGAAGTGCACGGCAACATCGGCCTCCCCAGAAAGAGATAGAGACCGTCGGCGTGCCAGACGTGGAGTTCGCGGACCAGAATTCAATCACCTTGCCAGTTTTTCAGTTTTGCCAGTTTTCCTGGGAGGATGAAACCAGGTGAAACGATCATCCCCTTGGCGTCAAACTACGCGCTTGGCTTGAACGCTGTCGAGTTTTCCGATTGCGGCAATGCGATCACCTCGCCCAGCGTTTACCGATATGCCCGCGCCGGTCGGATGAGGGGCAACTCTTCCACAATCCAGGTTATGGAAGAGTAGCCGACCAACCGCCCGGAACCGGCCTGATGCGATGCACATTTGACGAAAGTTCGACACCCACCGCGAGCATGTCAATCAGGGCGAAGCTCATCCCATACTTGGCCAGAACGGGTCCGAAGATGCCTGGGACAATGCTTCCGAATCGACGGATCCCGCACCATACGGGTTTCAGTTATCCATCCGACGCATCTCCGGTCAACACATGCCTTGTCCACTGGATGGGGAGAACCCGGCTCCGACACCTCTACCGTGTCAATATCACGTTTGTTGTGCCCTTGACGGAACTTTTCCCATCTCAACGGGTTCGTAACCATAGCTTCCCAAGAAAGCTCCGGATCTCCGCGGCTGACTAGAGCGGATTCAGCGTTGCTGTATCCCGCTCGTGTGGGGACGGGCGCCCTCGCCCGTCCATGCCGAGCGCAACTCGGCAGTTGCCGGCGGCTACAGCAACTATGGATTTGCTCTAGATCGCAGACAGCATTCGCGGGGGAGTGTGGCTGGTGATGGCGACAACATCACACAGGCGGCACGCAAGTCCGGCCAAGCGAAAGGACCAGGGCGTGCGATGTGCCACGCCGCTGCGCCATGGCGAAGATCTGGATTAGGGCAATGGTGGTGACGTTTCTGCTGGCTGGATCAGGAAGCGCACAGACCCCCGCTTCCGCCGGAGTAAACGCCCTCTATGAAAGCCGCGCTGCACTGGCTCCGCAGAACCGTGTGGATGAGCTGATATTCGCGCACTGGAAGCAACTTGGCATGGAGCCGGCAAAGCTCTGCTCGGATGCGGTGTTCGTGCGGCGGGCCTACGTCGACGTGATTGGCACGCTGCCCACGCAGGAGGAGACGCGGGAGTTTCTGGCCGACATGGACCCGCACAAGCGCAGCGCGCTAATCGACACGTTGCTGGAGCGCGAGGAATTTGCCGATTACTGGGCGCTGCGCTGGAGCGACACGCTGCGCATCAAGGCCGAGTTCCCTATCGACCTGTGGCCGAATGCGGCGCAGACTTACCACCACTGGATTCGCGATTCATTGCATGAGGACAAGCCGTATGACGAGTTTGCCCGAGAGCTGTTGACGGCCAGCGGCAGCAACTTTCGCGCGGCTCCGGTGAACTTTTATCGTGCCCTGCAAAACAAGGACCCGCAAACCATCGCGCAGACCGTGGCCCTGACGTTTATGGGCACGAAAGCCGAGAACTGGCCTCCGGAAAAGCTGGCGCAGATGGCGGTCTTCTTCTCCCATGTGGGCTACAAGCAGACACGGGAGTGGAAGGAAGAGATCGTCTTCTTTGACCCGGAGGGCACATCCGCCGGAGCCAAGCGGACTCCGGCGCAAATGGCAGCGGTAAGCCTGCCGCGAATGGCCACCCTGCCGGACGGCAATCCGGTGCGGCTGGATGCGGACGAGGATCCGCGCGCGGTCTTCGCCGCGTGGCTGACGGCGCCGGGGAACCCGTGGTTCAGCAAGGCGGTGGTGAACCGCGTGTGGTTCTGGCTGCTGGGCCGGGGGTTGACGGAAGACGCGGATGAAGTGGGCGCGACGGCCACGCCGGAGAATGCGGCGCTGCTGAACTATATGGCGCAGGAACTGGTGCGCTCGCACTACAACCTGAAATCCATCTACCGGCTGATTCTGACGTCGGAAACTTATCAGCTCTCATCGCTGCCGCGGGGCGATGCGGAGAAGAGCCGGGCGCACTTTGCCTCGTATGCGCCGCGGCGGCTGGATGCCGAAGTGCTGATTGACGCGCTCTGCCAGGTGACGGGAACCAACGAACAGTATTCGAGTGCGATTCCGGAGCCATACACTTTCATGCCCGAGGAGCAGCGGGCCATCAGTCTGCCAGATGGCAGCATCACCAGCGCGTTTCTGGAGCAGTTTGGCAAACCGGCGCGGGACACCGGTCTGCAAACCGAGCGCAACAACACTCCGACCGACGCACAGCGGCTGCACATGCTGAATTCGTCGCATGTGCTGAAGAAGATTCAGCAAGGTCCGGCGTTGCAGGAACTGGCGCGGAATGCGAAGAACAACGACGAGTTGGTGACCGCACTCTACCTGACGGTCCTTTCGCGCTACCCTTCAAAAGAGGAAAGTGGCTCGGCCATGAAGCGCTTCCAGGGTGGGCCCCAGCGCGAGGCGTTGACGGACCTGGCGTGGGCTTTGATCAACAGCACAGAGTTTCTCTACCGGCACTAAAGCCGGGGGTGAAGGGATAGAAATGAAAAGCCGAGAAATGGACAGCGAAGACCTAGGCTGGCCAACGATAGGCGGGTTGACACGGCGCGAAGTAATGCGCGGAGCGTTTATGGGCGCGGCGGCGCTGATGGCGCGTGGCTTCAGCCTTCCAGCCTGGGCCGCGACACCGGCTCCCGCAGTGACCGTAGGGAGAGCGAAATCCGTGATCCAGATATGGATGTGGGGCGGACCGGCGCATCTGGACACCTTTGATCCGAAGCCGGGCGCGGGCGCGGATTACTGCGGACCGTTGGACCATCCGATGGCCACGAATGTGAGCGGCATCCAGATTGGCGAGTTGATGCCAATGCTCGCGAAACAGGCGGACAAGTATTCGCTGATTCGCAGCATGACGCACGGCTTGAACGCGCACGAGACGGCCTCCTACACGGTGCAGACGGGACGGTTGAGTGGAGGGCACGATGTGTTCCCGAATGTGGGAGCCGTGGTGTCGCTGTTCAAGGGATACCGTGCTGGCTACAAGGGCCTGATCCCGCCCTACATTGTGCTGACGGAGCCGCAGGGGCGCTTTTCCGAAGCCGGATTTCTGGGCCAGCCGTACAAGCCGTTTGCTACCGGGGGCGATCCGGCCCAGCCGCGTTTTGCGGTGGAGGGAGTGATCGTGCCCGGCGTCTCCGACCAGCGGCAGAGGGACCGGCGCGCGCTGTTGCACCAATTGGACACGCTGGGCCATGCGTTGAAGGACGATCCGCAGGTGGCTTTGCTGGATGCGACGGAGAAGCAGGCTTATGAGCTGATTCTGGGCGACGCGGGCAAGGTCTTCGACCTGTCTGAAGAAAAAGACGATTTGCGCGCGCGCTACGGGCGGACGACCTTCGGGCAGTCGTGCCTGGTGGCGCGCAGGTTGGTCGAGCGCGGGATTCCTTACATCACCATCAACTACCGCGGTGATTGGGACACGCATAAACAGAACTTCCAGACGATGCGGCGCAGACTGCCGGAGATGGATAAGGGACTGGCTACGCTGCTGGAAGACCTCGCCGACCGGGCGCTGCTGGAAAGCACGGTAGTGTGGTGGTGCGGTGAGTTTGGGCGCACACCGAAGATAGCTTGGGAGGCCCCGTGGAACGGCGGACGTGGACACTGGGGGCAGGTCTTCTCCGCGCTGCTGGCGGGCGGCGGCTTCAAGGGCGGGCAGGTGGTGGGCGCGTCGGACGCGCGCGGTGAAGAAGTGAAGAGCAGGCCGGTGTATCCGCTGGACTTGATCGGCAGCATCTACCGTCAACTGGGGATTCCCGTAGATGCGCGGCTGCCGCATCCGGAAGGAGTGGAGACGCATGTATTGCCAATGCCCGCGGAAGGTCTGCCGACGGCTGGGCTGCTGAAGGAACTGGTGTGAACTGGGCGTACAAAACCATCGGCGCTACGGCGATGCTGGCCTGTTGCTGGTTGACGGCGGTCGCGCAGCAGGGCACACCACATGTGGGCTATGTGTATCCGGCAGGGGGCCGGCAGGGGACGAGCTTTGAGGTGATTACCGGAGGACAGTTCCTGAATGGCGTGAATGGCACGCTGATTACGGGCGATGGCGTGCGCGCCTCGGTGGTGGAGTACATCAAGCCGATCGATCCGGGGCAGGCCGGCAAACTGCGCGACAGACTGAAGGAGCTGAACGAAAAATGGCGGACAGTGAATGATCCGAGTAAGCCTGCTGCCGCGGACGAGTCAGCGAAGCAGTGGCCGGACGCGGACAAGCAGGAAGCGCGGGAGATCCGGATGAAGCTGGCGCAGTTTCTGAGGCGCGCAACCAATGCGGCGATTGCGGAAAAGGTGAGGCTGAAGGTTTCCATCTCCACGGATGCGGCTGGGGGACAGCACGAGTTGCGGCTGGTGACGCCGAATGGAGTGACGAATCCGCTGAACTTCTATGTGGGGCGGCTGCCGGAGTGGAGCAAGACACCCGCGGGGACCGTAACCGAAGACGATGTGAACGAACTAGGGAATCTGCGCAAGCAGATTGATCGCCCCGCACCTGCGGCCGTGGTGGATGTGACGACACCGCTGACCATCAACGGACTACTGGCTGCCGGCGGCGTGGACCGCTACCGCTTTAAGGCGCACAAGGGCGAACACCTGGTGGTGGTGGCCAGTGCGCGCGAGCTGATCCCGTACATTGCCGATGCGGTGCCGGGATGGTTCCAGGCATCGTTGACGCTGTACGACGCCAGCAACAAGGAATTGGAGTATGCCGACCACTACAGCTTTCATCGCGATCCGGCGCTGCGCTATGAGATTCCGGTAAACGGCGAGTACATGCTGGCGATTCACGACTCGATTTACCGCGGTAGGGAAGATTTTGTGTACCGCGTGGCGCTGGGAGAAATCCCGTTCGTGACGGGGATGTTTCCGCTGGGCGGCAAGGTGGGCACAAAGACGGCGGTGGAGTTTACCGGATGGAACCTGAAGCAGACGCGGCTCACGGAAGGCTCGCGCGAGAAAGAGAGAGGCATGGATCTGTTGTCGCTGGGAGAAGAGGAGTTCAACGCGCGGCCCTTCGCGCTGGACACGCTGCCGGAGACCATGGCTAAGGAACAGATTCATGCGCGAGGAAATGCGCAAAAGATTGCCCTTCCAGTGATTGTAAACGGGCGCGTGGCGCACAGTGGCGAGTGGGAGTATTTCAAGTTCAAAGGTAAGGCAGACGAAGAGATCGAGGCCGAGGTCTATGCGCGCCGGCTTGATTCGCCCCTCGACTCCGTGCTGGCGCTCATGGACGCCGATGGCAAGGTGCTGGCGGAGAACGACGATTTCGTGGACGAGAGCGCGGGATTGGTGACGGATCAGGCGGATTCGCTGCTGCGCTTCAAACTGCCAGCCAAAGGCGTCTATTACCTGCGATTGGGCGATTCGCAGAGGAATGGCGGCCCGGAATTTTCCTACCGGCTGAGGGTGGGTCCCCCGGCGCCGGACTTTGAACTGCGAATTGCTCCTTCGAGCCTGAATGCGCGGGCTGGGACAATCGTACCCATCAGCGTCTACGCGCTGCGCAGCGGCGGCTTTACGGGCGACATTGTGGTGAAACTGAAGGACGCGCCGCGCGGCTTCCAACTCAGTGGCGGAGTGGTTCCCGGTAACCAGACACAGGTGCGGATGACGCTAAGCGTGCCGGAAGGGGGAAGCAACCAGATCAATCAGCTCGCGCTGGAAGGTTTCGCCACCGTAAACGGCAAGGCGTTGAAGCGCACGAGCGTACCGGCAGACGACCGTATGCAGGCTTTCTTCTATCACCACCTGGTAACAACCAAAGCTATGCTGGTGACCGTGAATGGGCATCAGCGGAAGCAGGTGGAGTGGGCCGCGCATGTGGACCATCCCCTGGTGTTGCTGGAGGGGCGGAGTGTCGCGGTGAAGCTCGCTTTACCGCCGGCGCTGGCCGGGCGTGTACAGTTCGCGTTGAGCGACCCGCCGGACGGAATCACGCTGGAAAAGACGGAACCTCATGAGGATGGAGTCGTACTCTATTTGAAGGCGAACGGCGTGAAGGCCGGAGTCAGAGGTAACCTAATTGTGACGGCGGCGATCGAGCGACCCGCCGGACAGGGCAAGGGAAAGGGCACGTCACAGATGGAGCTTCTCCCTGCGTTTCCCTTCGAAATCCTTGAGGATGCACCCAAGCCATCTTTCGGCGGAGAGTCTGCGTCGCTTCCGCAGCGAAAGTTATAAACGCCGGAGCCAAGATCGGCGCGCCCTTGCAGCGTTCCTCGCTTGCGCTTGAGATATTCTTTCTAGATCGCCACTTGCGGATCGTCGGGGTGCTCTCTTTCCCAGCGCTCAAGCCAGTGATTTCGATCCCGCAAGTGATTGAGAATATCGAGGCGGACCACGATGGTGTAATACATATACGCATTCAAGCGCCAGGAGCAAGGAGGATTTATGGCCGAGCAACAAACTAGTCACAAGCACCCCGACTCTGAACAGCGCATCAAGACTCTCGAAGAGCAGGTGAAGAAGCTCCAGCAGGACGTTCGTGATCTCCAGCAGAAGCTGCAGACACACGAGCACCCGCATAGCCATTGAAGAGCAGGCGGCGTTCTTATTTGGTACTCGCCACAACGTAAACGTACCGCAGCACACTGCGACCAGTGTTGGTGACATTGTGCTCAGTCTCCGGTGGGCAGTAGATGGCATGGTTCGCTTTCACGTCTAGCTTGGAACCGTCTTTGAAACTCATTTCACCCTGCCCTTCAAGCACAACGAGTAATTCCTCATGTTGTCCGGCACTGTGTTTCCCCACGGATTTGTTGGGTGTCAGAACCTCTAGTCCAGACTTCATCGTGACGCTTTCGGGGGGTCCTGCGAGCACCTGGAGATAATCCTTTCCCCCCGCTGTCGAGCTCGACCACCTTGGGACGGGGCTTATCTTGCGATTTCGCCGGAATCAAGAGGATCGAGCAAAACAGTACTGCGGCAATGCTTCCGAATAGGACCAATCGCTTAGTTCTGGCTTCCGAGTTCATCTTGAGTCTCCAATCTGCGCGGTTTCGGGTTTAGTGCTCGTGTTCATGGCGCGAGTGCGCGTGAAGGTGAGGATGTGAGTGCACGACGCCGTCGTGGGAATGACGATGGGCGTGAATGAGGTTTGCCCTCAGAAGCAAGTCAGTGTTTGAGAGAATCTCCGATGGAGTCCCTTTGGCAATTACGTACCTGCCTCAAGCACGAAAACGCGATCCGCAATGTCTTTGACAATCTCCAACTGATGAGTAGCTGTGATCACGGTCCTCGCCGTGCCTTTCCACTGTTGAATGAGGTCTACGGCCTGGCTCTGGCTCTTCGGATCGAGGGTCGCTGTTGGTTCATCGAGCAGCAGGACTTCGGGGTCGAGGACCAGGACAGAGGCCAAGGCGACCCGTTTTTTCTCGCCACCCGAGAGCCGGGTAGGGCTGGCGGTCCCTCAAGCGCGAAATTGACATGAATTCGAGCGTCTCATCCACTCGCCCGATCAACTCTTCCTTGTTCCATTGCAGCTGCAAAGGACCGTAGGCGACCTCGTCAAATAGCGCATGCTGGCTCTCGGGAAACGAGCTGGGGTGCTGAATGCTCACCCGCACCGTTTCAGAGACACGCTTGCAGTTGGCATGTTGCTGCGGGAAGGGAGTCCTTATGATGTCGCGAAGATTTTGGGAGACACCATTGACACCGTCGAGAGACACTACACGCCGTTCGTGAAAGAACTCCGAGATCGAGTTCGTGTACTACTGGATGCCGGGTCTGGCCTCGAATCGAGCATTCCGGCTGCAGGCAACTCAGAAGGAGCTGTCACACCCCTGTCACAATCGCCGAAGCCCAACTAGCAAATCATAGAAAACAAAATACTTTGTGGCAGCCGGACCTGTAAGCCGAATTCTGTCCGCCTTGCGGCGGGACGGTCATTCCTCTAGGCCACGCATTACTGCGAGGCTCAAGCGACCTACCCGGAGGTTGTGGCGCGCCGAGCCGGCACGCGCTCCCGGCGCAGCCGAAGCTTTGCCAAGAGGTCCCTCCCTATTTGGTCTTGCTCCGTGTGGGGCTTGCCCTGCCCGTCGCATTACTGCGACGGCGGTGCGCTCTTACCGCACCTTTTCACCCTTACCTGGGCCTTGCAGCCCGGGCGGTATGTTTTCTGTGGCACTTTCCGTCGAATCAACCCACCCTTGCAAAGAACGCAAGAGCGGGCCACCCTCCCGGACGTTATCCGGCACACTGCTCTGCGGAGTTCGGACTTTCCTCCCGTCTTAACCACCCCAGCACGCCAAAAACGGGCGCTCTGGGGACCCCGGTGCGACGAGCGACCGTCCGGTCCGGCTGCCAGCAGATCTATTATATTCGATGGTCTCCGTGCCGCGAGTTCTCTTGGCGCCAGCTCTCAGGAGTCCCGCGCGGACTGTTAAACTGATAACCAATCAAAGAGCCGGGCGAGAAGTCAATGCCCTGAAGCCTGGGACCTAACACCTGAGACCTAGCCCATGAACATTTCCGAGGCGATCAAGATCGCGTTCCTGTCGCTGTGGGCAAACAAGCTGCGCTCCGCGCTCACCTTGCTCGGCGTGGTCATCGGAGTCGCCGCCGTGATTGCCGTGGTCACGTTCGTCAACGGCATCAATGGTTATGTGGCGACGAAGATTTTCAATCTTGGCGCCGACGTTTTCGTCGTCTCCAAAATTCCACCCGTCGTCACTAACATCGATATATTTCTCGAGGCTGAAAAACGCAAGGACCTCACCCTGGAGGAATACGAAGCCGTCCTCGAAGCCTGCAAGCATTGCGAATGGGTGGGAGCCGAACTCGACACAAGCGGACGCGTTAAGTACGGCGAGCAGTCCATCAGCAATAGCAACATCGAGGGCCTGACGCCTTCGATGGCGACGATCTACGATATCGACCTCACCGCCGGACGCATGATCAGCGATGTGGATATGAGGAACAACTCCGCCGTGGTTGTCGTAGGATCGGACATCGTGGATAACCTGATGGCCGGCATGGATCCCATTGACAAGGAGATTCGTATCGCTGGCTGGGTCTATCGTGTGATCGGCGTCGGTAAACGCAAAGGCAAGACGCTCGGGCAGAGCATGGATAATTATGCAATCATGCCGATCACTGCGTTTCAGAAGCAGAATGGCACGCACGAAAGTATCCAGATTTCGGGCAAGGCCGCGGCCGCCGGCGCCAATTTCGAGGAGGCGATGGATGAAACGCGGGCGGTCCTGCGCGCCCGCCGCCATGTGCATCCAGGCGACGAAGACAATTTCGACATCGCGACCAACGACAGCATGATGAGTATGTGGTCAAACATCTCTGACACGTTTTTTTACGCCATGATCGGAATCGCCGCGATTTCACTGGTGGTGGGCGGCATCGTGATCATGAACATCATGCTGGTTTCGGTGACGGAGCGGACGCGGGAGATCGGCATCCGTAAAGCCATGGGCGCGCGCAGCAGCGACATCCTGCTGCAGTTTCTGATCGAGTCGGTCACCGTGGCCTTGGCCGGCGGCGCGATCGGCGTGCTGTCCGGCATTTCCGTCGCCAAGGTCGTCACGCTCGCCATCGGCGTGCCCTCCGAAATCAAACTCTGGGCGGTTGCGGCAGGATTGTTGGTAGCGGCGAGCGTCGGTATTTTTTTCGGCGTCTATCCCGCGCGCCGCGCCGCGAAACTGGATCCAATCGCGGCGCTGCGCTTTGAGACGTAGGAAAAGCTTGAACCACAGGGGGCACAGGGGTCCACAGAGGAAGTCCAGAGCCAGACGAAATGAGTTTTCTCGGCGGGCTTTGCGTGCTCCGCGGTTAGAGGTTTTTGATTTCATATGCTGATCAAAGGCGAACTCGGCGAAGGCCTGAACATGGCGGTGGACACGATCCGCGGCAATAAGATGCGTTCGTTGCTGACCGTGCTTGGCATCGTGATTGGGGTTGCCGTCGTCATCGGGATTTCGTCGATCGGGCGCGGGCTGAACGACAATGTTCGGCAATCGATTGCGAGTGTGGGATCAAACCTCATCTTCGCCAACCGTTTCGAGCCTTTTACCTTCGGCGAAATGAGCGAAGAGATGCGAAGCCGCAAGGAGCTGACTTACGAAGACGCCCAAGCGATCAAGGAGCTGCCGCACGTCAAAAATGTGACTGCCGCACTGGTTTACTATCGACCGGAGCTGGGCAGGGGCACCTACACTGTCAAATACCAGAATCGCAAAGCCAAGAATACGACGCTGGAAGGTGTTTCGGCGTCGATCAAGGACGTGGAAGACCTGGACTTATCGGCCGGCCGCTGGTTCAACGAGATGGAGGAGGAGCGGCGCTCGCCGGTAATCGTTCTGGGAATCGATACGGCCCGCGAATTGTTCCCCAGCCAGGATCCATTGGGCAAAGAAATCAACATCGAGGGGCAGTTGTTTACGGTCGCGGGGGTACTTGCCCAGCGCAAGACGGTCACCAATGGGGGCAATAACGGGGCAGACAACATGGTGCTGTTCCCGCTCTCTACTTTTCGGAAGCTGCATCCCGAGCTGAAAGACTACTGGATCATCGCGAAAGCAACCTCCCATGAGGCAATACCCAGGGCGATCGATGAAATTCGCGAGTTACTACGGCGACGCCGCAGAGTGCCGCCCCAGAAGCCGGACAGTTTTGGAATATTCACTCAGGACTCGCTTTCCGAAATGGTGAATCAGGTCACGGGTATGTTCTTCATCTTCGTGTTCGCGGTCTCGAGTGTGGGTTTGATGGTGGGCGGCGTGGGGGTGATGAACATCATGCTGGTTTCGGTGACCGAGCGCACGCGCGAGATCGGAGTGCGCAAAGCCATGGGGGCCCGGAAGCGCGATATCCTGGCGCAATTCACGCTCGAAGCCGTCATGCTCACGGCCGTGGGCGGAGTGATCGGGATCTTGCTGGGCGCGCTGGTTACCGCGCTCGTCCCGGTTGCGTTCCCATCGCTTCCGGCCACCATGTCCGTGTACTGGTCGA
Organism: Candidatus Acidiflorens stordalenmirensis; assembly: GCA_003139995.1. GTDB lineage: Bacteria > Acidobacteriota > Terriglobia > Terriglobales > Acidobacteriaceae > Acidiflorens > Acidiflorens stordalenmirensis. Next base: position 44,790 of record PLIC01000088.1, on the reverse strand, counting down.
TGTTCGCCTTCGTCGCCTCGGCCGCGGTTGGGCTGGTGTTCGGGATTTATCCGGCGTGGAAAGCCGCCAACCTCGATCCCATCGAGTCGCTGCGCTACGAGTAACATGCTACTAATGCCGCTGCCGCCACTAACAGCAAGATCCCTGCTCGAAGCTGTGGCCGCGATTGGAACTGTCTGCAGTCTGTTTTTCTATTTCCTGTCCGCGCTTTCGCTGGCCAGTTTCCTCGGCGACAGGCGCAAGAAACTCAAGCAGGTTCCGTTGCCGGAAAGCCAGCTCCCTCCGGTTTCCATCCTCAAGCCCTTGAAAGGCGTCGATCCTGCAATCTGGGAGAGCTTTTGCAGCCACTGCGAGCAGGACTATCCCCAATATCAATTGATCTTCGGTGTCAGCGATCCCGGCGATCCCGCCATCGAGGTGGTGCGCAAGCTTCAGGCAAAATATCCGAACCTGCCGATTGAGCTGATGGTGTGCGATCGCGTTCTGGGAGCAAATGTCAAAGCCAGCAATCTGGCGCAAATGCTGCCCGCGGCACGCCACGAACTGCTGCTGGTGAATGACAGCGACATCCGCGTCCCCTCCGATTATCTGCGGAAGGTGATCGCGCCGTTCGCCGACGCTTCCGTGGGACTGGTGACCTGCCTGTATCGCGGCGTTGCCGGCCCGACCGTTGGCTCGCGTCTGGAAGCATTGGGCATCAGCACAGACTTTGTGCCCGGCGTTCTGAGCGCGAGGTTTCTCGAAAAGGGATTGCACTTCGGACTGGGCTCCACGCTGGCATTTCGCCGTCGCGATCTCGACGCCATCGGCGGTTTCGAAGCATTACTCGATTATCTCGCTGACGACTATGAACTCGGCCGGCGCATCGCCGCAACGGGAAAGCGAATTGAACTCAGCACCGCGACTGTCACCACATTTCTGCCGGCCTACACGCTGCGGCAGTTTGTCCGTCATCAGCTGCGCTGGTCGCGCACCATTCGCGATGCCCGTCGCTGGGGATACGCCGGACTGCTCTTCACTTTCGGCCTGCCCTGGGCATTGTTGACGATGTTAGCGGCCGACTGGGCACCGTGGTCGTGCGCATTATTCATGCTGACGTTCGCCATCCGTCTGGCAATCGGAGTCATTGCCGGGATAGTCGTGCATGACTTCCGGATTTTTCGTCACAATGGGTTCCGCAATATTCTGCTGCGAGACCTGATCGCGCCGATTATCTGGGCCGCAGGTTTTATGGGAAACCGCATCCACTGGCGAGGCGATGTCTTCGATCTGAAGGACGGACGACTGATCGTCGTAAAGTGACTATCGCAAAGCCGGCGTCATCGGCTGGTTGGCAAAAATAGTCTTGCCGCCGCGGCGCGCGACCACATAGCTCGTCAATCCGCGCAACGCCACCGGATCATCCCCATCGGTCCAGAAGAAAATGCGCTGCGGGCCCTTCCACATTTCGACGAAGGATGCCTGTGTCTCGAACACGCGCGGCGCTCCGGGAAACTGCGCGCCGTACCACATATTTCCGCCGGGCGTGTGCAGACTGTGCAGCGGCAGCCCGGTGTAGAAGTTCAGCGTGGACGCATTCTCATACAGCCCGTTCACCACGATCTGATCGCCCGGACGGTACTGCTCGCGAATCGCCATCGCCAGATCCTTCGACGAAATAATCGGAGAGAAAATGCCGAACGCAATCCGCACGCACGCGAGCACAACCACCATCATCGCCGCCAGCGCCGCATTCCCCGCCCCTACCCGCGCGCGACGGCGCAGGATCCAGTTGGCAAGCGTTCCCAGCAGAAACGCGAGTGAGAATCCGAACAACGGAACGCGGAATGCTCCCATCGCCTGCGGAGTTAAATCCAGAAAGTGCCCGAACGAGAGCGCGTAATCCTGCGGGTTCTTTCGCAGCAGGTCTGAGAGATCGGTGCCCGCAGCCGGCGCCTTAGAGAAGAAGAGCAAGGCAAAGCCAATCACCGCAATGATGACGCCGACCGCCAGCAACACCGACGACGAAATCCGCCCGCTGCGCCGTTCGCGGCTGTCCGCAGCGGATGCTCTCTCCCGTTGCAGCCATCCACCGACCAGCAATGCCATCCCCGGAATCGCTGGGATGGTGTAGTATTCCTGCCGTGTCGAGAGGCTGAAGAAGCCGACGATCACCACGTTCCACAAGAAAAACATTAGATACGCGCGCTGACGCCGCGACATCTGCGTGCGAAACTCGCGCCAGCGCCGCGGCACTTCCTGCAGCGACTGCGGGAGAAACACAGTCCACGGAATGAGCCACAAAACCAGCAACACCCAGAACAGCAGCAGCGGAACCGTGTCGTAGTCGCGCGGAACGCGCCTGTTCAGGAAACGCAGGATGTGCTCATTGACAAAGTAGAACCAAAGAAATCCGCGCACCTGGCCCTGTGCCGGATTTCGCAGCGCCGCCAGAATGTGCCACGGCGCAACGATGGCGAAAAAAACCAGCGCGCTCGAAACCAGACGCAGCTTCAGCAAGTGCCGCAAATTCCCTGTCAGCAGCAGATAAAGCCCGATCGCTCCCGCCGGAAACACCAGCCCGATCAGTCCCTTGGTCAACACGTTGAGCGCGCACACGGCGGCGAGTCCCCAGCAAGTCCAACGCACCGGTGTCGCTTGCTCCAGCTTCTGTTGTTCCAGCGACACCAGAAAAAGCCAGAACGTCAGGGTGAGCCACAGACCCACTGCCACATCCGGAATCAGAAAGCGCGTAAAAAAAAACGGTCCGAGCGCGGTCCCGAGCACCAGCCCGGAATCGAATCCGCCTTCGCTGCCCAAAGCCCAGCGTCCCAACGCGTACGTGGAGAGAATCATGGCCAGCACGATCAGCATGAGCGGAAAGCGCGTGCTCCACTCGGTGACGCCGAACAGCGTGTAGCTCGTAGCCACGCCCCAATACATCAGCGGAGCTTTTTCCAGATAGCGGATGCCGTTGACATATAGGGTGACCCAGTCGTGCCGCAGGAGCATTTCGCGAGCCGCCTCGGCATGCACCGTGTCGGCATCGTCGAGCAAGGCGGGCCGCGAGAGTCCGGCCATGTAGACGACTGCCCACAACGCAATCAATACCAGCACGGAAATCCGCCAGTCCGAAAGCAAGCGGTTCACCCGGGTTGTTGTCGGATGAATCGTTGTTGGAAGGACAGTACTCTCGGTTTTTGGCCGTTCGAGATTGGGCGTAGAGCCTTGATTCATCGCGGAATTGTTTATTATACGGGAGTAAGAACGCCCTCAGTCGGCAGCGACCCCGCGGGAAACACGGCCGCCCGCCACTTCGCGATAAATTTCAAGGATTCTCGATACCGAACTGGTCCAGGAAAATCGTTGCGCCTGCTCGTAGCCGCGTCGTTTCATCCGCTCGCGGAGGGCCGGATCAAGCAGCACTCGCTGCAACGCTCGCCGGATCTCAAACACATTTTCCGGATTCACCAGCACCGCCGCGTTCCCCGCAACTTCCGGCAGGCTCGAAGTGTTGGAAGTGACCACCGGAGTTCCGTGGGCCATTGCTTCGAGGGGCGGCAATCCAAATCCCTCGTAGAGCGATGGAAACACAAAAATCTTGGCTCCATCATAAAAAATGCGCAACACTTCGATGGGCACAAATCCGAGGAAACGCACGTCGTTCTGCACGCCGCTGCGCACCACGGTGCGGCGCAGCCGCGGATGGCTCGAAAGATCGTCCCCGATGATGATGAGCTTCAGATCCGGGAACTGCTGCTCCTTCTGCAGTTCGCTCTTCAGCGCCGAAAACGCTTCGATGATGCGCACCACGTTCTTGTGGGGCCGAATCGCGCCCGCATACAGAATGAACGGATAGTTCACCAGATAGCGCTGGGCGATCAGCTCGCGATCCGATTCGGTGGCGTGGCCGCGCAGAAAACGCTCGTCAATCGCGTTGTACACCACCTCGATGCGCGCATCCGGAATGGCCAGGAGCTTTTCGATTTCGTTTTTGGTGAATTGCGACACCGCGATCACGCGCGCCGCCTTGCGCAATACGCGCCGGGTCAGATAAAAGTGCAGGCTGCGCCGCAAGCTGGAAGCGTCGCGCGATCCGTACATGTGCTCCAACAGGTCGTGCACGGTCAGGATATAAGGACAACTCAGTCCGCGCGGAATCCAGAACAGGTGCGGAATGTGAACCACGTCGCACTGCAGGCGCCGCACGATCGCCCGGAAAGCGAGGGTCCCTTTCAGCGTGTCATCGCCGCCGTCCAGCGTCACCGCGTGGAAGTTCGGCGGCAGCGCGCCGCATTCCGCCACCTTGTCCGGCGATCCGATGAGGAAGTACTCGCTGTCGCGGTCCAGGCACGCCAGCGTGCGGACCACGTTGCGGATGTAGGTGCCAACCCCGAATTCCGTCATGCGACGGATGTCGATGGCTACTTTCACAACCTGAATTTAACCACAGGGGTCACAAAGGGACACAGGGAATTCGCCAGACTTTTGTCATCCCGAGCGAAGCGAGGGACGACAATTCATAAAATGCTACGCCCTGACTTCGGCCTGCGCGCGCGCCCGGCGCTCGGCATACAACGGAAATTCCTCGGCCATCCCCAGCACCTGCTTGCGAATTTTCGCGAGCACGGCGGCGTCCGTCCGATGATCGAGCGCTTCCGCGATCCAGTGCGAGATCTGCCGCATCTCCGCTTCTTTCATGCCGCGCGTAGTCACCGCCGGAGTGCCAATGCGAATGCCGCTCGGTTTCATCGGAGGATTCGTATCGAACGGAATCGCGTTCTTGTTGACCGTAATGCCGGCCTCGCCGAGAGCTTTCTCCGCCTCGCTTCCCAACATGCCCTTCGCGAACACGTCCACCAGCATGAGGTGCGTGTCCGTTCCACCGGAGACGATGCGATAGCCATCGGCAGCCAGCGTCTCGGCCATCACCTTGGCATTGGCCACGATCTGCCGAGCGTAGTCGCGGAAACTCGGCTGCGATGCCTCGTGGAAGCACACCGCCTTGGCGGCAATAATGTGCACCAGCGGTCCTCCCTGCATTCCGGGGAAGACCGTCTTGTCGATGTCCTTCGCAAATTCCTGCTTGCTCAGGATCATGCCCGAGCGCGGCCCGCGCAGCGTCTTGTGCGTGGTCGAAGTCACGATGTGCGCGTGCGGCACGGGCGATGGATGCGCTCCGCCTGCCACCAGTCCGGCGAAGTGCGCCATATCCACCAGATAGAGCGCGCCAACTTTGTCCGCAATCTGACGCATGCGGGCGAAATCGATGATCCGCGGATAAGCGCTACCGCCGCCAATTATCAGCTTCGGACGCGCCTCGGTGGCGATCCGCTCCAGGTCGTCGTAATCGATCGTCTCCGTCTCCCTGGTCACGCCGTAGGGAACGATCTTGTAAGTCTTGCCCGAAAAATTCAGAGGATGTCCATGCGTGAGGTGTCCGCCGTGAGCCAGATTCAAACCAAGAATTGTGTCGCCGGGCTGCAGCACCGCCGCGTAAGCGGCTTGATTGGCCTGCGATCCCGAGTGCGGCTGCACGTTGGCATGCTCCGCGCCAAAGAGTTTCTTGACCCGCTCGCGCGCCAGATTTTCGACCACGTCGGTAAACTCGCATCCACCGTAATAGCGCTTGCCGGGATAGCCCTCCGCATACTTGTTGGTGAATACGGAACCGGCGGCTTCAAGCACAGCCTCGCTGACGAAGTTTTCGGAAGCAATCAGCTCCAGCCCTTCATGCTGGCGGCGAACTTCGTTGTCGATAGCGTTCGAAATCTGCGGATCAACTTCATAGAGCGGGCGGGACATGTCAGAATTTTTCATGGTTTAGATACCGGGAGCTATTTTACTGCGATGCGGACACTCCTGTCGGCGTGAGGCCGCGAATCCGCGCTGAAACGCGGCAGAATTTGCCGCGTTTTGACTATAGTTACTAGTTGGTACTGTGGGGGTACCCCCCTCCCCCCTTATTCCTGCAAAGTATTCATTTTGCAGGAGTTATTTTCAAAGTATTCATAATAAAGGAGTTAGCGGTCAGCGTACTTACTGCTTTCCTTTAGAATCAAGTACTTACGATTGGCATGTCGCGCAAAGTATAGATTTCAACTAACTTAGTGAAAAGGGCGCTATCGCCTCGTTGGGCTGTAGTCCAAATTTTATTATAGCGCTTGATGTCAACTGGCCGGCTGATTTCAGGTCGTGCCCGCGCCCTTTCGGGGGCATTTTCATAGTCGAACGGGTACCAGACGTCTCGTGCTTTTAGAGACGTGGGTGCTTGCCGCGCCCCTGGTCCGTCGGGCTGCCGCGGAAGAACGCGAACCGGCAACCTCGGTCGCGCATTCCAAAGGTTCGTGGCTTCGAGCCGGGTCCCACGTTTGCAAACCCGGCAAACGTGGCGCACCCCAGATTCACATTGATTGCACGTCGCTGATTCCGGCGGCGGACAGATGCGGGCCACCCGCTGGAACCGCAGGCTTCCGCAATCGCAAGCCGGGCCTAACTGAGTGTCCTGACGTTCGAAGTGAAGATTGGCTCCAGTCCACAGCCGTTATATCATTCGGACGACTATGGAAACTCTCGATCCGACGGCGGAATGGCGATTCCTCTCCGAGCATTATCGCCAGATGAGTGACAACGAACTCCTAGCCCTCGCGCGGCAAAACTCCGAGTTGACCGATGTCGCCCAACGAACTCTGGCGTCCGAGATCTCTGGACGCGGGCTGAAGTTGCAACCCGAGGAACCTCCCGTCCCGCCGGAACCCGCGCCGCAGCTCGATCCCTCCTACGACGAGGACCGGGAATTGGTCGAAATCCGCACCGTGTGGAGCTTGTCGGATGCGCTTCAGTTGCAGAGGCTGCTGGATGGCGCCGGAATTCCGTTTTTCATGGGACCGGAGAAAGCTACCAGCGCAGACGCGGTCATCTCGAATTTTGCCAATGGCGTGAGCGTGCAAATCATGCGCGTTGGTGTCCCTTGGACGCGCCAGCTCCTACAGTACTACACGCCAGAAAACGATCCCGCTCCAAAGCCGCAAGAGGAGCTCATCGACCTTTCCGTCCGCTGCCCCAAATGCCATTCCGAGGAGGTCATCTTTGCTCGTCTGATCGCCGAGCCGGCAGCCGCGACGGACAAGGCCCAACCTAAGTTCGAATGGACCTGCGATTCATGTGGTCACCGATGGGAAGATGACGGAATCGTCGAGGAGTAATAAAAGCGAGCCTCACTTCGAAATGTTGAATGTAAGAAGTTCTTGCTGGATCGCTTCCGAAACGAATCAGCGACCCTTTCATAGATGAGTAGATGAGATCAGTCGAACGCCGTGCGCAGAAAACTCACCAGCTGCCACCCATCCATGTATTTGTACGGCGTCTCCCCCATGGTGTAATGGCCGCAGGGGAGCACGACGACTTTGTGATCCAGGTTGTGCTTCGCGAATTCCTCGACCACCTGCTCGGAGAATTCGGGCAGGAACGTCATGTCGTACTTGCCATAGATAATGAGCGATCGGCGCGGCCAACGCGAAAACTTATCGAAGTAGACGATTGGACTGGCGGCGCGCCACACCTGCCGCAGATTCTCCAAGTCGATGGCCGTTTCCAGGCCCTCGCGGATGTGGCGCGTGGACTGCCCGTGCCAGACCACGTCGGCAAAGTAAGTCGAGGCGTGATTGAACGCAGCCACCTGAATCCGCGGATCGTGCGCGGTAGCAAGGAACGCGTAGCACGATCCCAGGCTGGTGCCGACGATCCCAAGCCGGTTGTAACCCTGCGCCTCCAGCCAGTCGAGACAGCAGCGTGCGTCGATCACGCCCTGGCGCACCGAATCGAGCGTGCATCCAATGTTGGCGGAAACGGCATAGTCGGCGCGGTCGATCTCCGCCGGGCGGCGAATGTCGTGATACGGCATGGACAGCCGCAGCACCGCAACCCCCATCCAGTTCAGCACGCGACATAGGCTGGTGTAGGAAATCGCGTCGGAATTCCAGTGCGGCAAGAGGACCACGGCGCGGCGTCCGCGGGCGGGGAACCAGCGCGCGTTCACCAGATTGTTTTCGGGAAAAGGAGTCGCCACCGGCGAGGTGAAGCGCAGAAACTCCGCGTGAGTGCCGCGAACTTTTTCTTCGAGGCGCGGGTCGGGCACCGCGCGCGTGCTAAAGACCTGAACTTCGCGGCGCTCCAAGCGGAAATCAGATGGCTTCCGGTAAGAGTAAAAATCGTCGCTCGCCCGAATGATGCGGTCGTTGAAACGCGAGAAATATTCCAGCAGATCGCGTGAACTCTGTGCCGAGCCCTGCGCAGGGCCCTGACTGGAAAGACCGCCGTTGCGGCCGGGCCAGCCCTCGGTCCAATCGAGGCCCCAGTCCAGCGGACGGACCACGCGGTTATTGTCGACCGACGTGAGCCGGGTCTCCCAGTCGTACATCCATTGCGCGTAGCGCGAGGGCATGAGCGTAAGACGTTTATAGCAAACCCGCGGACGAAAGACTTGTGATCCAGCAGCCAACGGCATTGGAGGCCATCTGGAACGCGAATGTTGCCGCGCGAAAGGGAGTGCGAGAAGATAGGCGGTTTCCAGAAAAGTGTAGTCCGATGCGTCGCAGATGGGGTTTCGCTAAATGGGGGAGAGATCGAAACACAGGAGCCACAGGGAGCACAGAGGAAGGCCTCTCGCTGCGAAGAGCTGGAAGCCAAGAGCTAAGAGCTAAGAGCTAAGAGCTAAGAGCTAAGAGCTAAGAGCTAAGAGCTAAGAGCTAAGAGCTAAGAGCTGCTGTAGACTCGCGGCACTCGCTGCGACAAGCCGCACAAAATTTCGTAGGGGACGCTTTGGCAAAGGCGCGCGAGTTCTGCGGCGTCCACACTCTTTCCCCTGTCTCGTCCTATTAAGACGACTTCGTCTGCCACCTTGACACCGCGAATGTGGTTGACGTCGACGATGGTCAGGTCCATCGAGACGCGTCCGACAACGGGCGCGTATTCGCCGCCTACGATTACCCGGGCGCGATTCGAAAGCAGCCGCGGATAACCGTCCGCGTAACCGACGGGCAGCACGGCGATGCGGCTCGGCGCTTTGGTCACGTAAGTGCCCATGTAGCCGACCGCTTGTCCGGCTGCGACTTCCTTCACCGTCAGCACTCGCGTCTTCCACGAAAGCACCGGGCGCAGCGGCAGTTCCGCCACGGCAGCGGGCTCGCCTCTGCGCGTGAAGGCCAGTGAATATCCGTAGAGCGCGATTCCCGGACGGACCATCGTCTTCCACGTCTCCGGACGCGCGCTCATGGCGGCGGAATTTCCCATGTGAACCAGTGGAGGCTGGAGCCCGTAATTCCGCAAAATTGCGAGTCCCTCTTCAAAGCACTTCATCTGGCGCACGGCGTCTTCGGCGTCGAGAACTTCGGCCGACGCGAGATGCGTGCTCACTCCTTCGAGAGTCAAGTGCTTGCAGGCGCACAGCATCTCGCACAAATGCGGCAGCGCTTCCTTCGATGCGCCTAAACGATTCATGCCCGTATCGAGCTTCAGATGAACGGACAACCGATGTGAGGGTAAATCGAGCTGCCGTTTCCGCGCAGCGCGTTCGAGCAACTCAATGTGCCATGGCTCCCAGATGGTGGGAGTGAGATTCTGGGCGACAATCCCATCTTCCTCGCCCTTCCAGATTCCGGTCATCAGCAGGATGCGGGCCTTGGCGCCGGCGCCGCGCAACGCCAGGCCCTCGGCGGCGTCGGTCACTCCCAGCCACTCGGCGCCCTCGGATTCGAGAGCGCGCGCGCACTCCACTGCGCCATGGCCGTAACCATCGGCTTTGACCACCGCACAAATGGTGACGCCTTTGCCGACATGCTTCTCGACTGCGTGAAAATTTTCTCCCAGCGCGGCCAAAGAAACTTCCGCCCAAGTGCGGCCGTCGAGAATCAGCGAGCGGCGGTCGGGCATTTTCGACAAATCGGGACGCGGCGCGTTCACGTAGCCGATTATAGCGAGCGCGCCGCGCCGCGCTGTTAACTCTTGCTGTTAGCTACCCGATAACACGAAGTTCACCGTGATTTCGGTCTCCACTTCGATGGGCTCGTTGTTGAGCAGGTAAGGGCGGTAGCGCCATTGCCGGACCGCCTCAATCGCGGATGCGACGAGCATCGGGTGTCCGCGGACCACAACCAGATTCTCGATCGTCCCTGCCTTGCCGACGATCGCCCGCAACTCGACCGTGCCCTGAACCCGCGCCTGGCGCGCGAGTGGCGGATAGCTCGGCTGGACGCGGTGGATGAGGTTGCCCTCGGCCCAGTGTGAGACCCTGAGCGGATGCGTGGACGCAGGCGGCGGTGGAGCAACCTCAATCGCGATGCCGACCGAGCCTAAGACTCCGCGTTCTCTCGTGCCAGTTCCTCCGACCACGCCGAGGGTGCTCACATCCGGTGAAGAGGCAACCTGCGATTCGTTCAGGTTAGCGATGGCGCTTGGAATCGTTAAGGGCTGCAGCAGTTGTCCTCCTGCGTTGATATTCGACGGACGAATCGGCCGCGAATCGCTTGTTGACGGCGCAGGCGCAGGTGCTGGCGGTGGCGCGAGAATCGGCAACTCGAGCCACCGCAGCATGGGTGGTCCCTGAATCGTGAGCAAGGGGATGAGCAGCAGCAAGCTCAGGCCGATGGTTTGCACGGTGATGGATGCGAGCGTGGTCCATCCTCGACGGGCGGAGTGGTCCCAGGTGCTTTCGAGTGCGCTGAACATCGGTGTGTTGAACATGGCGTCCTCCGAAACATCCTGCTACCCATAGAGACACCTGCGATTGGCGATTTGATCCCGGAGCGGCGAGGTGACGTGAAAACAAAAGTTAGAACGTTTCTCGTGATGGGTGTAGAGTAGGCACCCTCAGCGGCTAAAGCTGGAACCCATTGCAGCCCCTGGCGGCACCCTTCGGCTTTGCTCAGGGCAGGCTCTGAAGCCGTGCCCTACCCGTTCCCGGCTCCCTCTACAGCAAAACGAGAACTACTCTAGTTACGGAAGGGAAAAACCGATCCATAAAAAAAGACCGCGTTGGCACGCGGTCTTGACAAATAAGTTGGAACTAAAACTACCCGAGCGGTGTCGCTACTGTTTCGGCGGAGTGCTCGCGGGCGCAGCCGGTTTGCTGGTGGCGGGCGCAGCGGGTTTCGTGGCTGCGGGCTTCACGGGCTTGGAAGCCGTGCTCCCCGCAGCGGGCGCGGCCACACCAGATTGAACGTTGTAGGCCTCCACGATCGGTTGCGTGATGTCCATCGCCGGTCCATACCAGAGCACCGGGCCGCGCGGCCACTGTTGCGATGTATCCAGGATCACGCCGTAGCCGTTTTCGCTGGCGTACGTCACGATGAGTGGGGCCATCTTGGAGAGGATTCTATTCCCGATCTCACCCTGCTGGTTCTGAACATCTTCCTGAAAATCCTGCTGCGCGCGATCGAAACTCTTTTGCTTCGTCTCGATCTCCTTCACCAGCTTGTCGCGCGCTTCGTCGTTCAACTTGTCCTGCTGGGTACTGAGCTGCTTCTTGAGGCTGTCGATTTCGTCGGCCTTGCCCTTCAGATCGTTCTGCTTGGGTTCAAACTTCTTGCTGAGCGCTTCGAAATCGCGCCGTCCTTCGTTGGAGGCGAAGATCGCCTGTTCGATGTTGATGGTGCCGACTTTGGTGCCCGTTGCCTTGGCCGCCGCTGCCGCCGCAGCGGAGGGAGCGTTGGGTGTGGTGGCAGCCGCGGGAGCGTCGGCAGCCGGGTTGGCTTGGGCCAGAGCGAAGAGGGAAAGGCCGAAGACTACGGCCACGGTGACGCGCGCAAACTTGCCAGTCACAAACTTGCTAGTCGTTAACATGCCAATCATTTGGATCCTTTGAACTCCTTCGGATTTTTAGGAATGCTGGAAGCTGTCAGCTCGCTGGGCTCAACGAGGCTGATCGCAACCCGAGCCTGTCAGTCATCAGACCTGAGACGCCGAAACGGCAAGCGTGGTGGTCAGGGTGTGGACGCTCTGCATTATACGGAGCGCACCGGAACAGCGTCAAACTGTCCTGTCGCGGTGGGACGCGAGCCCCTCTCGGCTCGGCGTCCACCGAAGGCATGGATGGTCCTGGTGCCGGCGACAACCTCGCCGCCATGCGAGAGCCCCTTTGGGATGAAATATTCCTCTCCGGCTTTGACGGGGATGCGTCGGCCACCAATGACAAGGGTATAGCATCCCTGTGCAACGATCATATACTCGTCATACTCATGCACATGCGGCGCGGAAACGGCAGTCTCGGGACAAGTCCAGAATGCCATTTGACTCCCATCCGCCCCGTCAAAGACGTAGCCTTCTACGCCAGGAGTGGACTGGCTACTCGTTGCAATCTTATTTGCGGAACACTTCATGAACTCCGGAAAATCGTCCATCGTTTCTTCTCCAGCGTAAAGCGTTTTCCTTAATGGTGCGCAGTGCGCGACCTCAGCGGCTAAAGCCGGAACTTGTTGCGACTCCTGACGGCACGGCTGAAGCCGTGCCCTACCCGTTCCCGCTTCCCTCCACAGCCAATCGAGAACTGCTCTAAACAATTGAATCCGTCTTGGACTTCCGATCGCGGCGATTTCTTTCTCGAGGATGATTCTCGCATCTCGCGTGAGCGTGTCGAGGCTAGAAAAACTTTTGTCGCAACTGACTCCCCCTCAATAGTGAAACCGGTAGCGCAGTTGGACATAGATTTCGCGCGGCAGGTTCCAGTGATAGCCGCCGAAGGTGAGGCTGTTGTCGTATTCGACGCGATGGTTGGTGACGTTTAACGCGGTGAGGGACGCGGTGAAGCGTTCCCCGAAGTCTTTGCCGAGCGACAGATCGAAGGTGGTGTGCTGCGGCAGATAATTTCCCGGATAGGGAGCGCCGGGAAAGGCGTTGCTGAAGCCGGAGCCGTAATAGACGTTGGTGGAGACATAGGACCGCCAGGGGAGGGTGACGTCGCCGCCCACGTTGAGGGTGTTGCGCTGGTCGTGATCGAGCGGAGTGAGTTCGGGAGAGGGAGTGTAATCCGTGAGGCCGCCGGTGATGGTGCCACTGCCCTCGGCGATCTGGTTGGAGTAGGCGAGGTGAAGCTGGGCGCGGTGGGCGAAGCGGGGAGAGCGCAGGGTGAGTTCCCATCCGCGAATTAGGGCTTGGGAAACGGTGATGGGAAAGAAGATGTTGGACGCTCCGATGTTGTTGTGGTCGAGAAAATTGGCGACGTCGGTTTTGAAGTTGTCGGCGTCGAAGACCCATCCGCGGAATGGAATGGTGACGCCGAACTGATGTTCTTCGTCGCGCTCACCGGGAAGAGAGATGATGGCCACGTTGTTTTGTTGGACATACTGCAGCAGCGGACCGGAAACGGTTTCAATCGGGGGCGCCTGATAGTAGTGTCCGTAGAAGGCGCGGAAGGTCCAACGAAGACGAGGGATGGTGACGGTGGCGCCGAAGCGCGGGCTGATGGCGGATTCGTCGACAGGCTGCGAGGTCGAAGTGGCCGCAAAGTTGCCTTCGGAGAATCGCGTGGGACGCATGCCAGCGGAGAGCGTCAGCCAGGGAAAGGGTTTGAATTTATCGTCGATGTAGAAAGTATCGAGATTGGCGGTGGGGCGCTCGGTATCCGGGGAGGCTAAGCCGGGGATAACGTCAAAGAGCTGGTTATCGCTCTGGTAGAAGCTGAGAAATCCAACCTGCAGATCGTTCTTCTTGTAATTGGCAGCGAAGCTGGACTGACCTCCGACGTAGGTGGAGGCGCGGTCTTCGGTGGTGGCGATGGGATTGTCGTTGGGATTACTGGCGTAGTCTCCGCTGTTGTAGTGGTAGAAGGGCGAAACCGTGGTCATGAGATGCGAATTGAAAGTGTGGACCCAGGTGAAGAGGACGCCGGCATCGGCCTCGTGCTGGCCATCGCGCAGGCCGATGCTGGGGGAGTACTGATCGCTCCCAGGGCTGTTTTCGATGTCGTTGGGGAAAGGATCGTACGGGATCTGGAAATAGTCGCGGTGGACAGAGGTCATCAGGCGAAGCTGGTTGGAGGGATCGACGTTGAGGATGAAGGATCCGAAGCCGCCTACTCCGTTGACGGCATCGTGCACAACCGTGGCAACGGGCGGCTGCAGACCGAGATTGCTGCGGTTGGCGTTGACGCTGGCGTAGTAGGCAAAGCGTCCGGTGTGGCTGCCGAAGCTGAGCGCGTCGTTGGTCTGGTAGAAGTTGCCGGCGGTGACGACGAGTTCGGCTTGGTTGCTGCGTTCGAAACCGGTGCGGGGCACGACGTTGAAGACGCCATAAGTGCGGTCGCCGAACTCGGCGCCATAGCTGCCGCGATCGACCTCGACGTAATCCATATCTTTGGGATCGAACTGGGCGCCGAGATTTTGCGCGATGGCGGTGTTGATGATGGGGATGCCGTCCAGCAGCCAGGTGGTCTGGTGGCCGCCGCGCATGTGGAGCATGTCGTGGGTGACGTAGGCGCCGGGGACGTAGTCGGTGATCATGGCCATGCTATTGGTGCCGTCGGCGCCCGGTGTGCGCTCGATGTCGAGGCGGGTGACGAGTGTTACGGGAGTGAAACTGTCGGTGGCAACCACTGCGGGCGAGGCGGAGACGCTGACTTTTTCATTCGCCGAAGCCACCTGCAGTTGAAAGTGAACGACCGGCACAGTCCCCGAAATGACCGTGACGTCCTGTGAAGTTTGCGCGAAGCCCTGACTGGCAACGCTGACGGAGTATTCGCCGAGGGGGACGGCGTTGAGCTGGAATTCACCGTTGGCGTCGGTGGTGACGCTCTTTGCCCAGTCCGACGATTTCGCTTTGAGCATGACCATGGCGTCTTGAATGGGACGATGCTGCGGGTCGTGCACGACGCCGCGGACGGCGCCGTAGACGTTGGCGAACGCAGCGGGGGCCGTCGTTATCAATAGCAAGGCGGCGAATGCTAGCAGCTTGAGGCGAGCCATGTTTTATGTGTCCTTATGAGATGTCGATCTCCTCAACGCCAAAGAGCGGCGATGGGGGTGCGACTTTCCGCGTCGCTAAAGCGGGCTGCGAGCTTCGGGCCACGAGCTTCGAGCAGCCGATTTGTGTTCGGTATTCGCTCGTAGCCCGAAAAGTCGTAGCAGCGTTGCTAATTTCAGGGTCCGGTAAGAGGGATTAGCTGCGCGGAGGGGCACGGGCGGAATCTAGTCTGGATACATCGCTTGACGGAGAAGACGGGGTTGGTGACGGCAGCGCTCGTTCGACTAGGAGACTTACGAAGGAGAGCGCACTGGAAGCGGGCTGCGCCCACTCGGACGTACGGTCGCAGCAGCAACGGTGGTTCTGACAGCAAGTATCGGCAGCTTGAAACGAGGCTTCGGAGGATTCGGGGTGGGGCGGAATCGGCTGCGCCATCGCATGATGGCAGTGCATCGGAGGCTGCGCCGACGGCGCGGACGCTGGCTGGCGCTGGCAGTGCATGGCTCCCGGCAGCGCAGCACAGGGCATCGCCAGCGGCCCGAAGGCCGGGGCGAGCATAGCCAGCAACAGAAATCTAGCAACCCAGCGAGAAGCTCCCCACATTGTCGGACAGCATAGCAGTACCCAGTACCCAGTTACCAGTACCCAGTTCTCAGAAGCAGAGGTTTGCTGGGTACTGGGTACTGATTCCTGTAACATTTCTCCGTGCACGAGCTGGCGGGGCGGTTGTTGAAGACAATTCGGAAGCAGGAGTCGATTCGAGCCGGAGACCGCTTGGCGGCGGCGGTTTCGGGCGGGGCGGATTCCGTGGCGTTGCTTTGCCTGCTGCTGGAGTTGCGGGCCGAGTTGGGGATCGTCCTGTCGGTTGCGCATGTCAATCACAAGCTGCGCGGAGAAGAGTCGGACGAGGACGAGCGGTTTGTCGCGGAATTGGCGAGGCAGCACGGGCTCGAACTGCATGTCTCGGAAGCTCCGGTTAGCGGGAGTCGTCGATCCGAGGGCGGTTCCGAAATCGGTTCCGGCGTCATTTCCCGTATTGAGGCGGCGGCGCGGGAACTGCGCTACGGTTTTTTTCGACAATTGGCGAGGGAGGGTCGTGTTACGAAGATTGCGACGGCGCACACTCTCGACGATCAGGCGGAGACGGTGCTGCTGCGCATCTTTCGCGGTACCGGGATTCGGGGGCTCTCGGGCATTCATCCGCGGATTATCTTCGAGGAGCAGGGACGCGCGTTTGGCGAGGTGCTGCGGCCGCTGCTGGGCTTCCGGCGCGCTGCATTGCAGAAGTTTTTGCACGAGTGGGACCAGAGCTGGCGGGAGGACTCTTCGAATCGGGATCTTGCCTTCCTTCGCAATCGCGTGCGGCATCGGCTGCTGCCGATGATTGGGGAAGAATTTGGAGAGGCCGCGATCGAGCACATGGGTGAACTGGCGGAGATCGCGCGGGCCGAGGAAGAACATTGGGAGCGCGGGCATTTGGAGATCGCGGCACAGTTGGCCTCAGCGGCTAAAGCCGCCACTTATTCTGCGGCTCTTACGGCGCGGCTGAAGCCGCGCCCCTTCAAAACAGAGTCGAACAAAGCAGGGCCAAACAAAGCAGAGTCGAACAAAACAGGGTCGCACCCTGAGTTTCTTCCGCCGCCTGAGACGCGGCAAGCCGCGTCTCTACTGGTGGGGCCTTTGTTGGCGCTTCCTTTGGCGGCGCAGCGATGGCTGGTGCGCGCATGGCTGGAAACGAATGCGCCAGATTTGAGTATCTCGTTCCGGCTGATCGAGGAGGCGCTGGAGTTGGCGCGAGGATCGGTGGGCAAGAGATCGGTGGGCGAGAAATCGGTGGGCAAGAGACTGGAGCTGCCCGGCGGGCGGCATCTTCTCCGGCGGAGTCTTCGACTTGGACGGCGACTTGGACGACAGGAAGTTTTGTTGGGATTCGAACCTTTCAGCGGAGGGGGAGAAGCGGCGGATTATGAGTATATTTTAGCGGTGCCGGGCGCGGTGGAGGTTCCGGAACTGGAAGCTTGCATAGAGGCTCGGGTGGTGGATGCGGGTGGCGTTCCAGAGGATGAGCGCGGCGAGTTGCTGGATTTGGAGCACATGCCGAAGGAAGTTCTGATCCGCAACTGGCGGGCGGGAGACCGTTACTGGCCGGCACATACGGCGGCGGGAAAAAAAGTGAAGGAGCTGTTGAGCGACCGTCATGCGATTGGAGCGGAGAAAAAGCTATGGCCGGTTGCGGTCGCGGAAGGCTGCGGGCTGGTCTGGATGCGGGGGTTCGCGGTTCCGGCGGCTTTCCGGGCGCCGGCGGGGGCTCGGAAAGCGATTTGGATTCGAGAGATGGCGGGCATGATGTAACATGCCATCGTTAGGGATTGTCGGATTAGGTCTCCGTGGGAAGACGGAATGCAATGAAGGCCACCCTCGGCGGCAGAATTTGCAGCATCGCTAAGCGATGCCCTGATACGGAACCGGAGGCGGCACTCTCGCTATGAATGTTTCGCAAAATTCCGGGTTGCGCCAGGTGATCTCGGCCGACCAAATTCAGAAAAGAGTCCGCGAACTGGGACGGCAGATTTCCGACGACTATCGCGGCCAGACCGTGATCGCGCTGGGAATTCTGGAAAACAGCTTCCTGTTCATGGCCGACCTGGTGCGGGCGGTCGATGTGCCCGTCATCTGCGCCTTTATCAAGCCGAGGTACAAGCAAAGCAAGCAGGGTGAAGCTCCGCTCCTGGAGATTTTTTTCAGCCACGAACTGGCGATTGCAGGCAAGCATGTGCTGCTGGTCGAGGGGTTGGTGCACTCGGGGGTCACGAGCGAATTCCTGATGAACGACCTGCGCGGCCGGGGCGCGGCTTCGGTAAAGCTGGCGACGCTGCTGGATCGCCAATCGGCGCGCCGGGTGCCGCTGCAGCCGGATTACTTCGGATTTCTGGTGGATGACGCGTTTCTTTGCGGCTATGGATTGGGGAGTCCGGAGCAGACGGGGAGAAACCTGCCGTATCTGGCGGCGACGACGTAGGGTTGCGAGCTACGAGCCACGAGCCGCGACACAGGGTGCTCGAAGCTCGCCGCTCGAAGCTCGTAACCACGGGGGGCTGGCCCACCCTTAGAAAACTGAGGCTGCCCCACCCTTGCGCTTTTTGCAAGGGTGGGTGATTTGAATCCCCGGTCGAAGGAAACCTGCGGGTTCGGCGGTTCCCACCCTTCGCACAAAACGCGAAGGGCGGGGCAGCCCCCGGCGTGCAAAAAAGTCACAACCTCTCAGCGCAGCCGAACAACCCTGCTGGCGGGGCATAGCCCCGCCTCCACACAAGGCGTTCTATCCGATGACTTCTGTCACTTCCTTCGGGGTCCCCGTTTTCTTTGGAAAAGGTCTAGAATTGAGGGGCAGTCTTTCCCCAGTCGAATTTCCGCCTCCGGCATCTAAAATATGGGCTAAAGAGGCGGCTTCTTTCTTTTGGTAGGGAGGGGCTGCACTTAGAGGAGTTTTAGGTGAATTCTACGATCAAAACGGTACTTTTCTGGGCGGTCATCGTGGTTTCGGCCTTCCTGCTCTGGCAGGTGGTGAAAACCGGGGGCAATGCCCAGAAGGAAAAAGAAATCGGCTTTTCCGAATTCCTGTCGGACGTGGACCAGGGCAATGTCCACGACGTGATGTTTATCGGCCAGGAAGTGAAGGGGAAGTTCAAAAACGACTCGCCGTTTCATACGATTGTGCCGGCGAACTATCCGGATATGTACAAGAAGCTGACGGAAAAAAACGTTCCGTATGGTTTCAAGGACATCAGCAACGGCACCTGGCCGAGTTGGATTCTGAATCTGTTGCCGCTGGTACTGCTGGGCGCGCTCTGGTTCTTCATGATCCGGCAGATGCAGACGGGCGGAAACAAGGCGCTGTCGTTCGGCAAGAGCCGGGCGCGGCTGCTCTCCATGCAGCAGAAGAAGATCACGTTCAAAGACGTGGCGGGAGTGGATGAGGCGAAGGAAGAACTTCGGGAAATTATCGAGTTCCTGCGCGAGGCGCAGAAGTTCCAGAAACTTGGCGGACGTATTCCGAAGGGCGTGCTGCTGGTTGGACCTCCGGGAACGGGCAAGACCTTGCTGGCGCGCGCGGTTGCGGGCGAAGCGAATGTTCCGTTCTTCTCCATCTCCGGCTCGGATTTTGTTGAGATGTTCGTAGGCGTGGGCGCGAGCCGCGTGCGNNGACCTGTTCGAACAGGGCAAGAAAAACGCTCCTTGCATCATCTTCATCGACGAAATTGACGCGGTTGGACGTCATCGTGGCGCCGGTCTCGGCGGTGGACACGATGAGCGCGAGCAGACCTTGAACCAGTTGCTGGTGGAAATGGACGGCTTCGAATCGAACGACGGCGTGATCCTGATGGCGGCGACGAACCGTCCGGATGTGCTCGATCCGGCGCTGCTGCGGCCGGGACGTTTCGACCGGCGCGTGGTGGTGAATCGTCCGGATGTTCGCGGACGGGAAGAAATTCTGCGCGTGCATACCCGCAAGATTCCGCTGGCGGAAGATGTGGATTTGTCGGTGCTCGCCCGCGGCACACCAGGATTCTCCGGCGCGGACCTGGCGAACATGGTAAACGAAGCGGCATTGGCGGCTGCCCGCCAGAACCGCAAAGCCGTGCTAATGTACGACTTCGAAGTGGCGAAAGATAAAGTGCTGATGGGCGTGGAGCGCAAATCGCTCCTGCTCTCCGATGAAGAGAAGAAGAACACGGCCTACCACGAGGCCGGACACGCGCTGGTGGCGGCCCTGCTGCCGTACTCCGATCCGGTGCACAAGGTCACGATCATTCCGCGCGGCTTGGCGCTGGGCTTGACCATGCAGTTGCCGACCGACGATCGCCACAACTACTACAAAAACTATCTCGACACGCAGATCGCCATCCTGATGGGCGGACGAATCGCGGAAGAGATTTTCCTTAACCAAATGTCGACGGGTGCGGGCAACGACATTGAGCGGGCCACGGAACTGGCGCGCAAGATGGTTTGCGAGTGGGGCATGAGCGACCTGGGGCCGGTGACCTTCGGCAAAAAAGAAGAGCAGATTTTTCTGGGACGCGAGATCTCGCAACACCGCGACTACAGCGAAGCTACCGCCATCCAGATCGACGAAGAAGTCAGGAAAGTGGTGAGCACAGGGTACGCGACCGCGAAGCGAATACTTTCCGAGAATCGCGAAACCCTGATCCGGATCGCGAAGGCGCTGATCGAACGCGAAGTGCTGGACGCCTCCGAGATCAAGATGCTGGTCGACGGGCAGGAACTGCCTCCGATCAAGCCGCTGCCGGCGAAGACCGACGACGGCGTGCAGCAGGTGATCAAGCCAGAACGGGCTCCTGCGAAAGGCGGCGAGCGGCCGGCTACGGCGTAAGGGCAGTGGTTAGTGGGCAGTGGCCAGTGGGCAATTTTCAGATGGGCCGCCGATTTGGCCGTGCCGGGCTTCGCCCATTCAGGGTTGCGTAGGGACAGCCGCCCTTCTTCGACTTCGCTCAGGACCTGTCCAAGCCGAGCGCAGCTTGGCACTTGCCTGTGGTCACACCAATTCTGGATTCGCTATAGCGTTCGCGATCCAAGCAAGGCAGAGCCGCGGAAAATCTGGCGGGGTATGATTCCTGCATGTCTTCTTCTTCTTCTACCCCTTCTTCTACTTCTTTTTCCTCCTCCTCCTCTTCTTCGGTAGTGCCTTCGGCTCGGGTGGTTTGCTTTGAAGAGGCTCGACACCTAGTTGAGCATCATGCCGTCGGCGTGCGTCCGGGAGACGTGGAAACGGTGGATCTGCTGACGGGGTTGGGGAGGGTGCTAGCGGAGGGGATTGTGGCGGACCGCGATTTTCCTCCCTTTGATCGGGCTGCTCGCGATGGATATGCGGTGCGGGCGGCGGACGTGGCGGAGGTTCCGGCGCGGCTTGAAGTGGTCGGCGAGGTGAAGGCGGGCGACTGGCCGGAGCCGGGAGTGTGCTCGGTCGGGCGCGGGCAGGCGGTGGGGATCATGACGGGGGCTCCGCTGCCGGCGGGGGCGGACGCGGTGGTGATGGTGGAGCACACGTCATTGGCGGATCAACTTTCGGATCAGTTGGCGAGTCAGCCAGAGCGGAAGTTGGTGCCGAAGTTGGTGGAGGTGCGGCGCAGCGTTAGCGCTGGTGAAAATTTTGTTCCGCGTGGGGCGGAAGCACGCGCGGGACAACTGCTGCTGGATCGCGGACGGCGGCTGGATCATGCGGGGATTGCGATTGCGGCATCGGTTGGCAAGAGCCGTGTGCTGGTTTTCCGGAAGCCGCGCGTGGCGGTCGTTTCGACCGGGGACGAAGTGGTGGAGATTGATGCGGCGCCGGGGCCGGCGCAAATTCGGAATTCCAATTCGTATTCGCTGGCGGCTCAGGTACAGAATGCGGGCGGGGAGGCGGTGCGGCTGGCGATCGCTCCAGATGAGCCCCGGCGGCTGCGGGCTTTGATTGAGGAAGGATTGGGGTGCGATCTTCTGTTGCTGACGGGCGGCGTCTCTATGGGGAAGTACGATCTGGTGGAGCAGGTTCTCGGGGAGTTGAACGCGGAGTTTTATTTTACGGGAGTGGAGATTCAGCCGGGGCGGCCGGTGGTGTTTGGATCGTGTGGAGCGGACACTCCTGTCCGCTTGGACGGTGCATCCTCTGCCCGCACCCAGACAGGAGTGTCCGCGCCACACGGGAAATATTTTTTTGGGCTGCCAGGGAATCCAGTTTCGACCATGGTGACTTTCGAATTGTTCGCGCGGCCGATGATCGAAGCGCTGGCCGGGATGACGCCACAGCCGTTGATCTTTCTTCGTGCGCGATTGAAATCGGAGATAAGGACTAAGACAGGATTGAGGAGATTTCTTCCAGCGGTGCTTTCGGGAGAGTTTGAGAATGCGGAGGTGGAGTTGGCGCGGTGGCAGGGGTCGGGCGACATCGCCGCGCTGGCGCGGGCGAACTGCTATGTTGTGATTCCTCCGGAGCGCGAACGGATCGAGGCGGGAGAATGGGTGTCGTTGTTGATGCGATGAGGGGCGGACCTCAGCGGCTAAAGCCGCTTGTGTGGCGGGATTCTAACGGCGCGGCTGAAGCCGCGCCCCTTCAAAACAGAGTCGAAGCCCGAGTTTTTCAGCAGCCTGCTGGGGCGAGTACGATAACCTAATGGCGATGCCGAAGAAACTTTCCCACTACGATGCACAGGGTCAGGCACGCATGGTGGACGTGTCGCGTAAGGCGCACACGGCGCGAGAAGCGGAGGCTAGCGCTTTCGTGCTGATGACGCCGGAGGTGGTGCGGGCGCTGCCGGAGAATCCGAAGGGCGATCCGCTGGAGGTGGCGCGGACGGCGGGAATCATGGCGGCGAAGCGGACGGCGGAGTTGATTCCGATGTGCCATCCGGTGGCGCTGTCGCACATTGCTGTGACCCTGCGCGTGTGCGAGAATGGCGTTTCTATTGCGACGAAAGTAAAGACCACGGCGCAGACGGGCGTGGAGATGGAAGCGCTGGTCGCAGCCAGCGTGGCGGCGTTGACGGTCTACGATATGTGCAAGGCGCTTGACAAGGGCATCGAAATCCGGCACGTGGTGCTGGAGCGGAAGTCGGGCGGCAAAGGCGGAGACTACCGGAGAAGCGCGAAGCGGAAATAGATACTCATCTATTTATCTATGGCGAGCAACGTCAAAATCCTGCTGGTAGACGACAATCCGATGGTGCTGGGGATGCTGCAGCAGGCGCTCTCGGCGCTGGGCGAGGTCACGGTCGCGACCGACGCAGCCGATGCGTTGTTGAAGGCGGTCGACGACTTGCCGGATGTGCTGATCAGCGACTACCGCATGCCAGGCATGGACGGGCGGCAGTTGCTGGAAAAACTGAAGAGCAGGCCGGCAACGTCGGGGATCGCGGTGATCCTGATGGCCACGAAGGCCGACATCAGCGAACGATTGTCGATGCAAGACCCGATTGAAGACTATCTGGAAAAACCTTTCTTCCTGAAAGACGCCACGCACAAAATCAAGCGCGTGGTGGACCGGATCGCACTGGAGAAACTGAGCAAGGCGGCGTCGACCGATGGCATATTGCGCGGCAGCCTGTCGCAGATGAATGTGATCGACCTGGTGCAATCGCTGGAGATGGGGCGCAAGAGTTGCCTGCTCACGATGACCAATGGCGACGACAAATGCGAGATCTATTTCAGCCAGGGGCAGGCCAAGCACGCCGTGTATGGCCCGATTGCAGGGGACGAAGCGGTTTTCAAAGTGCTGCGCTGGACGGAAGGAAACTTCCAGATTGATTTCAACGGCAAGTCCTCGCAGGAAACGACGACGCTGAATACGCAGGGCCTGCTGATGGAAGGATTGCGGCTGCTGGACGAGGCGCAGCGGGACGCAGCGGCTGAGGGTGAAGATGTCCTCCTCGACACCTGACGCCTCGAAAGCCGATGGCACGCCTGCGGCGGTGCTGACGGTTAGCGATTCGTGTTCGCGGGGCGAAAAAAAGGACCTCTCCGGTCCGGTCGTGGCGGAAGCGCTGGGGCGGCGCAATTTTCACGTGGTGGCGCGCAGCGTAGTGGCCGACGAGCGCACCGCGATTCAGGAAAAGCTGATTGAGTTGTGCCGGTCGGCTCGACTGGTAGTGACCGCGGGCGGGACGGGAATCGCTCCGCGCGACGTAACACCGGAAGCCACCGTCGCGGTGTGCGAGCGACTGGTGGAAGGCATCGCGGAGCGGATGCGATCGGAGGGAGCGCGCAAGACGCGCTTCGCTGCGTTGAGCCGCGCGGTGTGCGGTGTCCGGGGAACGAGCCTGATCCTGAATCTGCCGGGCAGTCCGGCGGGGGCGGTCGAGTCGCTGGAGGCGGTGATTGATTTGCTGCCGCACGCGCTGGAGTTGATTGCGGGGCGGACGGGGCATGAGTGATGGCGTCGTTTGCGGATTGTCGTTCGCTACTCGCTATTCGCAAAACCACGTCGTTCGCTGTTCGCTGGCGTCGTTCGCTCTTCGCAAAGCCACTTTCTGCGGACTGTGAAGGCGAACCCCGACGCGAAGTGGGACGGCTGGCGAACGGCGAATAGCGAACGACGAACAGCGCTCTCTGCTTCTCGCGTAAACTAGTCTCACTCACTTGAGCCAGATCAAACATTTTGTCCACGCTTACGGCGAGTGGATCAAGCACATACTTGCGCCTCTGGGGCCCTGGGGAATGCTTGCGTTTGCGGCGGTGGATGGCTCGTTCCTGGGCATGCCGCTGGATGCGATTTTCGTGGGCTATGTTTACAACGATCGCTCGCGGTTCCTGATGTATGTGCTGCTGGCTTCGGCTGGGTCGGCGCTCGGAAGCATCGTTCTCTACGTCATCGGGTACACGGGTGGCGAGATGCTGTTGCGCAAGCGGCTTTCGCCGGAGCGGTTCGAGAAGATTCACGAATCCTTCGATCGGCATGAATTCTGGGCGCTGATGTTTCCGGCGATGTTGCCGCCACCAATGCCCTTCAAGATCGTGGTGCTGGCGGCGGCGGCGTTTGAGATGAACTTCGCGCATTTTCTGCTGGCGATTTTTGCGGGCCGGTTCGTGCGCTTTCTGATTGAGGCGCTGCTGACGCTCTGGTTCGGTCCGCAAATTGTGACCCTGACGGGGAATCTTTTCGCGCACCACTTCGTGTGGATTCTGGTGGGGGTGGGGGTGTTGGTGGCGGGGTGGCTGATCTGGCGGCGAGCGAAGCGGAAGAGCGCGAGAAATAAAAACGCAGCTACGGATTGCCGGTCAGGGATCGAACCGACATCATTGTGATCCGCAGGCGCCGGCGTGGACGGCGGAGAGAACGTCCGCGGACCAGAGAGGGAGGGGTGGTTTGCCGACGGCGTTCTGCTCGGCGGCCGCCTGGTTGTAGAGCACGAGCAGGCAGCGCGGATCGAGCATGGTGCCGATCAAGGCCTGGCGGCCAAAGCGCTTCTCGACCATCACCGACATCTTGTAGCCGACGGTGTACCACGGGCCCTGGATGCCGAAGAACGACCCAGCCTTCTCTTCTATAGCATCGTTGCTCGCGAACTTGGCGTTCACAATGTCGAGGAAGAACTGGTTCACGGTGCGAAGATCGCCGTTGAACTGGCCC
The DNA here is from genome assembly GCA_003139995.1 of Candidatus Acidiflorens stordalenmirensis. Classification (GTDB taxonomy): domain Bacteria; phylum Acidobacteriota; class Terriglobia; order Terriglobales; family Acidobacteriaceae; genus Acidiflorens; species Acidiflorens stordalenmirensis. The sequence continues at coordinate 19,736 of PLIC01000088.1, read as the reverse complement.
ATATCATGTTCCCAGCGGGCGTGCTCCTGGGGCGAGCTGGCGGCGTGCGGATCAACGTCGGGCCCTCCGGCGGCGGCGAGCATGGCAAAGCCCTCGCCGAAACTGCCCATCCAGTCGGCCGCTGTGTGAGCAGGCTCGGGCAAGGCGGCGATCTTATTGTTGTAGACGGGACCGACGCTACTGAGGCCGATGTGGTGCAGCTCATGGGTCACGTTGTTCTCGAACTTCTCGCGGCTCACTTCCGGGTCGAGATACAGGAAGATGGTGGGGTCAGAGGATGTACCCCAGACGAAGCTGTTGGTCACCGGCTTGATAACGGGATACACCTTCGCGTGGAGCGTAGCGTCGGCAGGAAGATAGGAGAGGGCTTGGCCGGCGTCCCCGCGGAGATCGGCTTTCTTCCAGCGATCAAGGGTGCTCGAAAGCGCGGCGGCGCGCGGCAGAAGATCGGCCGAGAGAACGAAACGTTTGAAGTCGTCGTCGGTAAAGGCGCGGGTGGGGTCGTGGAAACTTTCCCCGATCGCTTTCTCGCGCTGCTTGAGACGCTGGTAGGGAGCGGTGGCAAACAATATCTGCCACTCGGAGTCGGGGACAGGCTTGCTTTGACTGCGAAGCGCGAGGATGGCCAGCACTTGGTCGGCTTCGCTGGTGTCGATGGTCAACTGAACCCGGTCAACGGCGACGGCGAGTGGGAGGGAGAAGGAGAGCAGAAGCAGGACCACCGACAGCCGAACAAGCATGACGGCCTCCTTGCGAGGTAGACGGCGAAGGTTGGAGGAAGTTAGCACGATCTTCCTCCGCACCTCGAACTGGTTCTCGACCGAATTGTTCGGACCTGAATTTCAGTATGAATCTAACAGGCTGCGGAAAAACTCGTTCCCGCGCAGAAAGTGTGACCTCAGCGGCTAAAGCCGTCGATGAAAATAAGCCAGTTATCGCAGCGGTAAACCGCTGCGCCACCCAAAATCAAGTGCAACACCGAGTTTTTCCGCAGCCTGCTAGGCGGCCGCGGTCCCGTGCGGCTTGTGAATGGAGCTGGCTACTGCGGCGGCGACTGCGGGCACGCCGAACATGACTGCGGTGAAGACCATGTCGCCGGCGACTCCACGGCGGAAGAACGGCAGGGCGGCGGCGTAGCAGGTCATCAGACCGGCCAGAGTCTTGGGATACATGTTCCAGCATGCCCAGACGGCGAAATTACTGACCACGAAGAAAGAGACGGAACTTGCGAGTGCGGCTCCGCCGACCCGCAGCCAGTTGGTGTTTTCGCGCAGCTGGGTGCCGAGCAAAAGAATCGCCGCATACCACGCCCAAGTCACGAAATGGTCCCAGGTGAGGGGATAGGAGTACAGGATCTTCGTAAGGATCACGTCGGAGACCGCCAGCAGCGCCAAGGGCGCCCACAGCTGGCGCTTCGGACCGCGCGCGCCAAAATAGAGCAGCGCCGCCGCTACCGGAGTAAAAGCCAGAGGATGCGGCATAAAGCGGACCGCGACCGCAAAAAGGACAAATAGATAAGCCAGCATGAATCACCTCGTTAGGAGCCCGTTAAGATTGTTGCGCGAGTGGATGCTGCTGGTCAAGCGACTCCGCTAACTCGCTCCGACGGTGTGGCGTGTTCAGACCATCGCGTCGATTATCGTTTGGCTTTCCTCTTCGCCCTCGCTTCGGGTTTTTCCTCGTAACGCGATTCGATAAAGTCGGCCAGCAATTGCATCGCCCGTCCGACACGGGCCCGATCTCCGGTGGCGCAGAGGTCGAGGAGCAGACCCCGAGTGGCGGCCAGAAGCAGAGTCGCCTCGGCAGTCTCGAACTCCGAGCTGAGGCCGGCCTTCCTGGTGAGCTTCTGCCAGTAGGCCAGCGGAGCTTCGAGGACGCCGGGGTAGTCGCGCGGGTTTCGAAGCGCCAGCGCGTACAGCTCGAAGATCAGGCGTACGGCAGGCTGCGCCCGAGGCGCGCTCATCCGCTGCCAGTACCAGCGCAGGAACTCGGGCATCGTTCGTTGTTTCTTTCCAGCCTGGAACCAAGCCTCGATGTTCTCGTCTTCACGTTCGCGCACGCCTGCGAGGATCTCGGACATCAATCGTTCCCGCGAGCCGAAGTGATACACAAGCATCCGCGCGTTGGTCTCCAGGGCTTTCGCCAGAGGACGAAGGGCCAGGTCCCCGACTCCGTAGGAGAGCACATAATCGACAGCCTGGTTGCGGAGTCGTTCGCGGATGCTAGGGTTGGGAGGTCTGGCCATTGGGGAACTCCTTGACGAATTACTGTAACACATGTTACGTTAATTATGAAAATCCGTGAAACCCAACCATGAGAGGTTTCACTGCAAAGGAGAACGATATGCGCAAAGGTCCGGTGTTGCTTTTGCTGTTTGCGATCAGCCTGCCGTGTCTGGCTCAGTCAGGCAGCGACCAGGAGAGAAACAAGGCGGTTGCCCGAAGCTTTTTCGAGGAGGTGCTCAGCCGCGGACAACTCGAAAAGTACGGGGAGTTTCATTCCAAGGATTTTGTGGGCCATAGCGGCGACCGCACTTTCACACTTGAGGAGGATCTGGCCTATGCCCGGGGAGAACGCAAGGCTCTGCCGGACATGAGCTTCAGGGTGAACCGGATGGTCGCAGAGAGGGATCTGGTAGCCGTGCATGTTACTGTGAGTGGTACGAACACCCAGGCAGGGATGGGGTTTCCGGCAACGGGCAAGAAGATCGAGAGTGACGGGGTGACGATCTTCCGCTTCAAAGACGGCAAGATTTGTGAAGAGTGGAACGTGTTCGACATGTTGAAGGTGATGCGGCAGACGGGTCTGTTGCCTCCCGAGACGGGTGTGTTGTCTCCCGAGAAGTGACGTTTGACTCATTCCCTATTTCTGCCCTGACGGCGGCTCCCCATGCCGAAGCGTTCCTCCACCACTTGCAGATCGCGGGTCAGGAAGATCGTCGCTCCGAGCATGGCGCGGGCATCGCGTCCAGGATAGTCGTAGCGGAGATCGCGGAAACGGACTACGTAGGCAGCGCGGGTGTTCTCGACGGGATCGTTCGCGAGCTGTTCGGTTTCGGTTATGGGATACTGAGCCCAACTCAGGTACACGCGTCCGAGGTAGGTTTTCTTGGCGGCTAGAGTGATGGGCGTTTCTTCGGGCTTGTAGCGAATCTGCATTTGGGCTTCGGGATCGACTTCAGGAGACACCGAATTGAAGTTCAGCGAATCGACGTCCATGGTGGCGAAGAAAGCGGGTGTTTCCACCACGCCAAGCCAGCGGAACGGATTTGTCATGTAGGGATAGGCAGAAACGCGGATGGCATCGGCTCCCTGATAGATGCGTGCCTGGAGAGCGGCTACGGCGCGGCGATGCTCGTAGTCGCACAGTCCCCAGTAGGCGAAGACGGCGACGAGCGCGAGGGTTGCGGCAAGTCTTCCGGTGGGCTTGGCGCGCGGGCCTTTGTTGCGCGTACCGATCTCCTCGTTGATGAGCGAAAACAATGCGGGGAGAATTAGGCCGAGCGTGAGAACGATTAGGAGAACGGGCTCGGCGATGTAGACGATATCCCAGGAAACCCAGCGTTCGGAGAACGGCCAGAAGGGACGCACTCCGTAGCTGGTGGTGAAGTCGAGGAGAATGTGGCTGAAGCCGGCGAGGCAAGCGTAGGCGAAGAGCAATCTCCAGCGCGGGGGAAGGTTGGGATTGCCGGTCTTCGGGCGGCGCAGGCGCCAGAGGAGATAGAGGAACGCTACGACCACGGCGGCCACGAGCGGCACGCCCAGAAACGAATGAGTGAATCCGCGGTGATGATTTAAGGCGAACGCGGAACCGCCGAAGCGGCTGAAGACGTCGAGGTCGGGAGCTTCGGCGGCCAGGGTCAACGTAGCGGTGGCGAGCGCCGTTTTGCGGTTGAGTCCGGCGCGGCCCATGGCGGCGCCGAATAGGAAATGAGTGACGGGTTCCAAGGGCTCTCCTGGTCAAGAGTGTATCCCGTCTTTACGACACCCTCACGCGGGCACCACCAAACACAGCGCATTGGGCTGCATCGTCATGCGGGCGGGCAGGCGGCCGAGTAGTTCGCCATCGGCCTCTACATAGACGCGGTCGTCGCCATGACCGTCGCTGCTTCGACCATCGTTACCACCGCTGGCGTTTTTCTCCGGCAAGCGGCAGACGACCTCCGAGCAACTTACGAGATCGATGCCCTTGATATTCCACTGGCGACCTAGCAAGGCTCCGGTTACATATTGCAGATACGCGGTGCGGCTGGCGGTGCGGCACATGACCGCGCGCAGATCGCTGCAATCGAGCGACGCTCCGGGAACCAGCTCGCGCAGGATGTTTCCGAAAAAGCGGATTCTTACCGCCAACAGTTCCGTCAGCGAGGCACGCTGGCGCTGGCCGCTTCCATTGGCATACTCGGCCTCGAACCTTCTCATGCGATACGTCGCCCACAACTGCCAGGCTTTGAGGTAGTAGGCCGTCATGCCCGAGCGGTTCTTGAGGTCTGCATTCAGTTTGTAGAAAAGGTGCGCGTCGACGCCGATGCCAGCGGCGACGGTGAAATAGCGCGCTGAAGATTTGCCGTTAAAATCCTCGTACTCAATGCGGCCAAGCGGGATGCGGCGGACCTTGCCGTCGACGGCAGCGTGAGCCGCGGCGCTGGGGCGGAGCGGGATTCCGAGGTCGTGGGCAAGAGCATTGGCGGTGCCGAGCGGGAGCACGGCCAGGGCGACTTCGGTTCCGGCCAATCCCTGGATGACATCGTGGATGGTGCCATCGCCGCCGCAGGCAAAGACGGTGTCACTACCGGCCGCCACCGCGCAGCGGGCGTTGTCGGTTGCTTCCTGGCTGGAGCGGCAAACGGTAAGTTCGGTCCGCACACCGGCCGACTGGATGATGCCAATGGCGTGGTCCAATTCCCGGTCGCGCCGTGGGCGGCCAGAGTTGGGATTGAACAGAATGGTGGCTTTGTTCATGCGTTGGCTTGGTCTGCTTTGAGTTTAACGCATGGGTTAGGGATCGGAGAGGAGTGACGCGACAGCGTCGGCGTCTTCAAGGTGAAGTCGCGCAGTAGTTCGGAGGATCGTCATCGTTCAATTCTTGCCGGGAGTTTGGAACTCACCCACTCATCTCATAGACAAACCACTAAGCGTCACTGGTGAAATCGCGATTTTACGCCAACAAGCGGTACTAGACATTAATAACGATCCCTCCGGGTCGCTGCGGGTTGTAACTTCTGGCGCACTTAAGGCAGGTATTCCCTGGGGATGGGGTTATCCGGCCGTTCGTCATCCCAGGTATTGGCCGCGACCCACCAGCGTTTGCCATCCCAGAAAAGCTCGACGCTGTTGATGCCACGCGCAATGACGGGTCCGTCCGCAATGCGCCGCGATTCGTAGGTACTGAACACGTGGGCAATATTCCCGAAACGCTGCACGACTCTATGAATCTCTTTCTCAAAGAAGCCCTTGCCCACCAGCTCGGGATCGGCATAATCCACAAACTGTTGGTGAGATGCAATCTGCGCCACAGGCTTGCGGTGCTCGTCCTCTGCCATGGCCACAAAACGCACATCGGAGATGTATAGCGTGCGGTCACGTGACCATTGCCGGGGCTGTCCCTTCGGGCCGGATAAGACTTCGTAGAAAGCCTTCATGATGCCATCGATCGAAGAGATGTCCTCGGGCCGTGCCGCGACGGCTGGCACTTCGACGTGTTTGGGCTGGTCCTGGCCCGGAAGGACAGAACTTGCAGCCAGCGGAAGGAGAACAAGCCACGATCGCAAACAGCAGGTTAGACGCATTACGATTCCTTTCCTGTACCCCGCCCCCAAGAGGAGGCGTATCACTTTCTCCCCGTACAGCCTACTCCGGCGCGCTGGTAACTTCTAGCGGTCTCATTTCCAGTACTTCGCCGCCGGGGTACGTGGGGTTTGGTGATCCATCTGGCGATAGCGATGGGTTGGGTTGTCGTCAGCGCTGATCACGTGCGATGCGCAGCGAAGACAAGAGTGTATCTCCCGGCCGGACAGCAGCGCTAGTGACTGCTGTAGTCAGGCGTTTCGACCAGCTATCCCGCATGCAGTTTAGCAATCGGCGGGGTTACACTCGAAGCATAGCGGACATGGGACGGATGCTGGTGATACTTGGCGTGGCCCTGGTGGTGATTGGGGGCATCGTCATCCTGCTCGGGCGGGCGGGCTTGCCGCTTGGGCGGCTGCCGGGGGACATTGTGTATCGGGGCAAGAACACTACTTTTTATTTTCCGCTGGCGAGCTGCATTCTGATCAGTGTCGTGCTGTCGATTGTTCTCTTCCTGATTGGGCGGATGAAGCGGTAGTGTGCCGGGCGAAGGACGCTGCCGAGCTTCGCTCGGCTGGACGGCCGGGGGCGGCCGTCCCTACGTGTGTCTTACTCGCGCGGCAGGGTAAACTGAAACGTCACAACTAAAACTCTGCAACTGAAATTTCATGGACACCGCGGACCAACTCGGGTTCCAGTTTCGTCCTCCGGAGCGGCGTGTTTGGACGGTGCGGGCTTTGGTGTCGGCGGTGCGGGCGCACGTCGAGCGCGAGTACTCGGATTGCTGGGTGGAAGGCGAAATTTCTAATCTTCGCATTCCCGATTCCGGGCATTTGTATTTCACGCTGAAGGAAGAGGGCGCGCAGATTCGGGTGGTGATGTTCCGGTCGTCGGCGAAACTGTTGCGGTTTCGTCCGGAAAACGGATTGCACGTCACGGTCCGCGGGCGCATCACCGTGTATGAAGATCGCGGCGAGCTGCAAATCTCCGCTGAATTCATGGAGCCGAAGGGCGCGGGCGCTCTGCAGTTGGCGTTTGAACAATTGAAGGCGCGATTGCAGGCGGAAGGATTGTTCGAGGCTTCGCGGAAAAAGCCGATCCCGCCGTTGCCGCAAAAAATTGGCATCATCACTTCGCCGCAGGGCGCGGCGCTGCGGGACATTTTGAAGATTCTGGCGCGCAGGCACCACTCAGCGAATGTGCTGATTTATCCGGCGCAGGTGCAGGGGGACTCGGCGCCGGGCGAGGTGATGGCGGGGCTGCGATGCTTTCATCAAGACTTGCGTCGCGGCGGGGCGGTCGAGGTCATCATCATTGCTCGGGGCGGAGGCTCGGCCGAAGACCTGGCCGCGTTTAATCATGAGGGNNTCGGCGATTGGGCACGAGACGGATTTCACCATCGTGGATTTTGTCGCCGATCTGCGGGCGCCTACACCGTCAGCGGCGGCCGAACTCGTGATCCGGTCGCGACAGGAAATTGAAGCGCAGGCGGAGGATTTGTACCGGCGGCTGGAGCGCGCAGTGCGCTATCGCCTGCTGATGGCGCGTCAGGAACTGACCGAGCGGGCGCAGCACGGAGCGTTTGCGCGCATGATGGACGGCATACACCGGCGGCAGCAGAAGCTGGATGAACAGCGCTTCCGGCTGGAAAAGGCGGAACGGCAGCTTCTGGAGCGGTGTCATCGGCGCTCGGAAAATGTTTCCGCGGCCATCCGGCACTATGACGCGCGACGCCGTCTGGCTGCTGTGCGGCAGCGTTTGGAGGCTCAAGTTGCGAACCTGGCCGCCGCTACGAACACGCGGTTGCTGGAGAGCCGCGGGGCGCTGGATCGCCGGACCGCAAGCCTGGAGGCGCTTTCGCCGGTTGCAATTCTGAATCGCGGATACGCGCTGGTGTTCGATGCGAAAGGCCGGCTGGTGAAAGATGCGGCGCGACTCAAAGCTGGGGATGAGCTGTCGGCGCGGCTCGCACGGGGACGGGTTCGTGCCCGCGTGACCGCGACCGAAAGCAGCAAACCCGGGTCCGGCGGGACTGCATTAGAATGAAGGCCAATTCAACTTTCGACGTGAGGATGTCGTGACGCCGTCGCTGGTCTGGTCGCACATCTCGGTCATTTCGATACTGGACATCGTGCTGGTCGCGATCCTGATCTACCAGTTTCTCTCGCTGGTACGCGGCACGCGGGCGGCGCCGATGCTGGTCGGGGTAGCTGCGCTTGGGCTGGCCTTCTATTTCGCGCGGCTGGGGGAATTGCGGACCCTGAACTGGCTGCTTAGCACGCTGCTGCCGTACGTTGTTTTCGCGCTGATCGTAGTCTTCCAGTCGGAGATCCGGCACGCGCTGGCAAACCTTGGGAGCCACATTTCGCTGATGCGGTCTTCGCGCTCGGTGGCCGACGTTTACGACGACATTGTTTTGGCGGCCAATCTTTTTTCGCAAAATCAGACGGGCGCGCTGATCGTGATCGAGCGTGAGATTGGGCTGCGCACCTACATCGAAAGCGGCGTGCCGCTGGATGCCAGGCTGTCATACGATCTGCTGGCCACGCTGTTTCGCCCGAGCGCTCCCTTGCATGACGGCGCCGTGATTGTGCAGCGGGACCGCATCGCGGCCGCCGCTTGTTTTCTGCCGCTGTCGATGAACCCTGTGCTCTCGATCCAACTGGGGACGCGCCATCGCGCGGGAATCGGGATCACGGAAGAAACCGACGCGGTCGCCGTCATCATTTCGGAAGAGACGGGGACGATCAGCATGGCGGTGGCGGGGAGTATTGAACGCGAGTTGACGGTGGAACGTCTGCGCGAGCGGCTGAGCAATCTGCTGCGCCGCTACGCGCCCGCTGCCACGCTGCCGAGTCCGGTGGAGGAAAGCTTTATCGAAGAGGAGCCCCCCAGTTCGCATCTCTCTCGCGGGCAGGATGCCGGAAGGGACGACTGACGATGCCGGGCTTTGTGCAGCGCAGCTTTTTCCAACGGACTTTCGTTCATAACATCGGACTCAAGCTGGTTTCCCTGTTACTGGCCATCGGACTGTGGATGGTGGTGGCGCGGGATCCCACCGCCGAAGTCGAAATGAGGGTTCCCCTGGAGTTCCAAAATCTTCCCGACAATCTTGAGGTCGATTCCGCCAGCTCCGCCGAGGCGCAGATCCGGGTGCGAGGACCGGAGCGTCTGATTCATCGCTTGCAGGTTGCGGATGTGCGCGCGGAGATTGACCTGCGAAACGTCCAACCGGGGGAACGGACCTTCGATTTGAACGGCGGGCAAGTACATGTGCCGCAGGATCTGGAAGTGGTGCAGATCAAACCGGGTCAATTTCACCTCTCCTTCGACAATCGCGCCACCCGTGTCGTCGAGATTCGACCGCGTGTGACCGGAAATTTTGCGAGCGGCATGCGAGTGGCGCAAGTGATCGCCGATCCGCCGAATATCACGATCACCGGACCTCGCCGCCGGGTCGAAGCGGTAGAGGCCGCCATCACGGATCCGGTAGACGTCAGCGGAGCCATGACGCGAGCTTCTTTTGTGACGCAGGCATACGTGCCCGATCCTCTGATCCAAATTGCGCACCCCATCCCGATTCGCGTGACGGTTATCATGGAACGTTTGGGCGACGAGAGAAAATAAGGAGTAGTTTTCTTCCCCGGTCCTTGCATGACGCAAACCAGACAACTCTTCGGAACTGACGGGATTCGTGGCGTGGCGGAGGAATTTCCGCTGACGCGCGACAGTGTTTATTGGATTGGGCGGGCGCTGGGGCACGATCTGGCGCGGGTGAATGCCAGGGCGCGGGTGGTGATTGGACAGGACACGCGCGTCTCTAGCCAATGGATCGCCGACCGATTTCTGCAAGGGCTGGCGTCGGTGGGGGTAGAAACGCGCAGCGCTGGCGTGATCACCACGCCGGGCGTCGCGTTCCTGGCGCGCTCGCAAGGGTTCGATGCCGGGATCGTGATTTCGGCTTCGCACAATCCGTGGACCGATAACGGGATCAAGATTTTTTCCGGAGATGGCTACAAGCTGCCGGACGCACGCGAACTGGCGATTGAAAAGGAAATTTTCGCGCTTCTGCAAGATTCGGATGCGGTCCCGGCACCGGAATCCACTCAAGAGATTTCGAGCCTTCCCGGCGAAGAAAGCCTGCGCCAGGCTTACGTTCGCTGGCTCGCGGGAAGTGTTTCTGCCGACTTGAGCCGGCTTCGCGTGGCCGTCGATTGCGCCAATGGCGCGGCGGCGGCGGAAGCTCCGGAGTTATTCGGGGCGCTCCAGATCAAGACAACCTTTCTGCACTCCGCGCCGGATGGACAGAACATCAACGAGAATTGCGGCGCGCTGCATCCGGAAATGGTGGCGCGCTTTGTCTACGAGAGACTTGGCAAGAACAACGGACGTTTCGATGTGGGTGTCACTTTTGATGGCGATGCCGACCGCGCGCTTTTTTGCGATGCCAGTGGGCGAGTGGTAAACGGGGACGCGGTCCTGTTGCTGGCGGCGCGTGACATGCAGTCGCGCGGCGCGCTCGCCAAGGCCACCGTGGTGGCGACGACCATGTCAAATATGGGATTGGAGTTGGCGCTCAAGCGATCCGGCATTCGGATGCTGCGCGCGAATGTCGGCGATAAGTATGTGCTCGAAGAAATGCAGCGCGCTGGAGCTACTCTCGGCGGCGAACAGTCGGGCCACATACTGTTTCGCGACGGGGAGGCGACCACCGGCGACGGACTGTTCACCGCGCTCCGGGTGCTGGAGGTCATGGTTCGGATGGGCAAGCCGCTGGCCGATCTGGTGGGCGATCTGAAGATGTTTCCGCAGACGATTCGAAATGTGCGGGTGCGGCACAAAACTCCCTTCGCGCAGATTCCGGAGGTGCAAGCGGCGATTGCGGCGGCCGAGCGGGAACTCGACGGCATTGGTCGAGTGGTCGTACGTTACTCCGGTACCGAAGCGCTGGCGCGAGTGATGCTTGAAGCGGAGTCGAAGGAGCAGATCGATCGGCTTGCGGAAGCGATCGTCGAAGCGATTCGGTCGGCGCTGGGCGCGTGAAAAGCAGAAATCCAGCAGTTGATGCCGCATTCCTGTGAAGCACTTACCGCGTGCCCGAAAATCCCGCTTGTCGTGAACGGTGATAGCGCCGGAGGCGAGGCCGAGCTGCGCTCGGCTTGGACGGGCGAGGCGCCGGTCCCCACACAAGATGATCCCTTTTTGCAACTTTCCGTTTCACTTCCGGAAGTACGTCCATTTGTACGGGCTGGTTATCTTGTGTGCTGGGGCGAGTGAGTCGAGAATGAGAATCGGTTCAGAGTTAGCCGACTTAGAAGAAACTCATGAGAATTCTTATTGTAGAAGACGATGCGGCACTTTCCAGCTTTATCCGGAAGGGGCTGGAAGCGGAACATCATGCGGTGGATGTCGCCAACGAGGGGAACCAGGGCCGCGCGATGGCGATGGAGTTTGATTACGATCTGGTTGTGCTTGACCTCAGCCTGCCCGGGCTTGACGGGTTGTCGGTTCTGAAAAGTTTGCGGCAGCGAAAGGCGAACTTGCCGGTAATGATTCTCACCGCGCGCAGCCGGATCGAAGACCGCGTGCAGTGTCTCGATTCGGGAGCGGACGACTACCTGGTAAAGCCTTTTTCATATCTCGAACTGTCGGCGCGCGCGCGGGCGTTGTTGCGGCGCAGTCACCTGCCGTCGGAATCGGTCCTCACCGTTCGCGATCTCTGTTTGGATCGCGTGGAACGCAAAGTGGAGCGCGCCGGGCGTCACATTGAATTGACCACCAAGGAATTCGCGCTGCTGGAATACCTGATGCGCAATGCCGGGCGCCGGCTAACGCGGGCGATGATCATCGAACACGTTTGGAACCTGACCTTTGATTCCACGACGAACGTGGTGGATGTTTACATCAACTACCTGCGGCGCAAGGTGGATGACGGCTTCACGCCATCCTTGATTCACACGGTTCGCGGCGTGGGATATCAGATGAGTCCCGACGGGGCATCGGCATGAGCACGAGTCCGCATTCTTTTCCGAAAGTGCCGCGAGGCGAGGACGTGCTCGGCGAATTGCTGCACTCGTTAAGCCAGCCGCTTACCAGCTTACGCTGCTCGCTCGAACTCTCGATCGAAGAACTCGCGGAGCAACAGCAGGAGAGTGTTTCGGCGGCTCTGCAACAGACAGAAAAAGTTATTGGCATGATCCAGTTGATGCGGGAGTATCTGGACGCCGAGCAGCCTGGGCCGGAAGCTAGTCCGGTCGCGCTGGCGCCGGTCCTGCGGAGCGTGATCGAAGAACTATCGTCGATCGCGGCGGTGCGCGGTATTCAGTTGCGTATGATGGGCACATGTGCGGCGACGTTGCCGGCGCCGGAGCCGCGGCTGCGGCTGGCCTTGCAGTATTTGATTGCGACGATGATCGAAGCGCAAGCGGTGGGCGATAAAGTTATGCTTTTGCTCGGGGAAGGCCCGGCGGGAGCAGTGCTGCGCGTGGAAGGCGAACGCGGTCTTCGCGAGCTTGATTTTCAAAATCGGGAACCGAGCGCAACGAGCCCGCAGGCGAAGCGCGATCCGTCCGGGGCAACGTCAGCATCGGTATCAACGTTGCGCAGGGTGAGGCTGGCGATCGCCAGCCGTGTGCTCGAGAACGCCGGAGCGTCGCTGGTGTTCGGCGACGGCGGCGTCAATCCTACGGGATTCGTTCTGCGCATTCCGCGCCGGGTTGGCACTCCTGCCCGATGAGATTGCCGACACACTTGTGTGGCGCGCCGCAGTCGCCCTCAGCGGCTGAAGCCGCGCTTTATCCAGCGGCACTTACGGCGCCCTTCGGCTTCGCTCAAGGCAGGCCCTGAAGTCGTGCCCTTCGCAAGAACCTGCGTGAATCAGAGTTTTTCCGCAGCCTGCCAAGGAGTACAATCCAGCCTTTCCGGAGGTTTGCCGTGAAGCGTTGGATGGTTCTGCCGATCGCTCTGCTGAGTTTCTCGGGGCTGATTTCCGTGGGTTGGGCCCAGAAAAATGCGCCCGTGCTCGCGCCTGTAACGGTGATCCGGGCGGGAGTGCTGATTGACGGCGTGTCGGGTTCCGCTCGCCGGGACCAGGTCATCACCATTCGCGGAAATATGATTACCGACGTCGCCGATGCGGGATCGGCGGGCGTTCCTTCGAACCTCCCTGCGGGCGCTACCTTCATCGATCTCTCGCAGGCCACGGTGCTGCCCGGGCTGATTGATGCCCACACGCACATTTTTCTGCAGGGTGAAGATCCCGCCGAGGGCGGATACGACATTCAGTTGCTCAAGTATCCGCTGGCGTTTCGCGCGGCGCGGGCCACGGTCTCGGCGCGAAGCGCGCTCGAACAGGGTTTCACCACGTTGCGCGACATGGAAACCGAAGGCGCGGGCTACGGCGACGTGGGCATCAAACAGGCGATTGAAGGCGGATACATTCCCGGGCCGCGCTTGTTTGTTTCGACGCGCGCGATCTCGACGACCGGCGGATATCCACTGGAAGGTTACGCGCCGGAGATCGAAGTGCCGAAGGGCGTGCAGATCGTTGACGGGCCGGTCGAGGCGCGCAAGGCCGCGCGCGAACAGCTCGACCACGGCGCGGACTGGATCAAAGTGTATATGACGCATCGGTCGTGGGTCGGCAAGAACGGCGAACTGGTATCGCAGCCGACGCTGACGGTGGAGGAACTGCGCGCAATTGTGGACGAAACTCATGGCTGGGGGAAAAAGGTGGCTTGCCACGCTTACGGCGGAGAAGGCCTGCAGCGCGCGCTCGATGGCGGTTGCGACTCGATCGAGCACGGACTGGCGCTGACCGACGCGCAGATCGCACAGATGGTCCGGCAGGGCACGTGGCTGTGCGCGACGCTGAGTATTTTCTACGAGGGCTGGGCGCCGGCCGATACTCCGCAGGGCCAGCGCGACCGCGGGCGCGCCTCCGCGCACGAAGAGTCGTTTCGCAAGGCGGTGAAGGCAGGGGTCAAAATTGCCTTCGGGACTGACATGGGGGGAATGCCGTGGACCGAGCCGATCGCGCAAGAGTTTCCGTGGATGGTCGAATTGGGCATGACGCCGATGCAGGCGATACAGAGCGCGACTTCGCGGGCCGCGGAATTGCTGGAGATGAAAGGACGACTGGGCGTGATTGCGCCCGGCGCCTACGCGGATGTGGTCGCCGTATCGGGCGATCCTTTGGCGAATATCAAGCTTCTTGAAAATGTTGGTTTTGTGATGAAGGACGGCAAGGTATTCAAGAACGATCTAGTATTGAAGAACGAAGTATTGAAGAACCAGGCAGGGCCCCGAAGGTGAGCGATGAACATCCTGGAAATGTGCGATTGGGAAGCGGCTACGGTTCCGCTGGAAGCGACCGCCGAGCGGGCGATCCGGACCATGCTGGACCGGCACGTGGGAGCGGTCGCCGTCATTGACGAAAACCATCGCGTCGCCGGTATTTTTACGGAACGGGATGTGCTGCTGCGGCTGTCGCTGGGCGAGCGCGACCCGCGAAACATTTCCGTTCGCGAAGTCATGACGGCGCCAGTCGAGATGGCGACCCGGGCCACCACTGCGGGCGAAGCGCTTGCCACCATGGTAGAGCGCCACTACCGGCACTTGCCGATCGTCGACGATGACGGACAGTTGTTGGGGATGCTTTCCATTCGCAACCTGCTACAGGCGCGGGTTGACACGCTGACGCGTCAAATCGATCAGGTGCGGTCGGTTGTGCTGTAAGAAGCTGCTTTAAGAGGCAAACCGGAAGAGCCGATGTTATAGCGAATCCAGAGTTGCTGTGATTACAGACGGCTGCCGAGCTTCGCTCGGCCTGGACGGCCGTGGCGGCCGTCCCTACCTAATGCGCGTGCGGACTTTGAGCGGGATTCTTGCGTGGCGCTGGCGGAGCCTTTGCGATCTTCACATCGAAGCTCACGGGCAACTGTTTTGGCGGATAACAGGCGGAGTTATCACAGGCCTGGTATTTCAAAGTTCCGCGGACGACATACTTGCCGGGTTGCACGGAGAGCAGAGGCCGCACCAGCACATCCACATTGAAATCTCCGGTGTAGACATTGAGCTTCTCGTCGGGAGCGAAGGCGAAACTCAGATCCTGGCCTTCGGGGTAGGTGGTTTTGCCGATGACGATGTCGGTGGTGGCTTCTATCTTGAGCACGGTGGGGATCAGGAACTCCGACTTCGGGTGGTTGGAATTAATGTGATAACCGCTCGAGACGCGGAACGAGAGCGGAACGGTAGCCGGTTTGCCCTGCACGGCGGTCACGACCGGAGCGGACGCCATCTTTACGACAGGACCTTGCGGGCCGAGGTCGTCCTGTGCCCAGGCCCATGCGGAAAAGAGGAGAAGCGCGCTCGCGAGAAGTATTTTCATTGGCTACCCTCAGCGGCTAAAGCCGCTTTTATGGCGGGTTCTAACGGCATGGCTGAAGCCATGCCCCTTCAAAGCTATCTGTCCCTTCGAAGCTATCCCGAACCAACCGAATCGGAGTTTCCCTAAGGACTCTAGAGTACTCCAGGTGCAGGTGCGGACACGACGTTACTTCTGAGCCTGTACCGCTTGGCCCTGGCTCAGGGCCTTTTTTATGTGGTCCACGAAAACGCTGCGGCTCTGCAAACCGAATTCGCGGGCGATGAGCTTGCCGTCGCGATCCAGAAAAAACGAGATCGGCAGAACGCTGACGCCGCCGTAGCTCTGCCCAACCGATTCCTTGCCGAGCAGGATCGGGTAGTTGACGCCCATTTCCTTGGCGAATTTGGCGATGTCTTCGGTGCTGGCGTCGTCCATGGCTACGCCGACAATCTGGAATCCTTGCGGGCCGTATTCTTTTTGCAACTCGACAAACCACGGTATTTCGATCTTGCAGGGTTCACAATACGTCGCCCAGAAATTGAGCAGAACGGCCTTCCCGCGGAAATCGGAGAGCTTCATGCTCTTGCCATCGAGCCCCTGCAGTTCGAAGTCGGGCGCCAAATTGCCCATGAGTTGTCCGTTGGTGGGACCGTTCGCGCGGTTTTTGCGGGCCATGCGAACGCCGGCGAATAACATGGCCGCGACGATGGCGGCGATGAAGAACAGAATCAGAGGATTTCTTTTCACTGGCAACCTCGGCGGCTAAAGCCGCTTGTGTGGCGGGTTCTAACGGCACGGCTGAAACCATGCCCCTTCAAAGCTGTCCGCCCCTGCCAAGATTTTGTCATCCCGAGCGAAGCGAGGAACCTGCATTTTGCGGCGAACTGCAGATCCCTCGCTTCGCGAGGGATGACAATTCATTAAAGGTGTTGCTCATGTGTCCTGCTACAGAGCAAAGCGATTCAAGAACGAGAAATAGCCGGAGAGGAGCGCGAAGCGGCCCATCACCAGCAGGATGCCCAATGCGATCAGCAAGACCCCGCTCGCTACTTCCACGGCGTGCATGTGGAATTTGAAGCGGTTGTAGAACTTTAGAAAGCGCTCGATGCCGAGCGAAGTGAGCAGGAAAGGCACAGCCAGTCCCGCCGAGTAGATGGCCAGAAGAAAGATGCCTTTCCAGACGGTGTCCTGAGCAGCGGCGAATCCGAGCACGACCGCGAGGATCGGACCGACGCACGGCGTCCATCCAAAAGCGAAAGCAAATCCAATGACAAACGCGCCCCAGGCGGAAGAACTGCCTTTGAGGCCATGCAGCCGCGTATCGGCCAGCAGAGCCTTGATCTGAAAGATGCCGGTCAGGTGAAGACCAAAGAGAATGATAACCACTCCGGCGATGCGGGCGAGCAGCGCTTTGTACTGCGCGAGGACTTGGCCGACTTCCGTCGAGATCGCGCCCAGCGTGATGAAGACGATGCTGAAACCGATGATGAAGGCGGCGGAGTTGAGCATCACCTTGCGGAAGAGCTCGCCTTCTTTCAGCTTCAACTGCTCGACGCCTACGCCTGAGATCAGGGAAACGTATCCGGGCACGAGCGGAAGAACACACGGAGATAGGAACGAGATCAGGCCCGCAACGAAGGCGGCGAGCGGTAATGGCAAACTCGTCATATTTCTCTATTGTAGCGACGGGGAGAAGTTTGCACCCGTTATCAGCTCACGGCGAACTGCAGATCCCTCGCTTCTCCACCCCAGCCAGCAAGTGCGGCTGGCTGGGGGCCCCGGTCGCTCGGGATGACAATTCGTACATTAGAAGATGCTACGGACGGTGAAATTGTTACAGCATTTCCGCCTTCGGACATAGGCTGCCTTCATCTGGTTGGCATCATCGCGAACTGGGCTTGTGTGGCCTCTTCCGGGCGGGCGGCTCGTCGCGTGGCGCAGCGGGCGGGGCTGGCGCTGCGGTCTCGGGCGGAGCTTCGGTCAACACCTTCCGGACGAATCCGGGCGGCACGATTGCGGTGAGAACGGCGCGATCTCCGGACTGCTCGACTTTGAGGCTGTCGAAGAACGTTTTTACATCTGCATCCGTGCCCTGTGCGCCGACGCTACCTTCGGCGGCGTGGAAAATGCTGAGAAAGGAGGCGGTCTTCTCGGTGATGGCCTGCGCGTCCGCGTCACTGTCGGTGAACGCTTCCGCCCGCAGGTGGAGAGCGCGGAGATATCGCGCGGAAATCACGGCAACCGCGGGCTTCGGAAACAGCAGGCTCCAACTGCCCAGTCCGCCCAGGGAAGTCATTTCAGCCGGCCGAACGCGCAGAATCGCAAAAGACACACTCGCCAGTGGAACTCTTCGGTAGAACTTTCGCAGCAACCAGGGTCCGCCAAACGGCGAGGCCAGTTTGCGGGAGCGGTCGAGGATGCCGCGAATCACGCCGGGGTCCGGATGGTTCGAAACCGCGACGCTGTCGTACGAAAGAAGGACAACGCGAACCGTGCGGCCTTCAAAGGGGATGTTGTAGATGTCGAAGCCGCGGTAATCGTCAATTGACGAAGTCAGCTTCTTGAGGTACGCGGTCAGCCGGCCGGAGTCGATCTTGCCGACGAAGATTTCTGAGAAGCGCGGTTCTGAAGCCGATCCGGCGGTCCCGTTCCCCCAACTCTGCGGATAGTGAATGGCGAAGGCGGCTTGGTCCAGATCGCGCTCGAACTGAAAGCCCGTCTCCTCGACAAACTTCTGGTATTCGGGCTCGCGGGAAACCGGTGGCAGTTGACCGGTGGCGTTGAACGCCCGAATCCACTTCAGGTTGATGTAGAAGAAACCGTCCGCGCCTGGGAGCAGGCGGGCCGCTTCCGGCGGAGCCTGCTTGCGCAGGGCCACGATCAACGCTACAGCGGCCGCAATCAGCAAGACGGCCAGAGGGATGAGGAGGTGGCGTCGAATGCGCATCGAATTTCGGCAGGTACTCGGCTCATCTGCTGTGAACAGAAGGTGAGCCTGCTAATGATAGCACCCAGTCCTGGTGGTGGTCTGGTTTGGAGCGGCTTGCTGGACGCACAGCTGCGGGCTTCGCCCGGCTGGGCACGTGAGGGCACCTGCCCCTACGTGATTCTGGGCAGCTCCTGGTTGCACGTGAATTGCCCTTGTGATAGCTTAAATAATTGTCCCGGACTTCAGGAAGGGATCTAGGGAAGTATTGTGCCCGGTTGGACTTGCTTCCACCTGCTGGCGTAGCTCAGTCGGTAGAGCATCTGATTTGTAATCAGAGGGTCGGGGGTTCGATTCCCTTCGCCAGCTCCAGAAAAACAAGATTCCGGAAACAGAAGAGGTATGCGCGGCGACGCGCGCTGGCGGCGCAGCTTTATGGCCCTGCATTAGAGTATTTTCCAGCGAGTCAGTGTCAGGCGGGAGTTCTCGCATTTCGTTTCCCGGGCTGAGGAATGCTGAGCAGTGCCGATGTTGTTGTTTGCGCGGCGGGAAGTTTTCGGATTTGCACAGGTGGGTGAGTGGTTAAAGCCAACAGACTGTAAATCTGTCCCTCTCAGGAGGTACGGAGGTTCGAATCCTCCCCTGTGCACCAGAGTGACGAAAGAAGTGGCGATGCTTCAGTTGCTGACGAGCCTGAGGCGGTAACAGGAAGTTGACGATCAAGCATTGACGATCAAGAAGAAGTTCGTGCTGGCCCTTATCGCGTATGCGGCGCTGGGCGTTTTAGCCTGGACTACGCTGTCGGACGAGCCGATTCGAGTCTTCAATGCGAATGTGAGACTGCGGACCGGGACGTTGGTGATCCTGGGACTGTTCGCTTTTCGGGCGGTGCTGTATTTTTGGCGAACCCGGATCGAGGAAGAGCGGGCGGGCGCGAAACCGACAGATTGAAGATTGATGCGGCGGATTTGATGTTGAGCGGGGAGTTTTGGGCAGTAGCGTTTTAAGAAGTTCAGTGAGCCGATGTAGCTCAGTTGGTAGAGCACTCCCTTGGTAAGGGAGAGGTCATCAGTTCAATCCTGATCATCGGCTCCAGGAAATTGCTGACAGCTGGCGGCTGATTGCTGACGGCTGGTCGAGGGCGGGAGTAACTCAGTGGTAGAGTCACAGCCTTCCAAGCTGTTGGTCGCGGGTTCGATCCCCGTCTCCCGCTCCAGAGTTTGAGCGCTGCGTTTGGAATTTGGTGTTGCGGATGGAGCGGCGAGCGGTGATGTTCGAGCAAGGTGTCATCAAGGTCGAGAAAGAGCGTGAGTTCGGCGACCTGAAAGCCGCGGTAGAGAAAGCGTTCGCGGCAGACCGGGTCACGAAGTATTTGAAAGTGCTAGACAGCCGCAAGATCCGAGTCCGCGACCTGGATGCGGTTTTCGCGGCGGATGCGATTGACCGGGCGGCGGGCGAGAAGGCGGGAACGGCGCAATCTTTGTACAGCTCGCTGCCGGTTTCGGATCAGGCGCAGGTGCGGGAGTTTTATCTCTCGAAGATCGAGGAAGTCGATCCGGCGCTGCGGGCGAAGTTTCACAAGCTGTATCAGTATTACTGAGCGACTAACGACTGATTAGCGAGGAAATGCAATTATGGCGAAGGAAAAATTTGAACG
>PLIC01000158.1 GCA_003139995.1 Candidatus Acidiflorens stordalenmirensis | reverse complement strand
CGCCGGATGCGGACCCGCATGTCCGGTGGTGTGGCAGGGGAGGGCGGGCGACCGCTCCCCCTATGCCGATTGGCCCGAATTGGGGGCGCGCGCGCTCACCAGGAGAGAACAAGATATGCCCAGATCGTTCGCGGTGAATAACAAGTGTTTCCCGATGGCGGCGGAGATGGTGATTTTCCTGGTGCTGGCGCTGCTGATGGGGTTGACGTTGTCGGCCAAGTTGCAGGCACAAGGGCCAGCGCTTACAACGATCAGCGATACGGTGTATCGAGCTGACGGAAGCGCCGCATCGGGTACGGTGCTGATTTCATGGCCGTCGTTCCAGACCGCAGAGGGAGACGCGGTGGCGGCGGGCAATCTGGCCGTGACGATAGGGCCGCTAGGCGCGTTCACCGCGCAACTGGTTCCCAACGTGGGCGCGTCTCCGGCGGGAACTTACTACGTCGTCGTTTTGCAACTGGATGATGGAACCGTCCGGACGGAATATTGGGCGGTTCCGGCAACATCGCCGACGACGATTGCCGCGGTGCTGACGACACCGGGTACAGGGCTCGGGAACCTCGCCGTGACGCAGCAGTACGTGAATGCTGCAGTGGCGAATCTCGCGGTTGACGCGACGGTGGTGCACCTGGCGGGAACGGAGACGATCACGGGCACGAAGCAGTTCACTGTGCCTCCGGCGCTTCCGTCACCGGTCGGAGCCAACGACGCCGCGCCCAAGGGTTACGTGGATGCGGCGGTAGGGAACGTCGGCTCGGGAGCGTACGTCTCCATCGCGGGCGCGACTATGACTGGGCCATTAACCCTGCCCGCAGATCCGGCCGCACCTAACCAGGCTGCTGACCGGCATTATGTGGACAGTGGGCTTTCGGTGAAAGCGGACTTGGTGAATGGGACTGTTCCGCCCGGCGAATTGGGAGCTGGCGTTGCCAGCTCGGCCACTTGTTTAAACGGCAACTCCACGTGGGGATCTTGTGGTGGTGGCGCACCGGCCGGGATCACTTATGCCACGACGGCACTGAATTGGATACAGACCATCTCCAGCCCATTAACTGGCGGATCGCAGGCAACAGTTACGCTTACTCCCTGTCCGGTTGGCATTGATACGACGAGCGGAGCCGGGTATCAGGTTCTTCTTTCTGGGGGAGGAAACAGTGAAGCTGTCAATGTAATTACTGCCCCCGGGGGATGCACTTCGGGAGCGGCGTCGGGAACGATTACGTTCACCCCGTTCTATTCCTATGCGGCTGGATACACAACTGGTTCGGCGTCTTCCGGCATTCAGGAAACGCTAAATGCTGGTTGCGGAGTTGACCCGACCTCGTGGAAGAATAGTCAGTGCAATGTAGTGATCCCGGCCAACGGCCCCGGTTACCCTCTTCACTCGCTGAGCACCTACAACGTTTACGGGACGATTTATCTGCATTCCAACCAATCTGTTTTGAGCGGCTACGGGACATCGCTGAGCTGCCTTGGGCGTGGCGCCTGCTTGCAGATTGGCGATCTGAAGAATTCCACCGACTTCACTAACAACACCGTCACCGGGCTGAGCTTTCGCACGCCGGTAAATCTCGCGGGCAACGCGGCATTTGCTGGAGTCGCGATCACCCAAACGCAAAGGACTTCTCAGGTCGTGACCATCACGACGGCCAGCGCGCACGGCTTTCGGGCCGGAGATATGGTGACGATCCAGTTTACCGACAGCAGTAGCTACTGGGGCGATGCGACGATCACGGCAGTACCGAGCTCAACGACGTTCCAGTATGCTCACTCTGGCGCTGACATCGCCGCACAGGCAAGTCCCGGCGTGGTGGCGCTGGCATATGTAGCGGTGTTAGATAACGCTATGAATACTCACCTGATTGATATTTCTTATGACTTGGCGGGAGAAAACGGGTCGTTTAACAATTTTTTCGACTTTTGGGATGATGAAAACACGACCATCGACCATTTCAACAACAACGCTATTTCGCTGAATGCTAGTTCCACATGGACCGGATCGTTCCTATTTTCCGCGGGGAATAAAGGTGCGTCGCACCAGATTGCTCCGGTTATCACGCTGCGCGACTCGACCATCACGGCGAATTACTCGAACGGAGTGACTGACTACAACTCAAATGGACTCTATATCGAAAACACCGTGCTTCAAGCGACGGGTCCGTGGCAGGTGTATTCATCGAACACCACCGGAAACTATCAGGGCGCTTACCTAAAGAACGTCTACTCGGAAAGCAACATCGGGATGAATCCTCTAACTCCGGCGCACTCTCCATTTCCCGGTCTTGGAATTGCGGGCTTGATTGCTGGAATATCGAGCGGGGCTGCAAGTTTTCAGATTGCGGGAAACGGCGGCGTCAGTGGAGGGTTCCCAAGCGGCGGTACTGGCTCTACGCCCTACTCATACTATATCGTCGCCAACGACACGACTGCGGGTACACAAACCTCTCCGATGCAGGTCCTCAATTGGCTTTCGACCGGAAGCGATTCAATTCCCGTTCGTTGGCCCAGGGTGGCAAACGGAAGTGATACCATTACCTATGACGTAATCCGCATAACAACTCCGATTGGAGTCGGAGCAGTCTATCCCTACAATGGCGGATGCGCCGGTGGACCGGGTGGAACATGCGGATACGTGGCAATAGCAGTTTCGCAGTCCGCTGCATGTTCTGGTAGTTTGGTGTGCACCTACACAGATAAGGGAACGTCGTCCACTTCCGCATACACGATTAAGCAAGGCAACTACGGCGGAACCCTGAACTTCTGGCCCGGTTCGGTGGTATCGGTCAACAAAAGCGTCAAAGTGGACGTGGAAGAGGCAGGCACCGTAGGAGTGGGACTGAACGGCAATCCAATCCAGATTGCGAACCAATGCACAAACTACGGGCAAGCATCGCCGGGGGGCTACACCGCATGTGCAATGAGCGTAACAAGCTATGGTCTCAGGAATGAGACGGCCACAATACTGAGTGAAAATGGCCCGGGCGGCACTGGCTCCTTTTTAGCCAAAGGGCGATTGAATTTCTCCAGCCCAACGGCACTTGCGCTTAATGCACATCACATCATCACGTTGATTGATTCCCAACCGGAGCTGACTCAAGCGACAGAAGGGTATCGTCCACCGGCGAGTGTGAATGACACGTGGATCGGAACGGATGTGCCGAGCAGCGGAGTGGGACTGAGTTCAGGGCAGCTTGCGTTTGGAGCCCCGGTGTCTATCACAAATTACATCCGTGCGACGGGGGCCGGTGTGCATACGAATTGGCTGGAACGGCTGACCTCGAAGCAAAAGACGTTCGCAGTACCGGTACGGATAAGCGAGGGAAATAGTTTCACTCTGGGGGATGGTTCTCCCCTGTCACAGATGAAAATTTACAGCGCTAATAACATTCCTGCGAGCCACGTACCTCCCCAGAGTTGCGTCGATGTAGTTGGGGAGGCGAGGGGCCTCACCAAATCGGATCAGATTACTAGCATCACCCCACCTGGGAGATTAGGGAATCTGTCTCTTAACGCTTATCCTGCTGATGAGGGGGCGATCATTTTACATTTCTGTAACCCGAGCAGTTCCGAAGTGATCAGCCCGCCTGGTGCATACTCATTTCTGGCCGTGCGCTAAGCGTTGGAGCTTCAGATGCTGCCGTCTCGAATCTTTTGAGGTGAGTTCTAACTAGCGCGGGCTCCGGCCGCTTACTGCGGTCAGAGCTTCCGTCGAACCTCAGAAGTATTGCCAAGAGGAGTCCACTTCTTGTTCTGCTGGCCTGCGATAATTGGCCCGCACGCGGATTGAACGGCTTTTTGTCCGTATGTCTTCGAGGTCCCATGGAAGCAAAACCCCTAGTTCCCGCAGCGCGGTATGTGCGCATGTCCACAGAGGATCAGCAGTATTCCATTGCCAATCAACAGGCAGCGATTCAGACCTACGCCAATAGCCATGGCTTTGTCGTCGCATCGACCTACGCAGACGCGGGGAAGAGTGGCGTCGCGATCAAAGATCGAAAGGAACTCCGGCGACTCCTTTCTGATGTGATGAGTGGCCGAGCCCAATTCAAAGCGATTCTCGTTTATGACGTGAGCCGTTGGGGACGCTTTCAAGATGTTGATGAAGCCGCCCACTACGAGTTTCTTTGCAGGAGTGCCGGCATACCCGTACGCTACTGTGCTGAACAATTCGAGAATGACGGATCAGCAGCCAGTGCGATTATGAAAACCATGAAGAGAACGATGGCGGCCGAATATAGCCGTGAACTGGGGATTAAAGTCCACGCGGGGCAGCGCCGCCTCGCGCTCCTCGGATTTCGGGTAGTGGGTACGGCGGGATATGGGTTGCGACGCATGATGGTGTCTCCAGACGGGCAGAGGAGGCTCATTTTGAAAGACGGCGAGCGAAAGGCGATTCACACGGACCGAACCATCCTTGTGCCAGGCCCTAAGAAAGAGGTCGCGTGCATTCGCACAATATTCAGACTGGCGACTGCAGGAAAGACTCCGAAGGAGATCGCGAAGGAACTAAATGTGCGCCGTATGCTTCCTTCGAACGGGCGACCTTGGGGACGTTCCTCTGTCTATCGCATCCTGACGAATGAAAAATACGCGGGTTGCAATACCTACGGGAAAACGACGCAAAAGCTCAGCTCGGTTAGCCGAGTGGTTGAACGCCATCTTTGGATCAGAAACCCTGACGCCTTTGTCCCGATCGTAGGTCGGGAGATATTTGACCACGTTCAGAAGCTCCTTCAGAAAAGAGGAGCACCTCCAGAAAAATCCGACGCTCATCTTATCCAAAGAATGAGGAAAGTCTTGACCCGAGAAGGCAAATTGACTCACAGAATCCTGAAACAAAAAGGCATCCTCGGATGTAGCTACTACAAGCGCTTCGGTTCCATCATGAAGGCTTACGAAATGGCCGGCTACCGACCGCCGCCCAGGACCATAAACCTAAGCGGCGCGCAGATGCGGATGAGGGTTTTGCGAAAAGACTTGTACATTCGACTGAAACAACTGTTTTCCGCCCGCGTGAGATTCATCGGGTTACCCGGACAGCAGCTAAGACAAGTTGTAGAGATAGATCGCCGGCTCAGGTTTGCTGTTTACTTGTGCCGAGCCGTCGATTCTGAAGAACTCGGCTGGATTCTACGTTTGCGCCCTCTGGACAGGCACTTGCCGGCTCTGATTTGCACTGTGGATCAATCGTTTTCTAAGTTGCTGAATTTCTATGTGCTTCCCCCACTCGAAAAGTCCCTGAAATGGAAAATACTTCGAGAAGGTGAACCGTGCTTGTCCGCAGGCCGGAAGCTCAGTAAACTGGAGGACTCTTGCGCCGTTGCGAATGAGGTTGCATTCCGGTCTAAAAACTGCGCGTGCTGTACTGCTGTGGACGACATCTTGATGGCAGCGGACACGTGGGAGATAACGCTGGGCAAAAAAGAAATCTCACTTGGGCCTGTTGGTTCGGCAATTTTCAATATGTTGGCCCAAAATGCGGGACAGGTGGTTTCTCGGGATCGGCTGCGGCGAGCCACGCCCGACCTTATCGATCCCTCGAACCTCGACGCGCACATATACACGTTGCGCACCAAATTGGGGGTAGAGGATCGGAAACGCATCCAGACGGTTCGGGGCGCAGGTTATATGTATGTCTCACCTGACAAAAGTGCGGAATGTGGTTCTGAAGCCGCTTCACAATGGCACATCTAGGAAGTACATGAGCAGTGTGCAATGACGCAGGGGCAGGGTCTGTACGTCTGCCGCACCGTCCCCCTCAGGACGGAGAATCCCATGGTGGCGCCATCACGACCGCATAGAACGATCGCAAGTCTTCAAGGCGCACGCCCTTTTTTAGCCAGTCGCTGTTTTCTGCGATATGAACTTTGCAGGGATTCTTCAAGCGAGTCGACAGGTAAAACGCTTCGAGAGCCGCATTCTCGGGGTTCATCCCCGCCATAAGCGTTATCGGGCAGCGTTCGTCCCGAGCGGCCTGTAACACCCACATGCGCCCCTTGGTGACCAATTCTATCGAGCGACAGACGCGAACGGCGACCTTAGTGCCATTCTTGAGTCTGAGGCAGTTCCGACGCCTCCACGCCCACGAGAATACGGACACTCTCCCCGGAAACATCTCCGCCAATTGCTGCATCAGTTCAGATCGAATCCTGCGAATATGTAAACGGTTCTCGGCTGTTTTCTTGTACATCGTCTGGTAGCCGATGAGGTCGTATGCCTTAATCAGCGAGCCAAATCGATGGTTGAGACCTCCCGGTGATAATCCATGCGAACGGACTAGCGCGGTCGAAAGACGGCCGTGGGTTTTCAGTATGGACTTCAGTTGCTCCAAGACCTGCTCGTTTGAACGATGCCAGAACCTTTGCCGCAACGCCTCTTGAGCCGCCTCAAATATTCTCGATTCCACGAGCGGTTCAAACGCATTCGGCACGATGATCCACTCAGACTCTGGAACCTTTCTAGACTTGGAGCAAAGCCTTTCCGTGGTGCGGTTGTAGATGGCGGTTCCTTTGTATTTCGGGTGGGTCAAAATCTTCTTTACAGCGTGATCGCTCCATCGCTTTCCATGCAGGAAAGGTGCCCCTCTTTGGTCAAGTTCGGCGGCGATGCCAGCGAACGTCTTGTTTTCCGATAGGAACAGTCGATAGATTTCCCTGACCCAAAAGACCTCGCTTGCAGGGCCAGGTACGAGAACTACCCTGTCAGTAGCAATGCTCTTCTGCTCGCCTGTTGACAGTTGCTGCCTTCGGGTTCCGTCAGCCGAGACGAGCATTCGGCGGAAGCCATATCCGGGATGCGCTCCCGAACGAAATCCTCTTCTGACTACTTGCGTCATACCAGCGAACACCTTATCGGATAGTTCTCGACTGTATTCCGCCGCCATGACTCTTTTCAGCGTCTTCAAAATGAGGCTGGCAGGATGCCCATCGTTGGAGAAGTGCTCTGCACAGTAGTGAACCTGCACGCCAGCAGCTTTGCACAGGAACTCGTAGTGCGCTGCCTCATCCGGGTCTTGAAAACGTCCCCAACGGCTCACATCGTACACGAGAACAGCTTTATAGGATTGCCTGCCCGCTACGACATCCCGAAGCAGCCTAGACAATCCTGTCCTACGCACGATTTCCAATCCGCTCTTGGCCTCGTCACAATAGGTTTGACAGACCGCGAAGCCGTTTTCCCGTGCATAATGAGCAATCCTTGCGCTTTGACAATCGAGTGAATACTCCTGACGTTCAGTGGATACCCGGAGGTATTGGGCGGCTGGAACGTTGATCATAGGGTGCTCCTTTTCAGTGGACTAAGGATTGTTCATCAAAATGACAGCACATGCTAGGCGGGAATCACTGGGTCAGGAGATGACTTCCGTGGTCAGTCAAGAGTGGCTTTCGGGACAGCCTCAAACAGGGGCGGCAGGTGCACTTATACTCGGGCACTCCGGGGAACAGCGTATGGGCGCAGTCACGGCAGACGAACCGCCCATCCTTATAAGCGATCATCGGCCTGAACTCGATGCCCGCCATGCAATGGGGGCAGCGAATGATCAGGGTTGTATCGGTCAAAGTTGACTTCTTCACGTCCTTCGCCCCGTACTTCTCTCGAAACTTCTCGATCACGGATTTGACAGCATTGGCGTCAGTCACGGGGACGGCTCGGAATCCCGCCCCCACGCCCCGCGCATCGATCCGAATCGACGGATTATGAAGCACGTTCTTGTACCACTGCGTGCCCGAGCCTTGCGCGGGTAGAAGGCAGAGCTTCTCGCCCTCCAGCACGAACCAGACTGGGATCGAGATTGTCCGCCCAGACTTCCTGCCGGCCGCGCTGATCTTGCTCTGGCGGTATCTCTCTACCCCGCCCTTTGAGGCTGTCCTTATGAATTCGGCAGGCCGAGGTGCGAGATTTCAACGCGTACAATCGTGCGTTCCTTATCCCCCAACAGGCGATATTAAAGATTGTTCAATGGCTAGCTGGTGGCAGGTGGACCAGATGACCCCGTTCCCCGAGTCTGGCTCAAGGAACTGGAAGCCGTAGCGAAAAGCGTTCCGTTGGCGAACCACCGCATCAATGGTCACTGGACCGAACGGAAGAACAAAGTCCAACTCCACGACCTCGCCCAAGGGGACTTCCAATGTCAGCATGGCTGAGATTCCGGATTGGCTGAGGTCCACGGTACGGCCCTTCAGCATACCGCACGTCCGGGAATAGATACGCACATCGACCCCAATCTTGAACCGGGGGTGGCGACGGGCGTCGACAATATCTCGGACGGGACCGGCGGCGGGCTGATTCTCAGTGGGCATCTGGCGCTCCTGCAACAATGGCGAAGGAATCTAGCACGAAGGATTCCAGGCGCCACAACCAGTGGTCCCGCTGAAACTAAAGGATCGTTGGGCAGCCACGCCGGTATCGAGCCAAAAACCACGCCGACATTTTGGCAGCCGTGCCGACAGGCGGGCAGATCAGGCAGGTGACAGAGACGCAAAGCCCAGTTCAGCACGAGGCAAAAAACGAAAGCGCCCCAGACTCCGTTTAGAGTCGCGGGACGCTCGTTTGAAAAGCCCTCCCCCGAAAACTGCTCAATTCCAACTTAGGCTCTGTCCAGAGCTTCATTAACACCACCATCGATTCCGCCGAACTCGCGTATACCACGCGCCACGCTTCCAAAAGTCCGGATCGCGCGCTCAGGTCGAGGCCCACTGTGCCAACCGCCACCGGATTAGGAAACTACCCATTCCTAACGCACTGAGTGGAAGTCAGGATGTCCGGTCTTTGCGAGGCTTCTACGGGAGCGATTCTAGGCAGGTTTCTTAACACCGCATCAGTAAAGATGTTGGTAGACACCTCGGTGCTTGGGTCGAGTCGATCACGACGAGATCAACCCGCCGCCTCGCCCTCACCGTGCCACCCCGAGGGGCGGCAAATCAGAAGCTGGAACCGCAGATCCGCCGACTTGTTGCGGTTGGGTTTGTGTGCTGGAAGTGTGCCGAATCCGGGGGGCAATTCGCAGCGACGCGCCGAGTGTGTGACTGTCGGTCAGTGCGAAGGCTCCAGATTCTTGCGATTGTGCCACCGCGATGTGCCTGAGATGTGCCATTCTCTCGAACGCACAAAAGAGGCGGCCCAGAAACATCTGTTTTTGAGCAACTCCGAGTCGCTGGTATCGGTCCTTTAAGAATCAAGTGGTTGGGAAAATGCCAATGGCAAGGGTTTTTGGGCAGCTCTCATTCAAGCCACTTGAGTGTAATCGGGATTTTTCGCCAGCTTTACTCGTTTTTCTCTGCGATCCATCCTATAATCGCCAACGCCGTAGCGTGGGTTTGCCTGCCCCCGAAGGAGATTACTTAT
>PLIC01000022.1 GCA_003139995.1 Candidatus Acidiflorens stordalenmirensis | reverse complement strand
GACCTTTAGCCGGACAGTAGTGAATCGGCCTCTGGCCAATGTATCCAAAATATGGCCTGAACGAAAGCGACCGCGAAAGAACGGACAGGTACAAGATAGCGGGAATCGGCATGTACAACCTCTTGCAGCAGTGTTTATGCCGCTTTGTTAACAAGAACACATTTCTAGCAAAACATTAGCTCCAATCCTAGCAGGATCTGCCGTGTGTTATTGCTCTCTTATCGCCAATATTCGGTGCCACTGCTTTCAGAAGAACCGACACGCTTACCGATGAAGCAATGCCGATTATGATGCTTTGCGAGATTGACCAATTTCGTCGCGTCCTCCTCTCTGGCGGCGAATCCCAGGAGTGTTGCACCGCTCTTAATCACCCACTCTCTGGACGATTGTTGGCGCGCGATTACTCTGGACGGATCATACCCCTTACACTGCTCACCCGGAATCGCCACACCAGAAAACTTGTCCGTTGGAAGCCAATACTCAGTAATGTACTTCCTGCTATCCGTTGTAGGATTGTCTCTGCCGATGAAGCATTGAGCTTGGCTATGCTTTACTAGCACTAATGCACGGTCCGCGTCCTGCTTCGTAGTAAAGCTCCCCACAATTGCTCTATTCCGTTCAAGCACGACCCAGTCTCCATCGGGGTCGTGGCTAACGGATAGCGCAGTCGAATCCACCGGATTGCAATCCTGATGTTGCTGTTGCGCCGTGGCCCGCTGTAAAAAGAACAGGCAAAGTCCCACAACAAGTAAGCCTGTACGTATCT
Organism: Candidatus Acidiflorens stordalenmirensis; assembly: GCA_003139995.1. Lineage (GTDB taxonomy): Bacteria > Acidobacteriota > Terriglobia > Terriglobales > Acidobacteriaceae > Acidiflorens > Acidiflorens stordalenmirensis. Next base: position 8,616 of record PLIC01000022.1, on the reverse strand, counting down.
CTATCATAAGCCCCCCTTCACAACTATTGAGTATCGCATAATATAGTGACGGTTGGGAGCAGCCGGGATGCGGCGAAGGAATTGTCATTCCAAGCACCCGGCTTGGGTGCCAGGAATCTGCCTTGCTCGCAACTCGCACGACAACAGATTGCTCGCTCCGCTCGGAATGACAACTTCGTTGCTTGTCACTACATTGTGCGAAAACCTAATAATGCTCAGCTTTCGTGATATCTTGATTCAATAGAGCAATGAAACCTAGTGCACTGCTGCGATCTGTCATGCTCAGCAGCATGTTAGCGCCGGCAATCTGAGGGGGCAACATCGTACCTTTCCCCTGTTCCATCGGAGACATAAAGGTATTCACTTGCAGGTACCATAGCGGGGGGTTGTCTGTGAGAGTCGAGGAGAATTGCAGATAATCAATGAAGCCTTTAAGCAGATTATCTCTGGTCTCTCCCGGAGGCAGACGGTGTATTAGCGCTCCGTAAATTTCACATGACTCCCCAAAACGTACGTCCTCGGGCTCGCTGGTGTAATCCTGCCAATACCGGAAGTTATCCAAGAAAGTATGCAATTGTACAATCCACAGTGGCGTATTTAGCTCTTTCACGCTGAGCTCATGTTCTAGGCGTTGAAAGTCGCCCCATATCTCTTTTGACCCGTTCTCTTCCCAATACAGATGGGCCTTCGCCTTACCTTCGATGACCTCTGGCGCGACTTTCACTTCTCCCCCAAAAGAGACTCCTAACCGTTGGGCGTCCCTAGCCAAGAACTCGAGTAACTGTGTGGCTCTCTGCGTAAAATGCCGATCGTCACTGCATACTGCCTTCACATTGCTAGCAATGAACTCTCGATACGATCCAAGCAGCAGCGCACGATCGCCACTTTTCGCCTCGGTGTCCAACGCATCCCACACAGCTTGATTTAAACCGTACGTGAGTGTGGATGAAGCTGTCCTGGGATCGTCGGCCGTCATAGTTCTCATTCTGGCAGCGATCTCGCCAAGCAGTCGGCCCTTGTCCAAAGCCGGAATTGCTGCACCAGTGGGGATCCGGAGCGACGGCTCCAGTTCGATCGGACTCAGGACCGTACCTACGAGCCATTCGGCCAGTGCGAGACGCTTCACAGGGGATGTCTGTGCGTTCAGAACCTTCTCCACTGCTTCGTAGAATGGAGATACGTCATAGCGGGTTAAGTCATCGCAGCTCAACGATTGCGGTGCAGGCATCATTATCTGCTGCAAAAGGTCCTCAGCTTTCCTGAGATCAACGGGCACCATCTCCGAGATTGCTCGGCTCTGCAAAGATAATCGATCCAAGCCCAAGCGAAGTGCCTCCGCCAATGCGCCCACATCCGAATCCGTATCCCGTACCGTCAGTAGCGCTATCCTAGCCTGGTACTTGGCATAACCAGCCGCATTGAAAGCGTCTATAAGCGCATGCTCCTTCTCCCTACCATGCATCAATCGAGCTATGCGAATCAGCGCGTCCGCCCTCAGTTCGGGGGGGAGTAGTGTCGTTTGGTCAGCCAGTGCTCGCAGTTCCGAGCTCTCGTGTGCGGTTCGCGAGCTTCCTGAGTTTGTCACCGCGTTAGGAACCGACGATGCCGGCCCCCCCTGAGCAAGTGCGCTCAACCCCCACACAAATATAGCTATCCTTACTGAGGCCCGAACAGTTCTAGAGATCGGACAGGTGCGGCCATCACGATAGCAACGAGTGTTCATGAGGAGGGCACGCTTTCCGCCGCTCTGCTAGCTGGCGACTCATTCGCATAAACCGATTCCGCCCCGCCCACCAATACGAATCGGGACGCCTGGCTATCGAGACTAGATTCATCTTCCTGAAGCAGTGCTCTGAAGTCCCTTACGGCGTCTTCTGTTGGAACCCCTAACATAAACATTGGTACGCGCCCATGATTTACGATAAATGTAATCGGAGCGGCCACTAGGCCGCTACAAGTCTCGAATCGTGCCACGTCCCTAATCTCTACAGTTGCCACGTCACCGGCCTGGACCGATTGGTCAAAACTCCATCCTAGAGAGACTTCGTCAAACTTCACAAGTATCGTATTGTGCGGTTTTCCTTGTGTCCTCTCCTTCATGAGATCCTGCCACCGTGCCGACGTTTGCAGCGAATTGGCCGAGGTTTTGTTTGCGACTAGAATGAGCGATGGTATTTGCCAATCAATCGTGCCCATCTGCTGACCATACTGAAAGCAACCCGTATCGAAGTCCGATACCTGATATTGTCGGGAGCGCGCGACCATAAGATCTTTTTCAATGCTCTTTGCAAACCGGATCCTGTGGAGTTCAAGCATAGACACAACAACAAGGAACACCATGCATATGCTGAAAGCCAGGGAAGCAACGCTTTTCATGAGCCCTCCTTTTGCACCAAAGACATTGCGGGGCACGGCGATAGGCCTGCTCAACCCGTCACTCAACTTGTGATCGGTACAGAGGCTAATTTGCGCAAGCCTCGCTACAACATTTGGAATAGCTGGCGGTGGCTGCGCAATTACTGCCACACCCATCCGCACTCCTACATGCGTACGCGGATTTTAGTACTTCGCACTGGTTGTCACCACAACAGTTATACGTACCCAACGGATGGACGTTCGCCGCCAAATTGGCGGAACTGCCGAGCAACGCCAGAAGCAGTCCCATTCTTAAGTGTCTATCGAAATCTATGTCTGTCGTCGCCTTTCGTTTTGTTTAGAGCGTGTTTCACAAATCGGCCTTGGGAAGCTCACGGTTTGAGCCGTGCCGCCTCCGAGCCGCGCTGCTTGCGGCTTCAGCCGCTGAGGGACACCGTTCAGGAATCGCAACAGTCATTTATGAAATACGCTCTATAGTTCCCTCTGATCGTTACAGAGGGTTATTTGCGCAGGCTTGGCTACAGCATTTGGAATAGGAGTTGCACGCATTACTGGCAGTACAATCTCCAGCATTCTTACAAGCACATGTGGATTTTAGCACGTCGCACTGGTTGTCACCACAACAGTTATAGGTACCCATCGGATGGACGGTCGCCGCCAAATAGGCGGAACTGCCGAGCAACGCCAGAAGCAGTCCCATTCTTAAGTGTCTATCGAAATCCATGTCTGTCGTCTCCTTTCGTTTTGTTTAGTTCCCTACCTCCAATCACTCGAGGGGGCATGGAATTGGTTATGTTGTAGAAGGTACGTGCCCATTCAGATACTCAATGAAGGCGCTCAAGTATCCATCGTTCAGGTACGACCCCTGTACTAAGCGAACTCTGCGATCGCTATCCAAGACGAAAGTGGTCGGAGTACCCACGACCCCGGTCTCCGCCTTAAATAAAGTGCTCGAGGTAACTAGAAAGACCGAATACGATACCGCTAGCGCCCTAGCTTTGGACAGCAGAGGCTCGATTGTAGTAGTCGAATCCATCGAAATGAAAATCAGGTCCTGGGTGCCGTCCCATGCAACGTGGGAGAGCAAGGAATCCCAGTTAGGCATATTTCGCCTAGAGAACCCGCACAAATCGGAGAAGACCAAGACGACGTGCTTCGTGACCCGAGGTTTTCCGTATTGTAGACTTGACCACTCTGCAATCTTCTTTGTGTGCGCTCCTAGATCAATCATGAGCCCATTTATGAGAAATGGATAATGCCTCTCGCTTTGTAGCTCCGTGACGCGCTCCCGGACCTGGACCCGTTCATAATGAATCATCCACGCTGACGTCAGAACAAATAAAGGCAGCCAAACTTGTAGCCAGGCATGTTTCATGATGATCGTCCCTCCCAAGAAAATCTACGCTGCATTCGCCCTGTCCAAGACCGCGATTTGGCGGACACAATCTCGTGAGAGTTGCGTCGCTGATGGAGCTTCCACCTATCAAATGCAGCGCTTGATTGGGAAGCTAAGGCCAAAGCCTTAGAATCGCTCAGGGAAGGACGTTGTGCGAGAAGGAATCTTGGAAGGCAGATGATGCCGATTTCAGGCAGAAGAGCCAGAGGTCGTGACATGCAAGCTCCCCTTGCGCAAACAAGCAGACCCGGACCGCCCTTTTTGCGAGCCAGCCCCAGAAGTAAGTGTCGTCCGCACCTTAGACGCGCAGCGCAGGCCGACTGGTCACGCGACAGGCCTCAGCAAAAAGGACCGCCACCGGGATACAGAATCCTTGCTCCGAGTGGGGGTTCCCTCCCGCTAATCTGCTGCCCACCATAAGTCCGAGGGCTGTGGGTGTCAATAAGGACTTAAGCCAGGCTCTTACTAACATCCGCCCATATGGAACTAAGAAATTTGTAGACTGTGTTACGAAAACGGAACATCGCCTGAAAGGTCAGGGTTCTCGTTTGCAGGCGTATCGTTATGATATTCCACACACTTGCTAGATGGCGCTACTGGTCAAGACACTCCAACGTGCTCTCCGGATTGATTCGCGCTCATTTGTCGAATCTGTCCGGTTTTCGTAACAAGTTTGGCGATGCGGGACCCCTTAATCCCCAGATTCCGTCGCGCCGTGAGTGGGGATGCTTCAATCGAGCTCCTATGGACGGCGTCTGGCGTCGTCAAGTTACAACGCGGTTCTCAGGAAAGAACATTCGGAAGATTTCGTCGAGGTTCTGGACGAAGAATGCTGCTGGCAGCAGACGGAAAACGTTCAAACCGGAAAGGCCAGATTCTCTCTTGAATTCCGAAATTCCGTCCTCGTCAATGACGTACTCCAACCCCGTGCCTTTTCGGGTTATCTCGACGTAGCGCCGTCCATCGCGTAGATGGTAGCGCTTTGCGATGAATCCGTCGGCGCCATAAACCGCAAACCGTTCCCACGCAGGTTTCCTCCAGCGGTACATCAAACTCTGGTACGAAGCTGCTTTCACGTCCTCGACCAAACGCCCGCGCTGCTTTTTGAGAGCATCTGCATCATGAAACTTTCCGCACGGGCATACTTCCTCGAAGCAATCGGCCAATTCCTCGGCGGTCAGCTCACTTAGTCCGAGATGTAGACCCAGCTCCAACAAATCGGAGTGTGTTACGTCCACTTTGAACGAGGGTACGGGGCCGTGACCGTTACGCAGGAGCCAGAACTCATCCGCCGCACGGACTAGTTGGTTGTGAGCCTCTAAGTCTCCCTCTTTTTCCCGTTCCATCTCGAGCCAGCGCGGGATGCGATTCCGCTTGAAAAAGAACCAATCAAAGACCTGCTCTAACTTTTCTTCAGGTGATGGGGGCAGGTAGCCGATGTCTACTACCTGGAAGCAAGGCATCCCCGGCGTAATGTCAGAGCGAGATTCGAGCAGTTCGTCCCTCTTTTGAGCCGACAAGGCGAGAACCTTGTGCACTTCCCTTTTTCGCTCCTCTCCTTGGGGTTGATCTTGCGCTTCGGCAAGGGCCGAATACATCGCGGCAATTTCAATGAAGACTGGATGTACTTTCTTCTTCCACGAGTCTAGATTTCGCCGCCTCATACCTGAAAGCTTACCATCCAGTTTTTGAAAGCGGGACACGAAAAATAGTTTCACGTACCTGACAAGGTGCGGGGTCGGTGGCAAGCTAACACACACTATGGCTACCAAACATCACCTGTCGAAAGCTCAACAGGCGCGGGGTCTGCGCAAAGCGCTCAAGTCCCGGCGTACTCCGCCCTGGCTGAAACCATCCATCAAGCGCTACCTAGAACGGGTCGAGCGCGAACTCCAGCAGGAAGGACGAAGCAGATGAGCGGCCAAGGGCTTATTAGCGTCCGCATTCCGCGCTCGCTATTGCACGTGTTTCGTACCGCAGCTTCGTGCTCAACACGCACCCTGCACGGCGTGCGTTTGACAACTTGATTTGGCCCCACTTTGATACTCACATTTGGCCCCACCTGTATTAATAAGGATGCCTGTCCGGTCTTGCGGTTCCAGCCAGGATGGGGTCGCAGGGGAAGGAACGGCGTTTGAGTTCCTTCCCTTGCCCAGCGCTATAGAAGCAGCCGCCTACGATGCTTTCTTTTTCTGGCGCACCTCCATGGTTCTGCGAAAGCGGTATGATTCGGCGCCGGTTTCGATGATGTGCGCTCGGTCGGTGATGCGGTCCAGCAACGCCTTGCACAAGCGCGGGTTGGGAAACACCTGTGTCCACTCGGAAAACGGCAAGTTTGTGGTCACGATCAGGGTGGCCCGCTCGGCGCGTTCGGCGATCACTTGGAACAAGAACTCCGCTCCGATGTCGGCCAGCGGCACGTAACCCACTTCATCCAACACGATCACGTCGTAGCGTAACCAGCGGGCCAGCACTCGTTTCACCGCGTTGTGTTGCCGTGCTTCGACCAGTTCATTGACCAGGTTTGCGGCCGTGGTGAATCGCGCCCGTCGCTTCTGTCGGCACGCGGCCACGCACAGTCCCGTCGCCAGATGCGTCTTGCCCGTACCGCATTCGCCCATCAGCACCACGGGTTCGGCGCGTTCGATGTAGCCACCTTCGGCCAGTTCGCGAATCTTCGCCGCCGGAATCTGCCGCGCCTGGTTGAAGTCGAACTCCTCCAGTGTCTTCAACCGGGGCAGCTTGGCATCGCGCAGCCGTTGCTGAATGGCGTGCCGGTCGCGTTCTTCCGACTCCATCGTCAGCAGCGCTTCCAGATACCCGATGTGACTGCGCTGTTCTTTGATTGCCTGCTCCGCCAGTTGCACAAAGTTCGCTCCGATCATCGGAACGCGCAGCGCTTTGCAATACTGCTTTACGCTGGCATGTTCGAGAGCCTGGGTTTGCTCTTTCATCGCGCCACCTCCGCGATGCTGAGTAACTGGTCATACTCATTCATCTGGGGCAGCGGTCGTTCGTAGCGTTCCAGTCCATTCAGCTCAACTAACTCGGTGCGCGGACGACCCAGTTCCGTTGCCGTCAGCAGATGCCGCACCGCGGCTGCATCCGTGCAACCCAAGGCTAGCGCCTTTTCCACCGCCTGCTGCAGTCGCTCCCAACCGTGTCGCTTGCCGAGCATGAGTAACTCGATCATCTCCCGCGTGCCGACTTGCTTGCCATGTCGTTCTTGCAAACTCAGCCAGAGCCGGTCAAAACTCTCCGGCCACCGTCCGCGCTCGCGCCATTGCCGCAACGGACTCGATCCCGCCAGCGCTCCCGGTTTCTTCTCCAGCACGTCGAGATAGTGCTCCAGATCGAGCACCTGCTCATAGCGCCCGAAACTACGCTCGTGCCGTGCCACGCACTCCCGTTCCTGCCAGATCTCGACATAGGCCGGCAGCAGTTTCGCTCGCGGACGAGTGCCCGGCTTCAATGGCGTCGAGTAACAGTTCGTGCGTACCTTCACGCAACCCTTACTGTCCACCGTCGGAAAACTGGTCTCCGCCAACTCGAACCTTTCCGGCGTCAGCGGCAGCAGATGCTCGCGTTCGATCCGCATCGCCTCGCCTACCAACATCGGCTTGCCTGCGATCCGCCGTTGTTCGTCTTGCTGGCAATAACTCTGCAGCTGTTGGTTCCAATCTTCCAGGCTCTTCGCCTGCGGAACCGGCACCAGATGATTCCGGCGGAAATAACCCACTTCTCCCTCTACTCCGCCCTTCTCGTTGCCCCGCGCCGGATTGCAAAACTCCGTCTGAAAGCCCCAGTGCGAGCGGAAAGCAATCAAGCGCTCCGTCTCCTCCCGCTGATGGCCGCGCAGAATCTTCTTCACCGCGCTCTTCAGGTTGTCGTAGCGCAAGCACCGGAACACGCCACCGAAATAGCCAAATGCCGACTCATGCGCTTCCAGAAACGCCTGCTGCGTGGCGTGATAGTAGGCCACGTGAAACGCTCCGCCACTCGCCATCGAGCGCATCGCGAAGTGCTGAACCGACTGGCGCTCGCCCCCGATCTCGGCCATGGCTTCGTACCAATCCACTTGCGCCTCGCCACCCCAGTCGTAGACTTGCGGCACGAAGGTCTCTCGCGCTGTGAGTCCTAACTCTTGCTTGCGTCGCTGCACATAACGGCGCACCGTCGCTTCCGCAACTGCATCGGCGCGCTCTTGCCGGATCCGTTCCCAGATGCGATGCGCCGTGTGCCGCTGTTTGCGCGGAGCCGTCGCGTCCCTGCGCAGAATCTCGTCAATGAACTCCATCACCGGACCCAACCTGGGCTTGTTCCGCACCGCCAGTTTGCGTTCCGGCGGAATCGCGCTCGCGAGCGCTTGTCGTACCATCCGCCGATGCACGCCCAGTTTCTTCGCTACCGCACGAATCGTGCCGGCTCCATGAGCGTGTTCCCGCCTGATCTCTTCGAATAGCTCCACCTTGCGTCTCCTGTCCATCGCCCTCCCCGTCCGCTTCGCAGACAGGGTAGGCCGATCTATCGGTTAGGATGGGGCCAAATGTAATGATCGATGTGGGGCCACTTCAGACTAGCGGAATCACGGCGCAGCGCGTTCTCTGATCTTGGGTCTGAAGGGCCTAACTCCCGACCAACTGTCGGCAATACCAGAACCACCGCAGGAACTGGACAGCCCCAGAGTTTCCCTCTACGTCGGCCCGCGGTGTGTCGCTGCCCTCACTGAAGTTAGCCAGAAAACCCAGCTTTCCGTGTCCAGCGTTTTTCGGCGGCTGGCTTACGGGCTTTTTGTTAACAAGTCAATTCGGTTTGTCCAGATGATTTTGGCATTCTAACGTGGT
>PLIC01000133.1 GCA_003139995.1 Candidatus Acidiflorens stordalenmirensis | reverse complement strand
GTAGGGCGCGAAGCCTTTCAACTGCCGGGCAAAAAAATATGAAACTTTCGGCAAGGAGCGGAACGGAATCTTAAGCAGCCACGAACGCGGAAATCCCGAGATCTCCCAATCGAAATGACCAGCCGGGAATCTTTCCAATAAAGCTATCTTGGCCAGTGCCTGGAATGAATATTGGCTGGGATCAAAAAGCCGCACTTCGCCCGCAGGCGGGCTGACGAAGAATTTGCAATAATCGCACAGCGTCGACTTTACGGAAGTTTCCAGCGGCAAAGTCTCCAATCGCTTTAGGTTTTGCAGCGCCACCCCGGCGAGCAGGGCCCGTGGTAAAGCAAACGCACCGGTCCCATGCTGCTCAGGTGCATGTCCAAGCTGGGCCGTGAGTGCAAGCAACGCTTGCTCGCGGTTGGAGGACGCCAGGACCCGCCTCAACACAGTCTCGCAAGTTCCGTGGGCGCGCAGTTTTTCTACAACGGGGAACAATACGGAGCTGTTGAGTTCCTTCGCGCATTCCGCGTTCGTATCTGTAATCTTTTTTTCGAGGTCGCTCATGCGGCACGCAGCCGAACCAGGTGAGGAAGAAGCGCCCCGAATCCGGCGAGCCAACCCTCGAATTGAACGTCGGAAAGGAAAGAAGTATCGATCAAACGTGGCAACTGCAGCGGGTTGGTGGACGCAGACACGATTCCAGGAACACACGTAGTGGCAGAGACGACGCCAGCTTCCCGCAGCCAAGGGATATGTTCTGGCTTGTGATTGCCACTAGGATAGCAGAAGTGTGTGGGGTTGGAGCCTAAAATGCCATTGATTTGCCGGCGATTTTCTTGTAACTCGCGAAGGTAGCCTTCGCGGTCTTTCGCGGTGCGGTGATGATGCGTGTGCAACTGCACCGAGACGCTGGGAGAGGCGACGGCCTTCACCTCCTCCGGTCTGAGCAACTGGATAATCCTCTTGGAACGGAACTCCTGATAATCCAATCCCAGTAAATCTGCGAGTTGTCTGGACATGGCGTCGCACTGCTCGCCGGCCAGATCTTGGGATTCCGCCCAGGCCCGCATCTGCCTCAGTGCTCGTGAGCGTCCGTCTGGCGTACGCAGATCGAACGTCACCGCTTGATCCAACAAGCTGCTGGCATCAATGACCGAGTTCCGCCCTTTCCACAACATATAACTCCAGGTGCCCGGAACGACTGGAAGCTGGAGCGTCATCCAATAGGTTGTAAGATACACAGTCGCGGGATAGCCGTATTCCTTCAGAATCGGACACACGGTTTTGTAGAAATCGTAGGTTCCGTCGTCAAAAGTCAAGGCGACAGAACGAGGCGGAAGGTGGCGGAGGCGTAACAACTCCAGAGCTTCCTGCAGCGGGAGAACAGCGCAACCGTGGCGTTGGATGGCTTCCATACGCGACCGGAATTTCGCCGGACTCATGTACAGAGCTCCATTCCATTCGTGTTCATCCTCCAATGAAACGCCGTGATAGCCAAGGATTAGCAAGCGGGATTGCCGCCAACCCGAATCGGCAATCAGCCGGAACGTCCCCGAAGATTTTCCCGCCGCCACGACACCGCGCTTAATTGATTTGAGTATCCCCATATCGACAGGCAAGAAGTTCTCAAAACCACCGGTGCCGGAGCCATGCTTTTATCCGGATTCAAGAAGCACCAGCGGGAAATCGGCCTTACCTTGCCAAATCTGACCTTTGAGCGGAATGCCACTCCCTGCGGCTCAATACAAGTGTCTGGTACCAGTGACCGTTCCGATGGCACGGTCGAATGCATTTCTAGGATTAGCGATTTAGCATCGATAACTCATGGGCGTCTCAGAAGTCTAAGAAATCGGAAAAAATCGTACGTTAAGGAACAGCGAGTGGCCGCTAATGCGTTAGTTTGCCTCGCTTGATCTCACGTGTCAAGGGCGCGTATGGCTCCGCTCCAATGCAAACTCTTGGCAAACCGAATGCCGGCGTTTACCCGGCGGACGAGTGGGGTGAGCTTCAAACTCTTTGCAACCGCTTCGACTCCGGTAATTTGCGGCTTCCTGGATTTTCCGCAAGGGAAGAATGCATTACGGCTTGCATTCTTCCGGTGTGTTTTGTAATATCCCCCCATTCTGTAGTGGGTTTGTTCGCGGACCGCCTTCCCCTCCGAGTCTCGCGGAAACTAGCGAAAGAAAAGTATTTCTCGTCCCAGGAGAATTCCTATGCGCACCATCCCTGTCGCCGCAAACATCTCTGCGTTTTCCGTCGCCACCGTCCACCATATCGTCCCGGATTGTACCCTTAACATGAGTTTGTAAGCGGGAGTTTTGTCATCGGGCAACTCAACCAGCACCTGATCTTCAATCGGCTCCGACGGTTCGATCCAAGCATGGTCGTTAAACACATCAAAAACCGCAAGATCGCCGCTCCAAGTTGCGTGGCAGGGCCACGACGGGCTGGATTTCGGAGCTACTGCTGGGTGGGGTTGCAAGACCATTCCTTTTTTCTCAATTAATACTTTCGATAGTCCGACATTCTTTGCCTTCACGACGACTTTCAGCAATGATCGCCCAGAGTGAGTCTCGATCAAGCCGTCTACTTCACACTCAAGCGTGGACTTGTATGTTCTGCCCTTGAAAAAGTTAAAATATGTCCAGATACCGCCTGCGGCAATAGCCGCAATTTCGCAGACGTTCTTGAGCACCTCGACAAATGCACTGACACCGAAACCGACCTGGTCAAACTGCGACGGTGAGGGGGCTGTCAGGTGTTGCAAAAGTAGGCCACAAATGGGGCGATTTCGGTAATGCTGGTACGGATGGCAGACCGTGGGGAGTGCTCCCGATGAAAATCGTTTCACGATATCGCGAGCGGGCGAGATGAGTATACAATAAATGCCGTTTTTGAAGTCAAAAAGGAAATTCTGACTTAAACTCTCGAGGGTACCCCACTCATTCGCGAGATTGCCCGGAACTCCGTTGAAAGTTAGCGACTCTCGACCGTCATAGGTTACGCAACCTTTCCTTGCTCGACAACCGTCTTCTTAGAAACCGCATTGGCCAGGGCAGTTAGCAGCGCGGGAATCTCGCGGTAGCCTTGCACCTTGCGAAACTGGCGCTCGGCCACCAGCAGACCCGAACCGACCCAACGTTCTATGTGGTCGCCCGCACGCCAGCGTTTCACGTTGCGGCAAACCGTCTCCACGATGGAGAAAGCCGATTCGATCACGTTGGTGCTCGCCAGAGTGCGGCGCAACTGCGCGGGCACGCGCAAACGATGCACGGTGAGCGTCTCTTCCATGCCTTCCTCCAGGCTGCGGGCGGCGCTCGGATTCAGCTCCATCAGTTCGCGATGCAGTCGCTCCAACGCGCGCTTGGCGTCGGCGTATTCGGTCATGGCATATGTGTTCTGCAGTTTTTTCTTGACCACCGACTTATGTTCTTCGGGTAAGTGGTCGATTACATTGCGCCGCTTGTGCACTGACAACGCTGGATCATCGCCGCCTCGCCCGCATGACGGCGCACCGCCGCCGCCAGCGCCTTGCCTCCATCGAGCACATACAGACGCGGCACGCTGAAGTCCAGCCCGCGCCCCGCCAGATCGCCGAGTAACTCACTGACCACGGCGGCATTCTCGGTGGCTCCTTCGCGCAGGCCCAACACCGTTTTGTGCCCGTCGATGTTGATGCCCAGGGCCACGATCATCTGCCGGTCGCGAAACGGCGTGCCGTCGATCAGCACCGCGCACAGCCGTAACTCGCCCAGCGGACGCTCCATCAACTCCTGCAACTTTTCCCGGCTGGAGGCGATGAAGTTGTCGCTCACCGCCGACTTTTCCACCCCGTAGGCTTGGTGAAAGTCCTTCACCACCGCTCCATAGTTGCGCGTCGACAGCCCGCGCATCAGCTTGTCCCATACCGCGTGTTCCATCGGTCCACTGCGCTGGAACAGTTCGTAACTGCCCAGCCGCTGCTCGCGATTTTCCGGGCTGCGCAGACGCGTTCTCTGGATCGGCACCTTCTGCCCGTCCACCACGCAGTACCCGGCTTCTTTTCCCCAGCGGTGAGCGCGCCGCGCGGGATGCTGCTCATGCCGCTCCCCGGCCAGGTGCCGCACTTCTTCCTCCATCACCAGGCTCATCAACGCCAACCCGGCTTCGCGCATGAGGTGGCCCACTCCTTCTTGCAGCAGACCGACAACCTCGGTCATCGGAAAAATCATCTGCAGGTTGGGATTCTCTTCGCGGGCCAACTGCCGGAATTCTTGCACCGCTCGTTGCTGGTCGATCTGGTATCGTTTCTTCATAGCGACTCTCTCCTTTTTCTTGGCAGAAAAACTACCCTCGGTCATTATGACCGGGGTTGAGAGTCGCTACTTTCTACGAATTAACGGGCATCCTCGGCACGCGGTCGGGCCACACAATCTCCATGCTCCTTAAGCGCGTACTGGTGCCGCAGTTAGCCTTTTTCCCGTGCCTAGCCATTTTCTTCGTGTCATCTATCGGATCACAACCTGGGTTCGATCCCGGCATACGGCACTTCTCACAGCGACTGCTGGTTTTCCACGAGCTTTATGTTCTAGTGGACTCCAAGGGGGCGCTGGGAATCCTGAGAGTGTGTCTGGTGGGGAGTTTTCTGCTGTGGGGATTCTACCTGGTGATCGCTAACGCGGTGAAGCAATGTAAGCTAGTGGCTTGCGACGGTCTGGGCATAGTGGCAGCGGCGTGCTTGTCGTTGTACGTCGTTCTTCCATGGTCAATTTCGGGCGGGGGAATGATTCCGGATCGAATGGCGTGGTTTGGTCTTTGCGGAGCACATCTTTGGTTGAGTTCTAAGGAGTGGACGATCAAGGCACGACAAGCAGTGGTGGGTGTTTCCACACTCGTCGTCGTCCTGGGGCTGATTGGCCAGACCGGTTGGCGGTATCAACTGTCTCGGGTGCTCAACGCATACGATGTCGCTGGTCGCTTGCTCGTGCCGCAAAAAACTATTCTTTCGCTGTGTTACTGCAATCCAGAGGGTAATTCGAAGCCGGTTCCTGCTAATCTAAGACTTCGGCCGCTTGAGCACGCTGGAGACATTGCTGCGCTGGAGGGGCGCGCTTTATCGATCGAGAATTACGAGGCAACGGGTTCTGCTTTCCCTGTTGAGTACAGTCCCAGGGTGAACCCTGCTCTGCACTCTAAGACCTTCTCAGCCTTTTCAGTTTCAAGAAAACCCCAGAAGGCCGATATCGCCGATTACGAGGCTCAGACGGGTGAGACGATTGACTATGTCCTGCTCTGGGGGCTGGGCTTGGCGACTCGTTAGAGAGCGGATCAATTCTCGACCAGCAGCTCCGATCGAAGTATGAAGATATTTATACTTCCCCCCCAGCCTTGCTGCGTCTCTTCAAACGAAAGCAGACTCCGGCAATGCCGACTGATAGGGGTACCGGCAGCAAGTCTGCGATCTTTTACTCTAAGGAACGTCTGAACAAGCCTTGATTGCACCCGCTCGGTGCAGGAGCCAGGGCGTCCAGCGATGTTAGGGAGCTGGAAAGGTGTAGTGGCCCCCGCAGCATCCGCTCCACGCCCACCGGCGGACGCCCCTGCCCCGCTTTCGGATACACCGGCTCAATCAGCGCGCAGAACTCCGCCCATGGCACTACCTGTTCCATCTCCTCCAGAAACAACGCCCGCCGCGTCTTTTTCGTGTAACGTTCAAACCCGCTCTGCGGCGCCGCCATGCTCACTTATCAGGAGAAACGCTGGTGGAGCGTCAGGATTCAATCCTTCGAGTCCAAAGAGCATTTCCTGCGATACGCTGGTCGTTACATAAGGCGCCCACCCATCGCGCAGCGTCGCATCACCTGCATTGCGGAACGAAGCGTCACGTTTTGGACCAAAGACAAAAGGCTGGGTCGCCGGGTGGAAGTGCAGTGCAAACCGCACCAGTTGATTGGTCGTTGGGCCCAACACATTCCGGAACCCTATCAGCACGCTGTTCGGAGCTTTGGGCTGTTTGCTCCGCGCGCGCTCCGGCAAACCTCGGCAGCCATCTTTGCTATTCTGGGGCAGGAGCGAAGGCCACGCCCCAAACCTCGCCCTTGGGCGGACCCCGTAAAGCGAGACTTCGGACATGATCCGCTCCTCGACCACACGGGCAAAAGAATGAAATGGGTGCGACGGCTAGCGCCGAAGGCATCTCGCTAATCAGAACTTAGCCGAAAATGCCATCACCTTACTGCTTGCTGCCGCAATCCCGCGATGGGAGATACCAGCTTCCGCGTGCTGCCCTCGCTTAACCCCAAACAGCCGCAACTTCGCCCCCGCGGAACGACCAAACGGTCTGAATTGCTTCTTCCAACCGACGACACCCACTCGACCCGCCACAATGACTCGTTCACGCCGAACACGAGATTTTGATTTTCCTATGCTTCAACTCCGCTAGGGCGTGTTAACACTATCGCAAGGCCTCGGCAATTAAGGCGAAGTTGAGAAATCCAAAAAAGAGGACGTCGAGTTTGTCGAAGCGGGAACAGATGCGCCGGAAGACCTTGAGCCGGCGAAAGAGCCGTTCCACTTCGTTGCGCTTGCGGTAGAGGGCCTTATCGTACTGCCACGGTTCCAAGCGATTGGTCTTGGGAGGGACCACCGGAATGAAGCCGAAATCCAGCGCCCGTTGCCGGGTCTCGTTGTCTTCGTAGGCGCGGTCCATGATGAGATGCAGGGGCGCGGGCACCCGAAACAGGAGGTGGTCGCATGAAACGCCAAGTCCCAGGCCTCGCCGAAACTGCACGCGCTTCTCGTCCGGAGATTCCCGACGGGGTCTTCCTCGTGCGCGTCGATGGCGCCCAGTTCCGCTGGCACGCTCATAAACCGTTCTACATCCTCCGACTCTCCATCCTTGAGCCCCGCACTCTAGCCGCGCAGTCCATCGTGGGTCGTCTCTACTGCACCCAGAAGGCGATGTGGAAGCTCGGCTGGTTCCTGCGGGATTTTCTCTATGACCCGGAACTTCTCGCCCACGAACAGGTCGACGAGAAGGCTCTGCCCGGACTCCGCGGTGTCGTCAAGATCAGCCACACCGTGATCAACGGCATTTCGCTCATCAACCTCGACGGCTTCGCTCCCGCCAGCCAGTGGGAAGAACTGTCCGCCGCTCCGGTATCGAGCGCTTCTCGCCCGAACTCAGAGATGGCCACCTGTTCACGCTCCGCCAATCGCTCAAGGCTTATCGCTACTATCAGGAGTTGATCCAGGAGGTCGACTTGCAGGTGAAACAGATGATGCAGCGGCTTCCCTCTAAAGTTGCCGATGGCGAAAGACCGCCAAAAGGAGAAAAGCCTCGTCCCCGCAAGACTCCCTGGAGGAATGAACCACCACAATTGCGCCACGATCTCTATCGAGCTTTTGGCGTGGATCTCACCGAGGTTCCTGGCATCAACGTGTTAACCGCGCAGATGCTGCTTAGCGAGATCGGCCCGAATCTGGGTCGGTTTCCCACTGCAGCCGCATTCTGTTCCTGGCTACGACTGTGTCCCGACCCGAAGATCAGTGGCGGTCAGGTCTTATCCTCTCGAACCCGCCCCACCAAGAACCGCGCTGCCCTCGCGCTGCGCATGGCTGCTCAAGCATTGCACCGAAGCAACACTTTCCTGGGAGACTACTTCCGGCGCATGAAAGCCAGAATGGGCGTTCCCAAGGCCATGACCGCCACCGCCCATAAGCTCGCCAGAATCGTCTACCACATGGTCACCACACAACAGGAATACGACGCGACCATCTTTCAACAACAGGAACAACGCCGACGCCAACAGAAATCAGCAAGGCTTCACGCCCAGGCCCGAGAACTCGGATTCCATCTCGTGCCCATTAGTTCTGTTCCTTAGGAGTTCTGTTCCTTAGGAGAGCCGGTATTACGGTTGCTGGTCCCTCAAAGGGGCCTGATCGCAACCGGTTAAAGTCAAAAATCCCAAGCTCCCAAACGTAGCAGAAGAGAATGGGAGCCCGTTCCGGTCGTCTCAGCACAGGATATCCCTCACTGGTTGTCTCATTGCAGAAAGGAAGTGCACTCCCGGATCTGTCAAACTTCTGCTGCCTCCTCGGCAGAGCCGGGGGATCTCCGGCCGCTGCAAATAGTCCGATGCAAATGCGGGGAGGGGCTTTTAACAAACGACCAACCTGCACGCACGAGGCCCGCCCATTCATGGTGTCCTGCGGAAGCAGCGATCGCATGAGCGGCGCGTTTTGCATTCTTCCCATGGTCATGTTATTATGACTATATTATTCCCGTCCCGAGGTGATGCTGTGAAGAAAATGGCAGCCGGTGCATTCAAGGCGCAATGCTTGGCGATCATGGACCAGGTCCTCCAAAGCGGGGAGCCCGTCTTGATCACCAAACACGGCAAACCCGTGGCCAAGCTGGTTCCCGCCGAAAAACAGGCCGATGACATTTTCGGCTACATGACGGGCAAGGTGAAGATCGTGGGCGACATCGTGGGGCCGAGCACTCCGCTGGAAGACTGGGAGTGCAAATGATCCTTCTCGACACCCACGTCCTGATCTGGATGGCGAGCGACCCAAAGCGGCTGTCCAAGAAGGCCCGCGATGCCATCCGGGACGCAAGGCAGAAGACGGGGGTTGCCGTCGCCACTATCACCCTTTGGGAGCTGGCGTGGTTGGCAGAGAATGGCCGCATTCAGGTTGTGGGCAGCGTGGAATCCCTTGTTCGGGAAACCGTAGCGCGGGTCATTGTTAAACCGATGACCCCGAAGATTGCCGCTCTCGCTGGCCGGTTGCCGGCTGGCTTCCCAAAAGATCCGGCAGACCGGCTGATCGCGGCCACGGCTATTGTCGAAGGCGTGCCGCTAGAGCATTTTTTGTATCA
>PLIC01000293.1 GCA_003139995.1 Candidatus Acidiflorens stordalenmirensis | reverse complement strand
AAACGCTTGGCCAAGTCTCTGCCCCCCATGCCGAAGGCGATTGCCAAGCCGAGCATCAGGGCTCCGAAGGCAAGTCCGAAGGCAACCAGCATGGTCTGCTCTGCCAGACCCAGCTCTTCAAAGACGATAGACAATACGAAAACAATGATGATGCTGCGGAGAGCGAGGCTCAAAACCCGGGGTGAAGGCACATTCGCATTTACCGCAGCCAATAGAGCGGCGCGAGAAAAGAAGCTGGCTGCCAGCAGTCCGAAAAACAGGATGAACATGGCTACGAATAGACGCGGCAGGAAAAGAAAGAATCTTGCGATTTGTTCCTGCAGGCCCAGGATCCCGAGCGCGCGCACACCCAGCAGAATGACGCCGAGCCAAGTCACCCAGAAGACGAACCGGCTCAACATTTCCGTCGCCGAAGGCAAAGCGGCCTGGGTGAGCAGTTGCGAGGCGCCTGCGTTTTCTGAAAGCTTGTCGAACTTGATGAGCCTCAGAATGCTGCGCAGAACCGCCTTTACAACGTACGCGATCACCCAGCCCACAAATGCCAGGATCACAATCACGATGAGACGCGGAAGGAAGTGGGCGAAACCTCTGGCAATCTCGTGCAGCGCCTGACTCAGTTCGCTGATAATCATTTCCCGCATAGTTGCCTCACTCTCTTGATTTCCACAGCTGCAGCAGATACGGTTTCAATCGCTCGAACTCAAGGCATAAAGCTTCGATATTGTTCTCGACGTCGTCCGCAGAAGCATTGCGGTTCTCCATCAGGAACGTGAACACTCTCCCGCGGAAAAGCGGCGCTAAGGCCTGGATGATATGATCCCGGCTGATCACAGATTTCCGATACGAGGCGGCAAACTCGTAAACCGTCCTGACCCACAATTCTGCAGGGTAATGAAACTCCTCTTCTCCCAGGCGGGCGATGCGCTGGAGTTCTGCCAGAGTGGAGGGGGAAAGAATCGACTGAAAGACGGACTCCAATTCGGCAACTCCGGTCGAGAACATCTCTCGCAATCGTTTCCGATTTACTCGCAGTGGTTCCAGAAGCACTTCATGGTCGGCCCCGGTAGTAGGGGCCGGCTGGGAACCGGCCACGGCACTCCAGACGGGAAAGTCTGGCTCCAATGCGGAGAACAGGGTGCCGACAGTTTGTCGCAGCATCGGCACCAGGTCAGCGGCATGCCGCTCGACGTGATCCTTTTCTCCAAGGAAGGACTGGCAGATAAGGTATCGTCCCGTGATCGCAGCCAGTGTGAAGCGGAGTTCGACACCGGCCCCGCCGGTTCCATCATTCCAAACATTTTGTCCAAGGAATTGACTTCCGAGATGGCCGGAGAATCCGAACTCAGGCGGGTATGCCTCACGGATTCTTAACCCGTAAAGTGCGCGGGTCATCGGGTACAGCAAATTCGTGATGAGCAGCCCTTCAAACTTATGTCTGCGATATGTGGGGGTCACCAGATCGAAGCCATCGTCATAAATGGGGCGCAGAAGCTTGGAGAGCCATTCGGGTTCGATGTTCGCGGACTCGGGTGACATCACCACACAGGCCTTGGCGCGGAGCAGTTCGGCGGCAGCCAGAATAGTCCGCAACGCAACTCCGCTCGCCGGGCTGCTCGCATACTTCGTGCTTATTGAGTGAAACGTGCGGAGCGCGTACAGATTGGAGGCTGGGCGCGCGTCATCGATAGAGACGCCCGTGACCAGTTCGGGAGTGCCATCACGCGACCCCCCATCGGCATTAATGATCACGGCTCGCTCTCGGGGAAATCCGCGTAGGATGCCGCTCTGAATGGTGTGGACGATGGACCCGATAGTTTTGGCGTTATTGTGAGTGGGCAAGCCCACGAGGATGTCCACTTCGCCGACGTTGATCAGTTGGCGAAGAAAATCATCCGTAAGAAAGCTCTCCTCTGCCAATTTCATCTCCGTGCGAAGTACCGCCGCATGTCCTTGTGTAGACGCGCGTCATGTGACATCGTTTTCACTGACTACATTTGCTCAGATTCTTCGCAGCCGAAACCAGTAAAACTGGTAGGACCCCATCGTTAGCAGATAGGGCAGGTCGCCCACACGCGGAAACATATTCTTGCCAGACATCTCGATCAGAATATTTCCCTTGTAGCGCCGCAGATCCAGTTCGACTGCTTGCGCGGTGCTCGAAAGATTGTTGACCACCAGCACCGCCTCGCTTCCCAGTCGCCGCACATAGGTCAGTATTCTGTGATTGGCTGGATAGAGAAACTCAATCGATCCCCTGCCGAAAACCCCGGTCGATCTGCGAACCATTATGATGCTTCGCATCCAATTGAGGAGCGAATGTTCGCTCGCTTCTTGCCTCAAGACGTTCACGGCCGGATAACCATATACCGAATCCTGGATAAGGGCGGCATACAGATGCTCTGGGGCCGCGGTAGAAAAGCCGCCGTTCATTCCCCCGTTCCACTGCATCGGAGTCCTTACTCCGTTACGGTCACCTAAATTGATGTTATCGCCCATTCCGATTTCATCGCCGTAATAGACGATAGGAGTGCCCGGCAACGACATCAGCATCCCGTTCATTAACTCGATGCGCCTGCGGTCGTTGTCCAACAAAGGAGCGAGTCGCCTCCGAATTCCGAGGTTCAGCCGCATCGTCTTGCGTTCGGCGTAGGCATCGTACATGTAGTCGCGTTCCATGTCGGTTACCATTTCCAGGGTCAGCTCGTCATGGTTGCGCAGGAACAGGCACCACTGGCATGAGGGCGGGATTTCCGGGGTCTGCTGCAAGATTTCAGTGATGGGCTTGCGGTCTTCCAACTTCAGCCCCATGAACATCCTGGGCATCAACGGGAAATGAAACGCCATGTGGAGTTCATCTCCGTCTCCGAAATATGGGCGAAGATCCGCGGGCCACTGATTGGCCTCCGCCAGAAGCATTCTGCCCGGGAATTGTTCATCGAGTTTTCGCCGCAGCTCTTTCAGGATTTCATGGGTCTCCGGCAAGTTCTCACAATTTGTGCCCTCCCGTTCCACTAGGTACGGCACCGCGTCGAGCCGGAAGCCGTCAACCCCCATGTCCAGCCAGAACTTCATCACATTCCACATCTGTTCCCGAACCGCAGGATTGTCGTAGTTGAGATCGGGCTGGTGACTAAAGAAGCGATGCCAATAGAAGGATTTCGAAATCGGGTCCCACGCCCAGTTGGACTTTTCGGTGTCAAGAAAAATGATGCGGGCTCCCTTGTACCGAGTGTCGGTATCGCTCCAGACGTACCAATCGCGGCGTGGATTGTCCCGCGAACTTCGCGACTCTTGAAACCACGGATGCTGATCGGATGTGTGATTCAACACCATTTCGATGATGACCCGGATTCCTCGGTCGTGGGCCGACCCCAGAAACTTCCGGAAATCCGCCAATGTTCCATAGCTGGCATGGACGGCGCTGTAATCCGCGATGTCATAGCCATCGTCGCGCAGAGGCGAGGGGAAGAATGGCATGAGCCATATCGCGCTGATCCCCAGTTCCTGCAGGTAGTCGAGCTTCTCTTCAAGCCCTTGAAAATCACCGATGCCATCCCCGTTGCTGTCGTGGAAAGTGCGGACGTGGATTTGATAGATGATCGCGTCCTTGTACCAAAGCACATCCCGATTCAGTGGCAAACCGCTTCCTCCTGGACCAATTTCAATACCTCCCTGCAAAGCAGGGCAATACGCAAGTTTATATGAAGTGACAACCCTAGAATCCTGCTGTGCGTCTAACGCCCGCTTAACGCGGGGCCGGTGATCCGTTGCATTCAACGTTGTCATTCAATCTGGGCCGGGCGCTCAGCTGCCGGGATCGCCGACGACTGTTCCCTTCGAGGATTCTTGCTACCGATCGTACAGGGTAACCAGGGACTGAAGTCGCGCGCTCAACTCGCCGCTCAATGCGCCCGGACGATAACGCCATTTCCAGTTTCCGCTGACTGTGCCGGGAAGATTCATGCGCGCCGCGCTCCCAAGACCCAGCACATCCTGCATCGGGACAATCGCAACATCAGCGACCGAAGCCAGCACCGCCCGGATCATGACCCAGTTGATCTCNNACTCAGCCACCAGCCCACCGTCGTGTCATTGTCGTGCCCGCCGGTGTAGGCCACCAGGTCGTGACTGTAATTATGCGGACGAAACGATGGACCCTGCGGATCAGTGCCGAACGCGAATTGCAAAAGACTCATGCCCGGCAGACCGAACTGCTGCCGCAGTTTCTCCACCGGCGGAGTGATCACGCCCAGGTTCTCCGCCACAATCGGCAGTTCGCCAAACACATTCTTCATTGCCGACAGAAATTCTGCTCCCGGCCCTTTGACCCAGCGCCCGTGAATGGCGGTCGTTTCGCCGGCGGGAACTTCCCAGTAAGATTCAAAGCCGCGGAAATGGTCGAGTCGCGCCATATCGAAAAGCGCGAGCGAAGCGCGGAAGCGCTCGATCCACCACTTGTATCCGCTGGCGGCGAGTAAGTCCCAGCGATAAATCGGATCCCCCCAAAGCTGTCCGGTGGCGCTGAAATAATCCGGCGGCACGCCCGAGACCACGGTCGGGCGGCCCTGATCGTCGAGATAAAAAAGATCGGGATGAGCCCACACGTCCGCGCTGTCGTGCGCAAGATAGATCGGGACGTCGCCCATGAAACGGATGCCGCGCTGCTGGCAATAAATCTTGAGATGCTCCCACTGCTGGAAGAATTCGAATTGCCAATACTTGTAAGCTTTCAGTTCCGGCGCCAGCTTCCTCGACCACTCGCTCACGGCATGCGCGTCTCGCTTGCGAATCTGCGCGTCCCACAAAGTCCACATCGTTCCGTGGTGCGCATCTTTGCAGGCCATGAAGAGCGCGTAGTCGTCGAGCCATGAGCCGGCGCTTTCGCAAAAGTGGTCGAACGCCGCATGATCGGTGCGGGAACCGTCGGCGAAAAAAACCTGCGCTGCCCGGTGTAAAGTCGCCATCCTGTATTCGATCACCGGCCCGTAGTCGACGAAGTCTTCGGGAAACGCCGGCGACTGAGCCAGGGTCAAATCTGACGATTGGAGCAGACCCTGATCGCGCAAGCGCTCAAGACTCAGCAACAGCGGGTTGCCGGCAAAAGCGGAGAAGCACTGGTACGGAGAATCGCCGTATCCGGTGGGATTCAGCGGCAGCACTTGCCACAACTTCTGTCCAGCGGCGAAGAGGAAGTCTGCGAATTCGTAGGCGCAGGGGCCGAGATCGCCGATGCCGAAACGGCCGGGCAGAGAAGTGAAGTGGAGCAGAATTCCACTACATCGCGGAAATTTCACTCCGTAACAATACGCAGGTCTGCGGCGTCAGCGCAAGGCGCTTGCCATGCCTAAGATCGACGGTCGGGCAGACCCTTCTCCTCGAACAGGTGTGTTGGTCGAACGCTTACCGTCCACCAGCGCTTTTTTCCAACAGCAGCTGTTCTTGGCACGAGATGCTCCTCCGTCTGTGTTTCGCCAATGTGATCAGCTGGGATAATGCGAAGAGAAAACTGCGGTGATAAAAACGTGATAGTTCTATGCTCAAAACTGGGCAACTCGCTTTAGAACGCTGCAAAACACAAGTCTAGGAAGACCTTGAAGAGTCGAATAGAATAGAGAATGTTCTAAACCGATCAGAACGCAGTGTGTGATCTTCAAAACCGGGGGGCAAGACGCCCCTAAGGATCGCATCTGCGCTGCGCCTCCCCAATGCGGCATTTTCCATTGTCTGTAAATCCTTAAGGGAGTTAGGGTGATTCGTGGGCGTCGTAGCCAATGGTCGGATGATAGGCACGCCCAAATTGTTCAATTGTTCCGGGCCCGAAGTCCTCTTGTGGGAAGTCTGCCAGGATCGGTACTGATAAACGTTAGGGCCCTATC
>PLIC01000086.1 GCA_003139995.1 Candidatus Acidiflorens stordalenmirensis | reverse complement strand
ACGCCATCATGAAGATGAGCGACACCATCGACAAGATCAAGTTGCCCGATGGCTACGGGGTAAAGCAATACAAGGGCACGACCATGCCCGAGCGCACCGACCGCTTCTCCATGAAGTGGGACGGCGAGTGGCATATCACGGTCGAAGTGTTCCGCGACCTGGGACTGGCTTTTGCGGCTGTCCTGGTATTGATCTACGTCCTGGTAGTGGGCTGGTTCCGCTCGTTCATTACGCCACTGGTCATCATGGCGCCGATCCCATTGACCTTGGTTGGCATTCTGCCGGCGCATGCCCTGATGGGCGCCTTCTTCACGGCAACGTCGATGATCGGCTTCATAGCCGGCGCCGGAATCATCGTGCGCAACTCGATCATTCTCGTCGATTTCATCGAACTCCGGCGCGCGCAGGGAATGCCGCTGGAAGAAGCGGTCGTGGATGCGGGCGCGGTGCGCTTCCGCCCCATGCTGCTGACCGCAGCCGCGGTGGTCGTGGGAGCCAGCGTGATCCTGTTCGATCCCATTTTCCAAGGTCTCGCTCTTTCCCTGATGGCGGGCGAAGTAGCTTCCACAGTGCTCTCGCGCATGGCGGTGCCCGTTCTCTACTACATGAGCGAGCGGCGAAGCCAGACGAAACCGGGCGCCGCGGAATCTCATCTTCAGGAGGTACAAGTATGACTGTAGAACGTGGTCTTCGATTGATGGCGGGAGCGTTCATTCTCCTCTCCGTTGCTTTAGGACATTGGCTGAGCCCCTACTGGTATCTGTTCACTGCGTTTGTTGGATTGAACCTGTTCCAATCCGGCCTAACGAACCGGTGCCCCGCGATGTTCGTGCTTCGAAAGTTGGGATTGCGCGAGTCGTTACCACTTGTCTCGAAAGGCTGATGGATCGAACGATTCGACGAAACCAATGACATCCATCGTCCAAGTCGAATATCGACTCAGTCTATTGTCGATTCGCCAAGAGATTCTCGAATCGCTCGGGCACCCAGTGATTTCTGTCGTGGGTTCGCGCGCTGCACGGAATCTTGATCTCTCGAATCGATCGCCTGGAGTCANNCTCGGCAAGAACGCCAAGGCCTTATCAATTACTTCCGGCAGGCTGCGCCGCGCGTTCCTCTTGTCGCACTTCTGCGCAGTCGCGATGACGACTTTAGCGACGTCGATTACAACTGCCGGGCAGACGATCCGCCTCTCTGGGTGAGGACAGTCGCGCAGGCTCTTGCCGGAATTGAATAGCAACTGCCCACCTCAATCCGAGTTCTGGAGGTGATGGCTCGCAATGATTTCGATTCGAGAATTCGGATTGCACGGACCTCGACCCGTGGGGATGGCGTGAGTACGACTGCCGAGCAATATCGGCGGACTTCGTTCGCGGGGGACTATGAAAGCAAATGTTGGTAGCGTGGACCGTGGCTTGCGTGTTGTCGTCGGGCTAGCTCTGCTGAGCCTGCTATTTGTGCTAAACGGAGATGCGCGGTGGCTGGGCCTTATCGGCGTCGTACCCCTTACAACCGCGGCGTTCCGGTTTTGCCCGCTTTACCGTCTGGTTGGGCTCAGCACTTGTCCATTGGCGGCGAAGAAATAGGCCCTCGCAGAAGGCCAGGCAACGCTTACACACGCCCGACAATACTTGGAGGAAAGTCGAGTAGCTTATCAGCGCGTATTCTTGGTCTTTCACATCCTCGGGCGGGAGACGGCAATTATGGCTTAGATACGCTCCTGAAAAATGGCGTTCGGATTCAGGTGGCGGTACCCCGATTACTCAATCGTGAACTCCCACCCACAATACTGGCCGGGAGCCGCGTCGGGGGGACAGTGCAGGCAGTTCGTACGAATTCGCGGATCGATCGTTGAGGCGAAGCTTTCGTACTCTACGCTGCCGACGCTCTTGCAAGGGAAATCCGGCAGGCCCTTGCGGCGCCGGGCCTCCTGTACTCGACAGACGTCCATGAAGAAGTGCAGACGCTTGCGGTCGTCAGACCATTTGGTACGCTGTGAGTTTATGACGGCGTAGAGGCGTAGACTCAGGGCTCTTTCGAGGGCTTGAAGCCCACCACCAGCCGGAATGTTGAATGTGGTCATGATGCGTCGGGCCTCCGCGGACGCGAAGCGCTTCCATGAGCGAGCGTCCAGGTCAATGGCGATTTCCATGTCGAAACGCTCCTCGGCGGCAAGGAACCAGCAGCCATCGTGGGCGAGCCAGTTCTTGGCGAACATTTCCAGTGCCCGCAATAAATCTTCGCGGCCCATTTGTTCGAACACATTTCCTGGTTGAGATGACATAGTGCTTGCCTCAGGTCCTATTCCCAGTAATCACATCAGGGACGGGTACAGTTTAGCGTTGTGTTCCAACACTTATGGAGCAGAACTTTCCTCACACGTCGCACAGCGAGCAGGCTGTGCTGTGGTCGGAGGCACTGGCCCAAACTCGGACTCCAGAGGAAATCCAAGCCGACGCCACCTGTGGAAGCCGCCGTGCAATGGACGAACCTTAGTAATGCCGTATTTCCGTAGTTTGACCGCAGTCATGGCGCTGCTGCCTTCATTCGGGCAGGTGCAGTACAACACTACTTCCTGCTGTCTGGGAATCTCGCGGTTGCGCTTGTCCAAGTCTTCCATGGGGATCCGAAGCGCCCCCGGAATCGTGTAGGGTTCGGGCAGGAAATCGAGAGAATGTCGGAGGTCAATCACCGTGACCGGTTCATGCCGGTCCAGCTTTTGCTTTAGCTCTTCCGGACTGATGCGGGCCATTCGCACGTCTCGAAGAAACCTCTGCCGCCGCGCATGCTTGCGGACCAAGTATGCCGTCAGTGCAGCGATGACTAAAACGACCAGGAAGAATGCACTCATCCGCCGTGCGTAGACGGCAAGTCTTTCAAGTTGCTTCGAGAAGACAAGCCCCAACAATTCAAATGTCGAGGCCCAGATAATGATGCCCAGGCTATCCACAGCCACAAACTGCCACCAAGGCATGCGAATAGTACCTGCGACGGGCGCTGCCATCGCATTCAGGCCCGGTACGAATTTGGCGACCAGGAGCGAACGCAACCCATGTTTCTCCAGAAGATTCTTGACGCGACGGACGCACGAATCTGGCTCCAAGCACACCCGACACAGTCGGCCAAGCGCCCGCGAGCCGTGCGCGTACCCGGCGCGATACCAAATCAGATCGGCGGTAAGTGCCCCGGCCAGGGCCAATGCGGTGAGGAAAAACAGGTTCATTCGGCCCGTGCTCGCTATGGCGCCCGCCGCCAGCAGGATTGGTGCAGCCGGTATCGGGACGCCGATCTGCTCGGCGAACACCCAGAGTGGCAGGCCTACGTAGCCATAGCGTACGAAATCGCCCAGAGTCTCGGTCACGGTTTTAATTTTTGGCCTCTGGAGAAAGAATGCAGAAAACGCGGATTTTGTTACAACAAGCCGCATCCGTTTGCGACTATACGGCAGCCGTACGTGCGGCGTTCCTTTCTGTGCGAGGCGTGCTATCTCCGTCCGGTCAAATCGGCAGGTTCAGTGCTCACAATCCGACAACAAGCGCATACTGGATACCGTGACCGATGTCGTAGCGCCATGTCGTGTTTCCAGGTCAATCGTCAGATCATTCACGGAGGAGGGCGGCGCCGCCTGGCGCCAAAATTCGCACATGATTCGCAATCTGGATATCACCGCAATTGTTGAAAACACGGCTGGCACTCTTGACGCCGCAGGCGAGTGGGGGCTTGCACTATGGATTGAAGCGGATGACCGTCGCATTCTCTCCGATACCGGCCAGGGGCGTACTTTGTTGCACAACGCACGCCTGCTCGGAATCGATGTTGCAACCGCCGAAGCCCTGGTCATCAGTCACGGCCACTCCGATCATACCGGCGGCATTGCCGCGGTGATCGACGCTGGCTTTCGCGGCAAGATCTATATTCATCCCGCGGCATTGAACGGCAAGTACCAACGCGAGAAAACGCCTCCGCACCGAGCGAAGGGCATACCTGCTGCGTCGTACCAAGCCCTGCTCTCCAGGGTAGCTGACGTTATTGAATCGCCACAGCCCACCGAAATCGCTTCCGGAGTGATCGTGACCGGTGCCATTCCCCGGCGAAACACGTACGAAGATATACCTGACCCCTTCTTTCTGGACGAAAACTGCACCCAGCCCGATCCGCTAATTGACGATCAAGCGCTGTTGATCGAAACTCACCGGGGTTGGGCCGTAATTACCGGATGTGGACATTCGGGGTTGATCAACACTTTGAACTACGCCAAAGAACTAATCGGCAATAGCCGCATTCTCGCCGTGATCGGAGGGCTGCATCTCTTTCGGGCATCGGACGAGCGCATCAAGGCGACAACAGAAAACTTGCGCGCGTTTGGGGTCGAGCTGATCGCGCCCTGCCACTGCACGGGGTTCGAAGCCACGGGCGCTCTGCAGAATCAGTTTGGGAGCCGCGTGGTGGCGCTCCGAGCCGGCCTGACCGTCCGGGTTTCCGAGGCATGATCGCAAGAGACTAAAATTGTCTCGTCCTCCTGAGATTAAATGCGACCGGACGACTAGCGTTGCCATCCTCTACTGTAGTGAGGAATCTTTATGAGAAAATTGTGGTTCGTCTTGCTGCTTTCGTGCGGCTTTCTCTTAGCGCAAGACAGCAATCCCAGCCAGCACAACTCGAAGGCTTCCAAAGGACAGGTAACCGTACAGGGCTGCGTCGGCAGATCTACCGGCGACTACATACTGACGAAGCAGGACCCAGGCATGACTTATGAACTTCAGGCTACTGGCAAAATNNGAATGGGTTCTCCGGCCTCGGTGACGTTAACCATCACCTCGATCAAGACCATCGAGAAGGAATGCTCCGTGCACTAGCCAATCAATGGGTGATCAAGGTCATTCCCTTGCGCGTGTGAAACAAGCGCGCTGCCCCGCCCGAGCTGTTCCTCCTAGAAGGTCCGCATTGTCTCAGGGCACGTCAAACCACTATTTCATCCGCGTTTCTCGGCCGCTGTTTCGACACTTGAGCAACGGCATTCGATGCACAATCTCAATAGTCCGGACTTGAGCCACCGTCTGAACCGACTATTTCAAGTCAATGCCAGCCACTCAAGTCCTGCTCTCCTCCCTGTGTCCGCGCATAAGAAGAGAGCACCCCTTCCATCGCGTGGGTCTGACCACATCTCACTTTTCTTGCATTTCTCAACCAAGAATCATGGGTTGGGATCGTGGGTTCGGCACCTTTGTTTCGATATTGTAACTTCTTTAGAATGATATTCTTCAGAGACAAAGATGAACCATCGACTCCCGCCCGGCCAGACCTAGTTCAACCCGAACCTACAACTACTTACAGGTTTGCGGGAGACTGCCAAGTACCTGCAAATACGTGCAAGGCCGAGCGATCCTGGGCTGGGATCATGGGCTGTAGTTTCTTCGCAGACCAGCAAATGCCGCATGACCGGGACAGTCAGTGCAATGGGGATGTCACGACAGCCAAACGTTTGAGGCCTCCGCGCGAAGTAGACTGTTTTCATGGCTAGGAACTCAACGCAAGAATTCGGTATGAAGATCACTGCCGCTCAACGAGAATATTATCGATATTCCGGCGTGTCGGCGGGCGTGGAGCGGCGCGGGCGCGGATCGAATTCTCATGACTTCACGCGCGTTCCAAAAGACAAGCAACAAGAAACCAGAAAAGCGGATGCCGGAGAGCGGAAAGGTCAATGAGTGCAATGGCGATGTTACAACAGTCAGCACGGATGGCCTGGCCTTTGCCATGAACCAGTGGGACAATGAGGTTATGAAGCAACATGATGGCGCTCGCCACGCCGGTCCCATGCGCGTGATGTCCGTGGACGCGGAGTTTGCTGGCATCATTGTGGCAGTTGGCTTCCTGGTAATGGGT
The DNA here is from genome assembly GCA_003139995.1 of Candidatus Acidiflorens stordalenmirensis. GTDB lineage: Bacteria > Acidobacteriota > Terriglobia > Terriglobales > Acidobacteriaceae > Acidiflorens > Acidiflorens stordalenmirensis. Next base: position 1,361 of record PLIC01000086.1, on the reverse strand, counting down.
GCCATCGGTCTCGACATTGGGAAATGGTTCGTCTTGGGAGCCCTTGTGCTTGGTGCCGTCGTCGCTCTGCTGCTGCGTTTCACTAGAAAAGAATAGTGGCGATGCCACAGCCTGCCATTAGAAAACCCCACACGCTCACTGGCGGTGTCAATTAGTGCAATGGCGATATTTTTCCAATTAGCGGTTGTTGGGCCAATTGAGGTGTATGCTGTAAAGCCAACGGCAGCATGTTGGAGGCGGAGATGACATCGGACATCGGTGTCGAACCCGTTGTCGAGCAGCAATTGTTGTTTCACTGCTCCTGTGGTGGAACTGTCGAGGTGAGCGGGAGAAAGGGAACCTGCCTCTACTGTGGTGAGACCATCCAGGTTATTCGGAGTATTCCGACGCCTCACGGCAGGAAGTACACCCTGAGGGTTAGGAAGCGCCGACATAGCCGGGACACAGAACTGCTCTTTTGGCAACCGGTTTGCGCCACGTCTACAACGCACCCGGCACGGCATCACCTTCAATCCCCCGACTACAACGACCGTTACTTACATTTAGGTTTACTGTTGCTGTTGGCGCCACTATACCTGCCGCTTTTGCTGGCGTTTTTCAGCTTCGTGTCTGCGTCGCTAACAGTGGAGCAAGATCGGTCGAATGCACGAATCATCGAAATGCCGAAACCGACCGACTGCGGTTGGTTCACAGACTGTCACTACGAGAAGCGGATCAGCTATGACAGGCGGAGTGGATACACGATCGTGAGATGGGAGCGCGTGAGCGATTAGGGAAACATAGCTGACGATAACAGGCGATACCGCTCACGACCCTGTCAATGAGTGCGATGGCGATGTTAGGGCAGCAACCCCACGCACGCCCGATCCCACGGCTACAACGGCATGAAGCGACTGACAAAATTTGGCGGATTGATCCCCGAGAATTTGTCGAAATTTGTCAATCCAGCCCGCGCAGGCCGACGCAGAGTAACGCAGTCAAGCACATCCGACATCAGCGATCCCTTAGAAAACACAGTTTGAAGCTGGGATGGACTTACCTTGGTCACCTACCGGGGGGAGAGGTCTATCAAGTGCAACAATGGGCATGGCGTGGAAATCGAACCTCAAGGGCTGGGTGCTCAGGAATGCAAAACCAAAAAGGCTTCTCGCTGATCGAACTGCTGATCGTGGTGGCGATCATTCTGATCATCGCCGCGATTGCTATCCCGAACCTGCTGCGGGCGCGTATTGCGGCGAATGAATCGTCCGCAGTGGGGTCGATTCGCACCATCAACACGTCTCAGATTGCATACCTCTCCGCCTACCCGACCATTGGCTTTGCCAACGGCCTGGCGAAGCTGGCGGGCACCTGCACGGGGG
>PLIC01000154.1 GCA_003139995.1 Candidatus Acidiflorens stordalenmirensis | reverse complement strand
CACCATTTCAGAAAACGCTCTAAACCACACGCAATTTTCGATTTCCGGTAGTGCAGGCCCTAGGTCTGAGTCTCGATATCCCAGTCTTGAGACTACATACCATAACTTTTCCCCGTGCATGAGAGAGGTCCAGTCATTTGGCCCGTCATTGATCGCCACTGTCAGCTGTATCGAATACGTCTTGTCAACTCCGGGATTCCAGTCGGTATCACAATTCAACTGCCCCTTCCCGCCTTCCTGCCACTCAGGACGCTGAGCGAAAAGCTGATTTTCCGCCACCGATCCGCTCAGCCAGGGGCTAGTGATGATAGCCCCCCTCAGGAGGGTACATGGCACAATTGGTTTACTTCCAACGTTTCGCACTGTAACCATTGCCTCGGAATGGACTAGAGCAGCCCACAGTTGTACGTTCACAATGGCCAAATGTGCGTGATCATAGTATGGCGTTGTCTGCTGCTTTGGCTGGCGTGGCTGTTTGTCCTCCGCGTTGGGTGGAGTCTTTTTTTCTTCTTCAACGGTGGCGGCCTTAGCGGGCTGGGGCGCACGGCTCGGCGGCTTGGCTCTAACGGATTCCAACGAAATTTGCTGCGGAACCTTAGAGGAAACTGGTACCCACTCGTCATATGGCTCATATCCAGGCTTCTCTACGCGGATTCGAACAGTATTACCTTCCTCGACGCCTTGTACAAAGGTGATGATGAACTTGCCCTTGCTGTCGGTCGTTTCGTCCGATATTGCCTTGTTTCCAATGATGGTGACCCGCGCGCCCTTTAGTGGTTGGCGGGATTCTTTGTCTGTCACGGAGCCAGACATGGTCAAGTTCTTCGCTTGGGCCCCGCACAGTTCTGAGAGCGCCACTGAGACGAGGAACGCGATGCTGATAAACTGCTTCATTGTCTTCGCAGTTGCAGAACTAGGTTGTCTGCCGGAGGTTCGACGCTAGTGTCAAGAGGCTGGAACCCGCTTTTGCTGACGTGAAGGCGAAGGCGCTTGGGTGCATCAGGTGGTAGATCTATTCTGAAGTTGCCGGAGTCCTCCGTTACACACTGTTCTGTCCGCCCCGCAAGCGTTATCGAAGCCTGCCCGATTCCCTGATTTGTGTCCCGATCCACAACGATTCCCGAGATGTTTGGTTGACCTGCCTGGGCTTGGGCGCCGGGTCTGTCCAATCCAACTAACCTGCGGAATTCCGGCACTACAAGCCATGCAGCTATCGCTGCTAGGACAACAAATCCCAGTGCGATGACAGCAAGCCTGTAGTCTTTACTCCATTTCATCTGGGCTTAGAGTAGCACGACAAGCGGCGAGCAGGCTTCAAGGCACCCCCGGATGCCCGCCAACGATGTTGACCGTGCCCACACCCGCCCCTTGCAAAGAACGCAAGGAGCGGGGCACCCCAGGTTCCCTTAGGCCGGGGCACCCCCCGCTTTCGCTGGTTTATACTGAACCAATGTCGGGGTCCGGCGACAAGACGTTTTACCTGGAGACCTTTGGGTGCCAGATGAATGCGCACGACTCCGAAAAGGTGGTCGGGACGCTGGTGCGGCAGGGGTATCGGCAGGTTCCGACGGTCGAAGAGGCGGGGCTCATCCTGTATAACACCTGCTCGATCCGCGACAAGGCGGAGCAGAAGGTCTTTAACCGGCTGGCGGATTACAAGAAGTTTCGGGCGCAGGGGAAACAGTTTGGCGTCCTGGGGTGCGTGGCGCAGCAGGAGGGCAAGAGGATCTTCGAACGCGCGCCTTATGTTTCTTTGGTCTGCGGGTCGGCTTCGTACCGCAATCTTCCGCAGATGCTGGTGCAGTTGGAGACCGGGGGCGAGCGCGTTACCGGGCTCGACGATCGCGCCACCGACAAGTGTTTTGAGACCGAGTACACGGCGCGCGCGACTCCGCATCGCGGGTACATTACGATCATCGAGGGATGCGACAAGTTCTGCGCCTACTGCGTGGTGCCCTATACGCGTGGCAAGGAGCGGAGCCGGACTTCCTCGTCTGTTCTGGAAGAAGCGCGGCAACTGGCCGACCTTGGCTATACAGAGATTCAACTCCTCGGGCAAAACGTGAACTCTTACCGCGATCCCGATGAAAAGACAAGCTTTGCCGAGCTGCTGGTGGCGGTCGCTTCGGTCGCGGGAATTCGGCGGGTGCGGTTTACTACTTCTCACCCACGCGATTTCGGACGCGATATTGTGGACGCGATCGACGCCGTGCCTGCGCTCTGCGACCACGTGCATCTGCCCGTCCAGAGCGGTTCGACGCGCGTGCTTGACGCCATGCAACGGCTCCACACGCGGGACGAGTACCTGGAGCGCATCGCGTGGATCAAGGCGGCGCGGCGGGATATATCGATCACCAGCGATATGATGGTGGGATTCCCGGGCGAGACGGAACGAGAATTTGAAGAGACGCTGAGTTTGCTGGACGAAGTTGGATATGACAGCGTCTTTACGTTCAAGTATTCTCCGCGGCCGAACACGCCGGCGTTGCGGCTGGATGACGCGATCCCGGATGCGGAGAACGTGCGCCGTCTGGCTGTGTTGAACGACAAGCAAAAGCAGATTGGGGCGCATCGCAATCGGCGGCACGTTGGGCAAGCGATCGAGGTCATGGTGGAAGGGAAGAATCCGGTGCGCGGACAGTGGATCGGCCGGACGTCGCAGATTAAGGTGATGAACTTTACCGTTCCTGAAGGCGTTGAACTTACAACTGGGAGCTACGTGCGGGTGCGCGTCACGGGGAGTTTTCCGAACAGCTTGGTGGGAGAATTGGTGAACGCATCGGGTGATTCGAACTTGTTTCATAAACCGGTTTCAGAGGAGACAAGCGATTCCCTCAGGGGCTAAAGCCCCGTGTTGATGCGGCTCGTAGCGGCCCGGCTGAAGCCGGGCCCTTTCAAGGATCATTATGGAAGTTGAAATGAAAATTCGCGGACTGATGATGGATCCGGTTTCGAACATGCCGATTGTGCTGCTCAAGGATGTTGGGAGCGACACGGTGCTTCCCATTTGGGTGGGTGTGTACGAAGCCAATGCCATCGCGCTTGAAATCGAAAAGGTCAACACGCCGCGGCCGATGACCCACGACTTGATCAAGAACGTTCTCACCGGCCTCGATGCGCTGGTTCACAAAGTGGTGGTCAGCGAATTGAAAGACGACACTTTCTACGCTGTGATCTGGTTGGAAAGGGAAGGCCAGGTGGTGAGCATCGACTCCCGACCGTCAGACGCGCTGGCGCTGGCGCTGCGCGTGGATTGCCCCATCTTTGTTGAGGACGAGGTTCTGAAGAACTCGAAGCAGGCCGCCAATTCCGTTCCCGCGGTTACCAGCGAGGAACTCCGCAAGTGGCTGGAGGATCTCGGCGATGATGACCTCGGCAAGTACAAGATGTAGGCAAAGACAGTTCTCAGTTGTCAGCTCTCAGTTGTCAGTTTTGAGAGCATGACCAAGTCGCTTGTTGCAGTTCGTATGAGTCGGCCTTTCAAATTACGAAATTGCAAATCACAAATCAGCAATTACAAATTCCTCCCATGGCCGATTCCGCCGAACAGCTCCAGCGCCTTTATCTTGCGGGATTCGAACTTCGGACTTTCGAACGCTATCCCAAGTGCATTGGCGTGATGCGCGAGAGCTGCGTCGCCTTGCTCGTGCCGGGCGTTGACGGCTTACAGATCCTAGGCGCGCCCGGATGGCGGATGGGCGAAGTGATGGGCGTAATCACCGAAAGGGAAGGACGCAAAATCTTTCAGGCGAAGAGCGAAGTTGTGGAGGCCACGCCGGAGCGGCTGGCAATGTTGCAGAAGTTCCGCGACGATGTTGCACAGCTGCTCAAAGCCTAGAGCGAATCTGGAGTTGCTGAATTCAGTGACTTCAGAAGTATCAGATATGAATGTGGAAAGGGAAGCGAAGTATGGATTCTGGGCGAGAGGGCAGCAATCCGGCTGAGGTAAGAACAAGTGTAGTGACCGGAGCATTTGGGTTCAGTGGCCAGCAAATCGCGAAGAGGCTACTCCTTCGCGGCGAGAAGGTCCGAACGCTAACGAATCATCCTCAGCCCGGGTCACCGCTCTTTGGACGAGTTCAAGTCTCTCCGCTTGACTTTGATAACGCTGAACAACTGACTGAATCGATGAGAGGCGCGAGCGTCCTTTACAACACCTATTGGGTGCGGTTCTCCTATGGCGGCGTCAGCCACGAACGCGCGGTAGACAACACGAAGGCTCTGATTCACGCCGCCGAAGCGGCAGAAGTGAAGAGGATCGTTCATGTGAGCATTACAAATCCGTCGATAGATTCTCCGCTGCCGTATTTCAAAGGTAAGGCCGAATTGGAGCAGGCGCTTCAATCGTCCTCGCTGTCTTATGCAATTCTGCGGGCCGCCGTGCTGTTCGGCGAGGGCGACATTCTCATCAACAACATTGCCTTTATGTTGAAGCGATTTCCGCTGTTGGCCATCCCAGGAAGCGGTGAATACCACCAGAAGACGAAATCAAAGGGCTTATGGGTGATCTCCTGGTCTCCCATAGGCCGCCAACAGCGCGGACGAGGTTGGAAAGCTGGATCAAGTCCCATGCCGGGACGATAGGGAACTCCTATGCATCTGAACTCGCGCGCCACTATGTTTCCGGAGACTCAGGGAAGAGTTCGTGCTCAGCGTGCAGTATTGCTGCCTTTACATAATACCTCTTATCGGACATTATGCATCCGGCGGCCGCCTCACGCACACTCGACCACGTACACAGCCCAAGGGGCAATCCGCAACTCGCTCACCCACCAATACGGCTCGTCTTCCCGCGCCAACGGCTCGTATTTCTGTAGCAGCCGCAGATGGGCTTCTTCGAAGACTTCGCGGTAGGACTCGTCTGTAAACACAATGTCTTCGACCGGGCGCGGATCGGCGTGATCCGTGACAATGATGCGCACTTTTTCCCCCGACTTCGCCAGTTGGTTCTCGGGAAAGTCTTTCGTCGAAAACGACGCCCATTCGTGGGTGTAAATTTCCGGACGGGAGACGATCAGCACCAGCCTTCCCTCCCGGTTGAGGAGCTGGCCCAGGTCGCGCAGGACTCGCACTTTGTTGTCGTTATTCTTGCCCCCGATGTTGTCGAAGGTGAAGGCGGCAAGCACTAGATCGTAAGTTCCGGACTGAAACGAGCTTAAGTCGTCGCTGCCAATCAGGCGGTAGTCGCCGGAGGGGTCCAGTTCGCGCGCCTTGCGGATCATATCCTCGGCGATATCGACTCCCGTGACCTCGAAGCCGAGTTGGCGCAGGAAGCGCGTAGATCGTCCGGTGCCGCAACCGAAGTCGATACTTTTGCGACCGCGAACATGCGCGCCGAGGATCGCCGGGATGTCTCGATACGCTAAGTGGTAGGTGTTCTTGAACTCCAACGTGGCGTAGGCTTCGGCGCGGGCGCCATCTTCATAACAGTTGGCGAAGGTCAAGGGTTCTACTCCCGGCGAGGACGCAACTGGTCCTCCTGCGCCAGAGTATACTGCCCATCGCACTCTGCGTCTGTGACGTGCGGGTCGGGGTTCTCCGCGGGACCCTTCGACTGCGCTCAGGGCAGGCTCGCGAGACGCCCGTCGCTCCACCGTAATGACTCATCACGCGGGAAACACGATTTTCGGGTGAAAAAGCGTCCCTGCGATTCTGGTGGCGATTGCGATCAGATCGCGTTGGCCGTAGAAGACTTTTACCTGTGGAGCACGCGACATTTCCGGCAGATTGACGGCGCGGCCACTGCGGATAAGGGCGGCGCTTTCTTCATTGGCGGTGACGCTCGGCAACTGCGGCACCAACTTTCTGGGATGGACAAACAACGACTCGACAGTTCCCTGCTGCATCGCGGCTTCGAGCGCTTCGAGCGAGTGGGCATCTTCGATTGCGAACTCGGCGACGGCGGTGCGGCGCAGGCTGGCCATATGCGCGCCGCAGCCCAGCTTCTGGCCCATCTCGTGGGCCACCGACCGAATGTAGGTGCCCGAGGCCACGCGCGCGCGGAAGGTGGCTTGATCGGCTGTGGTGTCCAGAATTTCGAACTCTTTAATTTCTACTTGCACCGGCTTGAGCGCGACTGCTTTGTGCTTGCGGGCCAGTTTGTAGGCGGGGACTCCGGCAATTTTCTTGGCGGAAAACGGCGGCGGCATCTGCTCGATGGTGCCGCGAAACTGCGCCGCCAGGGCGCGCACTTCATCGCCACTGATGTGCACGTCTTGCAGCGGCGTGGTGGGCTCGCCATCGGCGTCGTAGGTGTCGGTCGAGAAGGCGAAGCGAATCACGCCTTCGTAGGTCTTCTCGGAATGGACGTAGAACTGGGCCAGGCGCGTGAGGTTGCCGAGCACAAGCGGCAGGACTCCGGTGGCCGATGGGTCAAGGGTTCCGAGATGGCCGACCGAGCGCTGACCGAGAATTCGGCGCACGCGATTGACCACGTCGTGCGACGTCAGCCCGGGCGGTTTATCGATGACTACGACACCGTTCATGGAATTTTGTAATTTGGTAACTTGTAATTTGGCAATTTGCGGACGGCGGCGCCGGGCGGTGTTTATGATCCCCGCTCAAATTACCAAATTACAGATTACACAATTACCAATTCTCTATGATTCCTCTTCGTGACGATCAACCCATTTTCTCGACGCCGTTCGTCAACTACTTTCTGATCGTCCTGAATGTGCTGGTCTTTCTCTGCGAGCTCTGGGTGGGGATGCAGAGCCATCGGGCGCTGAATGCAGTAATGGTCGAGTTTGGCGTGGTCCCTCACCACACGCTCGCCGTGCTCACCGGACACTCTTACGCCCCGGTGGCTACGGCCATCCTGCCATTGTTCACCTCGATGTTTCTGCACGCTTCATTCTTACACGTGGCCGGGAACATGCTCTTCCTGTGGATCTTCGGCGACAACATCGAAGACTACCTTGGACACTTCACGTATCTGGTGTTTTACCTGGCCAGCGGGCTGGCTGCCGGGGCCACGCACATTCTGCTGAACCAGGGCTCGCGCGTGCCGAGTGTTGGGGCGAGTGGCGCGATTGCGGGCGTGATGGGCGCGTACTTCATTCTGTATCCGCGGGCGCGCGTGCTGATCTGGTTCCCGCCGATATTTCTGTTTCACGTTCCGGCATGGCTGATGCTTGGCTACTGGTTCGTGGGAAATTTTCTGAGCGGCACTGCTACCGCGATCGCCGAAACCAGCCAGACTTCGGGCGGGATCGCTTTCTGGGCGCATGTTGGAGGCTTTGTCGCGGGCGTGGTCATGATTAACGTATTCAGCGAACGGCCGCACCGATACCGGTATGGGACGTGGTAGAGAGCTATCAGCTCTCAGCTGTCAGCGGCGCGGGTCTGGCGCGGGACCTGGAGGCAGAATCTCCACGTCTCTGGAACTGGCCTTCACCTGCTGGCCGGTGACGAACCATACGGCGGCGGTCCAAGTGGGAAAAAGGTCTGCGCCGGGAATGAGTTTGGCGGCGACCGTCGGCAGGAGAGCCCAGTGCCATCCGAGAAGACGAATCATGACGAAGGCCACGATCAGGTCGAGCAGCGAGTCTGCGGGCGACATGGCTCCCTCGACGAAGAATGGAAACGCGGCGATCTGGAGGACATCGGCGACGATGGCTACGGCCCACGCCAGGCGGTGCTCCGGCTCTTTTAGCGATTTGAAGTAATCGAGAAATGACATTGTGTTTTCTCGGTGGTTGGTCGCGGGGCTTCAGTCGTTCGTCGTTAGTCGTTGGCCGCTAGCAAACGACATTGCACGGACCATGACGAAACCTACGCTTCCTTTGATGCCCAATCAAGCGCCCGCGTCGCCGCTACACGGCACTTTCTCTACAGCGTCCCGCTCGAGGGCATCACCACGATTTTTTCCACGGTCGTGTTTTCGGGCAAGAGCAGCGCGTTGACCACCGTACGGGCGACGGTTTCGCCGGACATCATTTTACGCCTTGGCGCTTTCGGCCACAGCACGTCCCAGATTGCGGTGTCGGTTGCGCCGGGCATGAGCGCAATGACGCGAATGCCCTTCGGCCTCAACTCTTCGCGCAAGGTGTCGGTGAAACCGAGGGCGCCATGTTTCGATGCATTGTAAGCTGCCGACCCCGTGAAGACGCGCTCGGCGGCGATTGACAGATTGTTCACGATCGTGCTTCCGCGCTGCATCACGGCGAGCGCCGCCTGCGTCACGAGGAACAGGCCGTTGAGGTTGGTGTCGATTACTTCCATCCAGGTGGGATAGGGCAACTCGCCGACGGCGAGATCGGGATGCCCAATGCCGGCGTTGTTGATGACGATATCGAGCGGCTTGTGCAATCCGCGAACGAGCGCGAAAAGATAGTCAACCGAGTCGGGGTTGCGGACGTCGCAGGACTGCGCCAGCACGTGAACTTTGAATTTCTCCGGCTGCAGCTTCTCCAATTCAGCGCGCGCCTTGGCCAAGGCGCGCTCGTCGCGGCCGGTGATGACGAGATTGCATCCTTCGCGCGCCAGCGCGCGGGCGATGGCAAGACCGATGCCGCGATTGGCGCCGGTGACGAGGGCGAGGTGGCCGGAGAGATTCGGTTCGCGCGGTGTGGGTTCGCGAAATTTGAGTTTGCGTTTCGGCATGCGGTATTTTTCAGCTTATTCCAACCGCCGCGAGCTTTCTAGCCTTGAGTTCACAACTCGGCAATAGGGCTATAGAGAACATCCAGCGTCGCTCTGACCGCAGGCAACTGCCGAGCTGCGCTCAGCTTGGACGGGCGAGGGCGCCCGTCCCCACACAGGCAAAGCCTACAAATCAGACGCCATTCGAGCGCTGCCGGATCAGCGAAAGGAATTCGGTTCGCGTTTCTACTTCGTTGCGGAAGCAGCCGAGCATGGACGAAGTTATCGCCGAAGAATGTTGCTTCTCGACGCCACGCATCATCATGCACAGATGCCGGGCCTCGATGACAACACCGACGCCTTGCGGCTCGATCGCGCTCTGGATCGCCTCGGCAATCTGCGTGGTCAGCCGCTCCTGGATCTGCAAGCGGCGCGAGAAGGTTTCGATGAGGCGCGGTATCTTGCTCAGGCCGATGACTTTTCCGTTTGGGATATAAGCCACGTGCACCTTGCCAAAAAACGGCAAAAGGTGGTGCTCGCACAGGCTGAACATTTCGACGTCTTTCACGATCACCATCTCGTCGTAGCCGACCGTGAACAGCGCCTTGCGCAAAAGCGCTTCGGGATCGTCCTTGTAACCTTTGACGAGAAATCGCATGGCCTTTTCGACGCGCTCGGGTGTGCGCGTAAGGCCTTCGCGATTGGGATCTTCGCCGAGGCGGACAAGCATTTCGCGCACTAATTGTTCGTAAGTGGCGCTGGTCAGAGTGTTCGATTCAGTGGTCGATTTCATAGGTTTCCTGGGCGTTAGTCGATGGTCGTTAGTCGTTGGCAAACTGTGTCCGCAAACGACCAGCGACTAACGACTAACGACTATTCTTCTCCGCGGTATTCAAACGAATTCATCATCGTCTCTTCAATGCGTACCTTTTCTAGATGAGCATGGCGGAAGCCGCGCGTCACAATTTCGTAGATCGCGATGCATAGGTTTTCGGTAGTCGGAACCTCTTTCGCGAATTCTCGGAGCAGGTTCAAGTTCTGGTGGTCGTAGCGTTCGAGAATTTCGCTGCGCACGAAGCCATCCAGATCGACAAGATTGCAGACCATGCCGGTCTGTTCATCGACCGGTCCACTGACGGTGATCTCGACCGTGTAATTGTGCCCATGTCCATAGGGATTATTGCACTTGCCGTAGGTCGCGCGGTTTTCTTCCGCCGACAGCTTGTCGCTGTGCAAGCGGTGCGACGCCGAAAACATATACCGCCGGGTCAGGTGCGCCTTCATGCTCCTCCGTGGAAGTCTTTTGCGTGGAAATTCTCGCCGTAGAAATCGACGAACAAGTCGGGCGTTTCGTAAACGCGCACGCGATGCAACTGCGCCGCGTTGAGTTTCGGCGCGAGGCGTTGCCAGATGGCGATGGCTAGGTTCTCGGTCGTCGGGATCTTGGTAAGAAACTCGGGCACTTCCTTGTTCAGGAAACGATGGTCGAACGCGTCGAGCACTTCCCTGCCCATGACGTCCTTCAATTGCTTCAGGTCGACGACGAATCCCGATTTCGGATCGACGGCGCCCTTCACGGTAACTTCCAGGGTGTAGTTGTGCCCGTGGCCGTTGGGATTATTGCACTTGCCGAAGACGCGCTGGTTCTCTTCCGGAGTAAATTCCGGATTGTGATAGAAGTGCGACGCGGAAAATTCAGTTTTGCGTGTGAGATAGACCATAAAGTCAGTTCTTAGCACTTAGCATTTAGCTCTTAGCTCTCAATCCTTGATGCTCAATTCGTGAAATTGTTCTTGCCGCTTGCATTACAGCAGGCGCACTTCCGCTTCGGGCGCCGACACTGTAGGCACGGCCCTTCCACGATACTTGGCCGCTCGCGTGGGCCTTCTTCGAGCGCAGCAGCATATAGGCGAACATCGGCAGACCGCAAGCGATTGCGGTCAGGTTATTCGCAGTTGTAAAATGCGCGGCGCGAATTCGCCGGTATACCAACAACCACGGAGCGGCGAACCCAATCCACACGAAGTGATGGCTGAACGCGCAAGACACGGCGACACCAAGCCCCGACCATGCCATGAACCACGACGACAAACTTAGGAGCGCAAGCCGTTCCGGTTGAGGGAACAACAGCGCCAGATTCTTTGTCCAGCCTTCGCGAAGCTGAGACCAGTTGCGGTACATGCGCGCGCGCACAGCGTCTCCGCCGCAACGAAAATACACGCGCTGTCCGGCATTCTGAAACAGCCGGGCCAGGGCAACGTCCTCAAGGATTTCCGTGGCCACCGCGGCGTGCCCGCCCACGGCGTCGTAGGCGGCGCGGCGGACAAGAATATACTGCCCGTTCGCTGCCACCACTTTCGAACTTTGCTCGCGCACTTTCTCGGGCGGGTAGTGCGCCGCCATTTCCGCGAAGATTACCGGCATCACGGCACGCTCGGCAAAGGTGACAACCACCTGCTCGGGTGAGTACGACAACAAATCAGCCCGTTCTTTCTTCGCTTCGTCCAAAGCCCGCGCCACCGATCCCGGCAAATGCACGGTGTCTGCATCGGTGAACAACAGCCAGTTCGCACGCGCTTCTTCCGCCCCGGCAATGACCGCGTTGTTCTTCCCTGTCCAGTTCTTCCGCGTCGAGTCTTGGGGCAGAAGCTCCGGCGAGATCACCCGCACTCCGGCAAAACTCTGCGCGATCTCGCGCGTGCGGTCGGTGGAACCGTCGTCGACCACGACGATCTCGAAAGCCACGCCGGTTTGGGCGGTCAGCGATTCCAGACATTCGCCGAGGCTGGCCTCTTCGTTCCGGGCCGGAACGATAATGGAAACATCGGGGATCGGGACCTCGGGGATCGGGAACTGGGGCGTCGCGGCTGGAAGTGAACGATCCATCGGATTTTCGCTATTATAGCGGGGTGAGACGAACGCTTCTTGCCACGCCGCTTGTCACGCTACTAGCCATTGGATTGCTGTCGGCCCTGATCGGATGCTACAGCGGCGGCCATCCCGCGCGCATCGGTTCGAATGCCCCGGACTTCACGGTGCAGGATTCCGACCACAAAGTCACGCTCAGCCAGTTTCGCGGGCAGGTGGTGGTACTGAATTTCTGGGCGACTTGGTGTCCGCCGTGCATTGAAGAGACGCCATCGCTGGTTCGTATGCAGGCGCGCCTCAAAGATAAAGGTGTGGTGGTCGTTGCCGTCAGCATCGATGCCGACGACGCTGAGTACCACAGGTTCCTCAAGGACTACGGCGTCAACATGGTCACCGTGCGGGATGAAGCGAGGAAGGCGAGTTCGCTCTACGGCACGTTTGGCTGGCCGGAGAGCTACGTGATCGACCGCAACGGAGTCATCCGCCGCAAGTTTATCGGCGCGGTAGATTGGACTAGCCCGGAAGTGACGGATTATCTGAGCAAGCTTTAGCTTTTCTTCGCATCTTCCATGAATTGTCATCCCGAGCTCCTCCACCCCATCGTGCCAAAAGCGGGCGCTGGGGATCCCGGTTCGCTCGGGATGACAAATTCTAGTGGGACCTAGAGTCTTACCTTCCGCAAGCGCAGCGAGTTTGTAATTACGGACACCGAGCTGAAGCTCATCGCAGCAGCGGCCAGGATTGGGCTTAGCAGCAGCCCGAACGCGGGATACAGCACGCCCGCGGCAATCGGCACTCCGATCGAGTTGTAGAGAAATGCGAAAAACAAGTTCTGCCGGATGTTGCGCATCGTCGCCTGGCTCAGCTTGCGGGCGCGCAGGATTCCTTCAAGGTCTCCTTTAAGCAGCGTGATGCCGCCACTCTCCATCGCGATGTCGGTTCCCGTCCCCATGGCGATTCCGACTTGCGCTTGCGCGAGCGCGGGGGCGTCGTTGATGCCGTCGCCCGCCATGGCAACCACGCGGCCTTCGCTTTGGAGACTCTTGACGATCTCGGCTTTTTGCGCGGGCAGAACTTCGGCTTTGAAGTCTTCGATTCCAAGGCTCCGCGCTATCTCCTGGGCCGTCGTCTGGTTGTCGCCGGTGAGCATGACTAGCCGGATTCCCTGGGCTTTCAGCTCGCGCAGCGCGTTGGCAGAAGATACCCTCGCCGGGTCCGCGACTGCGATCGACCCAGCGTAGCGGTCGTTGACTGCCACAAACATTGAGGTGGATCCGGCGGGCCGAAGGCCTGCAATCGCTTTTTGCTGCCCGAGTGCTCCTACCTGTTTCATCAGAGCGATGTTTCCAACTGCAACGCTCTTCCCTTCCACGGTCCCGCGTACGCCCTGGCCCGGCACGGATTCAAAATTAACAGGCTCGCTCAAACTCAACTTCTCTTCATTCGCCTTCAAGACAATCGCCGCGGCCAGCGGATGCTCGCTGGCGCGCTCCAGGCTTGCCGCCAGCCGCAGAAGCTCGTCTTTCGAAATGGCTGGCGGATTCCCGGCGGTTGAAATCGACACCACTTTCGGTTTTCCCTCGGTCAATGTTCCGGTCTTGTCGAAGACGATGGTGTCCACTTTTTCCAGCGTCTCCAGCGCCTCGGCATTCTTGATGAGCACGCCCGCTTGTGCGCCGCGTCCGGTGCCGACCATGATCGCCATCGGCGTGGCGAGGCCGAGCGCGCACGGACACGCAATGATCAGCACGGCCACAGCGTTCACGATGGCGTGCGCGAAGCGCGGCTCCGGCCCGAAGCTTGCCCACGCGATGAATGTCACCGCTGCAATCGCGATCACCGCCGGAACAAACCAGCCGGCTGCTTTATCCGCCAGGCGTTGGATTGGGGCGCGGGTGCGCTGCGCCTGGCTGACCATCTGCACGATCTGCGCCAGCATAGTCTCGCTGCCGACGCGCTCGGCGCGCATTACGAGCGATCCGTTGCCGTTCACGGTCGCGCCGATCACATGCGAGGCCGCGGTCTTCTCCACCGGCAGGGATTCGCCCGTGATCATGGACTCGTCTACTACGCTCGACCCATTGAGCACAATGCCATCGACGGGAATTTTTTCTCCCGGACGCACACGCAGGCGATCACCCGGCTTCACGTCTTCGAGGGGAATGTCGCGCTCCGAGCTTTCTTTACTGCCGTCGTCACTGCCATCTTCGCTGCCATTTTTGCTCATTAGGCGCGCCATCTTTGGGCTTAGATCGAGCAGTCCGCGGATCGCGCTCGACGTGCGGCTGCGAGCGCGCAGTTCCAGCACCTGCCCCAGCAATACGAGCGTGACGATCGCCGCTGCCGCTTCAAAGTACACATCCGGGCGACCGCTCATGGTTCGGAACGACGCGGGAAATATCTGTGGGAATAGCGTTGCCACCACGCTGAAGAGGTACGCAACGCCGGTGCCCATCGCAATCAGCGTGAACATATTCGTGCTGCGATTTACCAGCGACGCCCAGCCGCGCTGGAAGAACGGCCAGCCGCCCCACAGGACGACAGGCGTGGCGAGCAGCAGTTCAAGCCACGGCAGGATTGAGCTCCACGGCGTTATTACTGCATGGTCTCCTCGCTCGACGACGATGCCACCCATGAAGAAATGCGGCCACAACATGCTGCCCATGGCAATCGCCAGCAATGGCGCGGTCAGAGCCAGGCTGATCCAAAACCGCCGCGTCATGTTGCGCAGCTCGGGATTGTCTTCTTCTGCGGTCACCGTGCGCGGCTCAAGTGCCATGCCGCAGATCGGACAACTCCCCGGCTCTGCTCGCACGATCTCTGGATGCATCGGGCACGTGTATTCGGTCTTAATCGCGGAGAGCACGGGCGACTCGGGATCGAGCGCCATTCCACACTTGGGACAGGGGCCCGGCCCGATCTGCCGCACCTCGGGGTACATGGGACAAACGTAGGTGCGAGTGTCTTTCTGTTTGCCCGCACCAACCGCAGCCGGAGTGCTCAGGGTTGGCGTGGTCAGCGTTGGCATGACCATTTTCGGAATACCAGTCGGGGCGCCCAGGGACACCAGTCCCGATGTCATTGTCATAGGCTTGGGCGGGGATGACAGAATCTTTTCGGGATTCGCCTGGAACTTCGCGAGGCAACCGGCAGAGCAGAAGAAATACTCTTTGCCATTGTGCAGAGTCTTGTAGCGAGCGGTTGCGGGATTCACATCCATCCCGCAGACGGGGTCTTTGGCTTTGGCGAAGGACGGTGCGGGGTCAATGTGGTCCATGGTCTAGTTGAGTTTAGCTGCCATATCGAGCTTGGAGAAATCCAGCCATTATTAGATACTCATATTTAGATACACAAGAGTAATCCTCGAACCTTATTCCTTGGGAGAAATGAAATGACATACCTCGAAGCCGCCTACCGCTACGAGACTCCGCCCGGAGAAGCTGAGTTGCGGGCCATGGACAGTGTGCGCGAGGTCTATGGCATCCAGCGCATACAGTTTAAAGAGAAAGAACGGACGGTGCGCGTGCGGTTCGACGCCTCGCGATTGAAGGGCGACGCGGTAGCCAAGTTGCTGCGCCAGGCCGGAATCGACGTGCGGGAGCAACTGGCGCTCGCCTGAACTTGTTGAAGAGGCCGTCTTTTTTAGCAGAAATCAAAAGAGAAAGGATTAGCCGGCACTCCGCCCGTTTCCCTGCTAATCCTCATTTTCCAGGAGGATTCTAGGGGGAAGGCCGGAAACCGGGCGGAGCGCGCCTCGGCGACAAACGGAGTATTGCAAGGGGCATTCGGAAAGACCTCTGGCCGAAGTTTTTTCTCAAATGCCCCGTTGCGCGCCACTTCGTCTTGCGCCAAGGAGGAGCATGTCGGGTGCCAATCGCTAACGCATTGCCAACATGCATTAGTAGAACGCTGGGGCAGGTAGGTTTTGCGCTGGGCCGGAAACTTTTACGCAAATTTACAAATCTTCTACTTCGGTTGGGCCCCCGATTTTTACAGCCAGCGCGAATTTGGCGCGAATCGGAAGGGCAAATCGAACTCGGCTCAGGGTTTTTCGGCGAACGTTTCCGGCGATCAGGTTGGGCGAAACGATTCTCTTTCCGTTATAATGCAAAGACACAATTCTGGCTCAATGCGCCCGTAGCTCAATTGGATAGAGTGCATGGCTACGAACCATGAGGTTGGGAGTTCGATTCTCTCCGGGCGCACCACTCCTACCTGCCGAATGGGTTTTCGATCCGTACGCCCGCGATCTGTTGTCCGGCATTTAGATCCTCGGAGAGAATCCGGCTTGCTCCGCATTTGGCTGCGGAGGCGATGATGAGGGCATCCCAAAATCCGATCCGGGATTCGTCTTCAATTCGAAACGCCGACGAAATTTCAGCGGGAGTGATTTCAATGCACCAAATCGCGTAGCTGTTCACTACCATCCGCGCCACATCTTTGGGAAGCGGAGACGCAATCTTGCGAGTCACATTGACATAGAATTCCTCGAGCACCTGCATGCTGAGAACGCCCATTCGCTGGCTCCAAAGTTCGCCGAGGACGCTCTTGGCCACTTCATGCTTTGATTTCGCATCGGCGTCGTGAGCGTAGATCAAAATGTTCGTGTCGACGAAGGTCCTATCGCTCATGCAATTCGTCTCGACTGACTCGAATCACACCGCCCATATGAAAGCCCCGATCGAGCAGCGTCATGGCCTGTCGCTGCGCACGCTCATACGCTTCTTCCTCGCCCACAAGTATCTCAACTTGGTCGGCAAGGAGGCCACTGATGGAGGTAGCGCGGCGGGCGGCCAGAATTCTCACCTTCTGGAGCGTCTGCTGGGTTAGGCTTATGGTCACGTTCTGCTTGGATATACTCATGGGATCACGTGTTATACGTGTAACACGTATTATACGTGATGTCAAGTTCCCACCCTTGCCCCAAGAGATCATGGTTAAAGGAACGATGAGCACAAGGAACGGCGGCAAAATCGCCTTTTGTGTTGACAAGGAGCGCATTTAACGAACATTTTTGGGCGAATCCAGAATTGCCATGCCCAGAGGCAGTCTGCCGCGTCGCGTCCGGTGGACGGCCCGGAACGGTCGTCTCCACCAAGATCGTACACAGCAACGCTGGCTCCGCTCTAGCCTTGCTTCAGCTTTAGCTTGCTCTTATTTTTTTCAATGAAAGCTTTAAGGTCGGGGACCGCTTCGAGCAGCTTTGTCCACTGCTCGTAGTAGAGCGTCACCGGAAAACGGCCGAGTCCATACACGCTGACGCCGCCCTTCTCGCTCACGCGGAATTCCATGGCGCCGCTTCTCTTTTTCGTTTCCACCTGCTTTTCCAGATCGGCCAGGCGAGCTTTCAATTCTTCGTAAGTTGGTTCTGTCATGAATGCACCTCGAATGATTCATTTTTATCATAGGGCGGCAGCGAGTTTTCGTCGAGGCTGGTCTTCGCAGCTTGCCTCAGAAGAAGCGGCCCACGTTGAAGAGAAAGACCAAATCTAAAGATGCCACGCCCGCCCTCAAAAAAAAGGCGGGCAATCGCTAACCGCAGCCTGTTTTCTACCTCGGAGCAGCTCAGACTTCGCGGGAACGCAGCACCGTCCTTGCGGAAAAACCCCGGATTCTACTCCCGCGGCAGCTTCCCTTTAGGTGAAAGACTTTTCACTATAACCCTTTCTGGCGGTGCCGTTCCTGCCATCTCTCGCTGGTACAGCCTGTTGCGCTCCCTATCTGGGCTGGGAATGGAAGGGCAAATGCTAAAATGAGTTGGGCAACAAATTCCAAGTGGAGAACACAGAATGGCGAAATTGAAGAAGAAGAGTGCGCTTCTTGAGAGCATACCCGTACTGGTGCTGCTGGGGCTGCTCGCTGGCGCTGTGGGAGGCCTGGGAATCGGCCTGATTCAGTTGAGGGCCGCGACGTCCGCAGCCAGCAGCGCTGGCAAGTGAGTTCCGATTACCGCACAGAATCAAGCAAGGTTTGGAGCGGGAGACGGGGATCGAACCCGTGACATCCAGCTTGGGAAGCTGGCGTTCTACCGCTGAACTACTCCCGCTCGACTTCGTTAGACTACCATTCCGCTCCATCCAAGACAACGGCCCGTATCGAGCCGTGCTAAATGT
>PLIC01000139.1 GCA_003139995.1 Candidatus Acidiflorens stordalenmirensis | reverse complement strand
CTCCGCTGCCGCGAATGCGGCAAGACCTGGGGCAACCAACCGCGCAGTATCTGCGAAGACTGTTTCTCGCCGCTCGAAGTTACCTACGATTACGATTCGATCCGCCCGCGCATTTCGCGCCAACTGTTCGCTTCGCGCGCCCCGAACATGTGGCGCTATCGCGAATTGCTGCCGCTGCCGGCAGGGTATCAGCCGTCGCTGCCGGTGGGATACACGCCGCTGGTGAGCGCTCCGCGGCTGGGAGACAGGATCGGGTCGCGGCGGCTCTTCGTTAAAAACGATGCGGTTTGCCTGCCCACTTTGAGCTTCAAAGACCGCGTCGTCGCCGTTGCGCTGGCCAATGCGCGCAGCTTCGGGTTTGATACGGTCGCTTGCTCGTCGACTGGGAATCTCGCGAACTCGGTGGCGGCGCAAGCGGCTCGTGAAGGTTTGAAGGCGTGGATTTTTATTCCTTCGGATCTTGAGCCCGCGAAAATTCTGGGCACGCAAGTGTTTGGCGCGGAGCTGGTGCGCATCAACGGCAGTTACGATCATGTCAATCGCCTGTGCTCGCAGATCGCCGACGAACATCGTTCCGGCGAACATGGCTGGGGATTCGTGAACGTCAATCTTCGTCCGTATTACGCCGAAGGCTCGAAGACGGTGGGCTATGAAATCGCCGAGCAACTAGGTTGGAGACTGCCCGATAACGTCGTGGTGCCGATGGCGGGCGGATCGCTGATCACGAAAATCAAAAAAGCGTTCGATGAACTGATTCTCCTGGGGCTGGTCGATCCCAAGCCCGTTAGATTTTTTGGCGCGCAAGCGTCCGGCTGCTCGCCGATTTCCACGGCGATCAAGCAGTACTCGACCGAGATCGAACCGCAGCGTCCGAAGACGATTGCGCGCTCGCTGGCAATCGGCAATCCGGCCGATGGACATTACGCGGTGAAGGCCATCACCAAAAGCGGCGGATGGGCGGAAGACATTTCGGATCACGAGGTGGTCAATGCCATCCAGTTGCTGGCAGAGAGCGAGGGCATCTTCACCGAGACCGCGGGCGGCGTAACGGTTGGAACCGCGCGCAAGCTGATCCAGCAGGACCGCATTCTGCCCGATGAGACGACCGTGCTGTGCATTACGGGCAACGGACTCAAGACCACCGACGTGCTGGCCGATGAGTATCAAGCGGAAACTCCGATCGCTCCGAAGCTTGCCGAGTTTGAAGCGTACCTCGCGGTGAAGGCGGCGAGTTTGCCGGTCTCATTTCCGGAGACGGCAGCATCGGCGTCGGCTGTGGTCGCTTAGTCGTTGGGCGTTCGTCGTTCGCTCTTCGCTATTCGCTGCCCGTCGTTCGCTACTGGCTCAACCTTTCTGTCATGCCTTGCGGCTTGACTTGACTTACTGGCCATCAAGGTTGAGCGAATAGCGGATAGCGAATAGCGAACGACGAACAGCGAACGACCACACCACTTTTGTTACGGGCTTTTTGCCCAGGAGGTTTTTTCATGAGCATCACCGTTCAAATCCCTACGGCTTTGCGGCGGCTTACCTCTGGGACACCGCGCGTCGTCTGCTCGGCTGCGAATCTCAGTGAGCTGTTCTCGGAGCTCGACCGGCAGTTTCCCGACTTGAAGCCCCATTTGAGGGATGAAGCGGGAGAGACGCGGCGGTTCCTGAATATTTATGTGAATGAAGAAGATATTCGCTTCCTGGGTGGCGCTTCGTATTCATTCCAGGACGGCGATGAGGTGCTGCTGGTGCCTTCGATCGCGGGCGGATTGCGGTAACGGTTTCCGCGGCTTCGAGGTTTACGGAGTGCGCAGAGTCGCCGTCTTTTGCTGTCTTTGTCTTTGCTTGTTTTCTGACGGCTTCGTTCTCTTCTTTCTCTTCTTCTTGTTGCCATCTTCTCTCTCCGAACGCGAGGTACGGGGCCGTGCCAACGGCGCTGCCGAGCTGCGCTCGGCTGGATTCTTCGACTTCGCTCAGGGCAGGCTCCCGAGGGCGGCCGTCCGTACGTGAGTTTTGTGGCTTGCTTCGCGGGTTGGGGTCGGGTAGAATCTAACTAACTGGTTAATTATATGAAGGCACCCGCGGCTACACGACGTCCGGTTCGATCACGTCGTGGCACAGGCCAGCTGGGGATTCATCGTTTGGGGACTCGCGGGCGGCCGGAGGAGAGCCGGGCGGCGATCCTGAAAGCGGCGGTGGCGGAGTTTGCAGAGAACGGGATTGCGGGGGCGCGCACGGATACGATCGCGCGCGAGGCGCGCGTCAATAAGGCGCTGCTTTATTACTACTTCAAAGACAAGGACGCTTTGTACGAAGCGGTGCTGGACCATGTGTTCAGCGGGCTGCGGGCGCGGGTCGCGCCGGTGCTCGAGAGCAAACTGCCTCCGCGTCAGAAAATATTGGAATATCTGGGGGCATATTTCGATTACATCGCGGCCAATCCGCGGTTTCCGCGGGTGGTGCAGGCGGAGTGGATGCAGTCGGGCACGAAAGGCAGCACCCATATGCGGCGCGTTGCGCAGGAGTATTTCCGTCCGATCTTCGGGAAGGTGGCCGATGTGCTGCGGGAGGGGATTGAGGCGGGGGAATTTCGGGCGGTGAATCCGATGGATTTTGTACCGTCGGTTGTGGGGGCGATTATTTTTTATTTCAGCGCGGCGCCGCTGATGAAAACGCTGATGAAGGTGGATCCGTTGTCGGAGGAGCGGATTCGGGAGCGGCGGGCGTTTGTGCTGGATTTTGTTTCGGCGGCGTTGTTTAAGTGATCACCGCCGAGACGCCGAGGACGCGGAGAAGGGCTGTTCGCTGTTCGCTGTTCGCTATTCGCTTCCTTGTCCAAGGATGGTTGCGAAAGGCGAAGAGCGAACAGCGAACAGCCAACGGCTTTCCGACGAGATGCCAGGAGATTTTCGATGAGTGCGCGGAATAAATTCCTGATTGTGCTGGGGGTCATTCTAGCGATTGCTTCGGTGTACTACTTTTTTTCCACGCCGGGGGGGAATGACCTGGTGCTGGTAGGGACGGTGGATGCGAACCAGATCGTGGTGAGTCCGCAGATTCAGGGGCGGATAATGAAGCTGCTAGTGGAAGAAGGGACGCAGGTAAAGCAAGGGGACCTGATTGCATTGCTGGATCCGTCGGAGTTGGAGGCGGAGGAGCGTGCGGCGGCGGCGACGATTGGCAGTTTGCGGTCGAAGGTTAGCGAGAGCGAATACACGAGGCAATCGACAAAAGGGTCGACGACGGGAGATGTAGCGAATTCGCAGGCGAAGCTGCAGGCGGCGCGGGCGCAACTGGCGCAGGCGGAAGCTACTTTGACGCGGGTGGAGAGCGACAGCCGGCGGACGATTGGATTAGCGCTGGCGGGCGTGGATTCAGAGCAGGACCGGGTGCAGGCAGAGATGAACCTGAAGGCGCAGCAGGCGAGCGTGCAGGCGCTGAAGGATGAGGTGACGGCGGGGCAGGCGGATTTGGATTCGGCGATCGCGCGCACGAAGCAGGCGACGGCGGCGCAGAGTACGGTGGCGTCGACGCGGGCGCAGGTGGATAACGCAGTGGCACTGTTGAAGGAAGCGGAAGTGCACCTGGGATATACGAAGATTTATGCGCCGGTTACGGGGACGGTGCTGGTGCGGGCGGCGCGCGAAGGTGAAGTGGTGAACGCGGGGCAGGCGATCGTGACGGTGGTGGATTTCAGCGACACGTGGGTGCTGGCGTCGATTCCGGAGACGGACTCCGATCATATTGGACTTGGGGACACGCTGCGGGTGCGGCTGCCGGGAGGCACGGTGGTTCCGGGAAAAGTTTTTTATAAGGCGGCGGAAGCGGATTTCGCGACGCAGAGGGATGTGGGGCGGCGGAAGCGGGATATACGGACGATTGCGTTGAAGGTACGGCTGGAGAATCCGAAGGGCGCGTATGTGCCGGGGATGACGGCGGAAGTGCTGGTGTCGCCCGAGCAGTTGAAGGGGAGCTAGAGGCCAGGTTCAGGGTTTCAAGGTTTCAGAGATACAAGCCATGAGTGAGGGCGTGAATAAGACGAACGGGAACACCGCGAACGGCAGGAGTGTTGCGGGGTCGGAACTGAGCCTGCGGAGCGAGATTGCGGCGGACGCTCCTAATGCGATTGAAGTGGAACACATCGTGAAGCGATATGGCGAGTTCCTGGCGGTGGATGATATTTCCTTTGCGGTGAAGGAGGAGGAAATTTTTGGGCTGCTGGGGCCGAATGGGGCGGGGAAATCGACGTTGATCCGGATGATGACGACGCTGATTCCGATCACGGCGGGGCGGGCGCGAGTGGCGGGGCATGATGTGGCTTGGGATCCGAACGCGGTGCGGCACACGATTGGAGTGATTCCGCAGGCTTTGACCAGCGATCTGGATCTGACGGTGGAAGAGAACCTGAATATTTACGCGAAGCTGTATGACGTTCCGAAGAAGCGGCGCAAAGAGGCGATTGAAGAGTTGCTGGAGACCGTCGATCTGACGAAGTGGCGGGATGCGCAAACGAAAACGCTGTCGGGCGGGATGCGGCGGCGGTTGGAGATTGCGCGGGGGCTGGTGCATAGTCCGAAGATTTTTTTTCTGGACGAGCCGACTACGGGGCTCGATCCTGTATCCCGCGTGTCGGTGTGGGAGATGCTGACGAACATCAAGGCGAAGCGCAAGCTTACGATCCTGATCACGACGCACTACATGGATGAAGCGGACCGGCTGTGCAACCGGGTTGCGATTGTGGATCATGGAAAGCTGGTGGCGCTGGATACTCCGGAGGCGTTGAAGGCAAGCGTGCCGGGATCGAACGTGATCGAGGCGCACTTCGACAATCCTCCGGCGGGATGGGAAGAAAAGCTGCGGGCATTGCCGGAAGTGACGTCGGTGCAGAACGAGAGCGCGGGGATGTTCCGGGTGCTGACGGCGAATGGGTCGCGCACGACGATGGATCTGGTCGAGATGGCGGTCGCGGCGGGGGTGGCGCTGAGGACGCTTACGGTGCAGAACACTACGCTGGACGATGTGTTTGTCTTTTACACGGGACGGCAGTTGCGCGATGAGCTGGTGAAAGCGCATGCGTTCATCATGCCGCCGCGGCCGGGGTTGCAGCCATGAACCGGACGATGGCGATTATCGAGCGCGAGATGCGCAAGTTCTTCCGCTCGCCCANNATGCGCAAGTTCTTCCGGTCGCCGGCGCTGATGATGGCGTCGATGATTTTTCCGCTGGTGCAACTGATCGTGCTGGGGAACGCGTTCGGAGGAAAAATCCGCGACGCGAAGATGGGGCTCGTGGATGAGGATCATGGGACGCAGGCGATCCGCATCAAGGAAGCGTTTGACGCGGTGCGGGCGAATATGCGGACGTTTATTGCGGTCCCGTATGACAACGAAGTGCAGGCGCGGGAGGACGTGCGCAACGGGAAGATTCAGGGAGCGGTGATTATTCCGGCGCAGTATTCGAAGCTGGTGTACGAGAAGAATCATCCGCGGATCGCGCTGGTTGTGGACAACAGCGACAACTTCATGAGTTCGACGCTCGAAGACGAGATGAATGAAGTGACGGACGCGTTGAACCAGCCAGACGTTTCGCCGCGGCTGTTGCAGCAGACGGCGCTGGAGGTGGTGGAGCTATATCCGTATATCGAGTACATGAAGTACCTGCTGCCCGGGTCAATCACGCTGGCGATGTTCGTGTCGGTGATGATCGGTGGGGGGATGCTGTATATCGACGACAAGGCGCGCGGGGTGCACGAGGGATATTTGGTAACTCCGATCACCAAGACGGAGCTGGTGTTGGGGCTGAATGGGGCGGGGGCGATCAAGGCGGTAATGACCGGGGTGGTGATTACGGTGATCGGGTCGCTGCTGGCGGGAGTGGGGACGATATTCAATCCGGGGACGATGCTGGGGCTGCTGGTAATGATCGCGCTGACCTCTGTGGCGTTCAACACGATGATGTTCTTGCTGATGGTGCGGATCGAGGATCCGCTGGTGCCGCGGGCGATGTTTGGGATTCTGAATACGCTGCTGTTTTTCCCCAGCGGATCGATCTATCCGGTGCAGGCGTTTCCCAAGTGGCTGCGGGTGATTGCGAAGATAGATCCGTTTACGTATGCGGTGCATGGATTCAAGTCGCTGCTGCTGAAGGAAACGGGGCTGGGGGCGATTGTTCCGGACATGATTTATCTGTCGATATTTGCGGCGGCGACGCTGACGTTGGCGGTGCCCTTGTTTAAGCGGACACTGTAAAGCTTTTCACCGCCGAGACGCCGGGGGCGCCGAGAAAAGCTGGGCGTGACTTCTTCTGGTTCATCTTCCTAAGACAAATTTCTTAAGCCAGTTCCGGCGCATCGTGTGCCGCTGATGCGCACTGCCGGGTTTCGCCGGGATGGACGGGCGAGGGCCTCCGGCCCTACCCGAGCGCGTCCCTATCTGGTTTGTGGTGGGATAGCGGGGGGAAGCCGGGGTGAGGGGCGAGTGAAGGGGAGGGCGGAGTCGGTTTGCAAGCGGAAGACTAGGTTTGTGGTGACGGAACGCGTCCTGGGCCGGAGTTCGGGACGGACAGCGAGGCGGAGCCAGATGAAACGGCCAATGCGGCTGAGGCGGACTTCATCGGGACTCAGTCGGGCGGTGTAGCTGGAGGCAATGCGGGCCATTTCGGCGAGGTCGTTCATGGGGCCGAATTCCACGTCGGTGGTGCGGGGCAGTTGGCGCATGAACTCGAGTTGGCGGGCGATACTTTTGCGTCCGGCAACGCAGGGCTGAGTGCGGCAAGTGAGAATTTTTTCGATGGCGTAGAGAGCGGCGTGGTCGACGCGTTCTCCGAAGGCGAGGTAGAGGGTGTTGGTGGCGACAGCGTAGTTGAGGGGCAGCATCTGAAAGGCTTCGAGGATGGGAAGCGGAATATTGGCCAGTGACTGGACGGTGGAGGGATCGAAGGAAGTTGCAACGGGGCATCCCCATTGCAGAGCGAGGGCGGTGGTGACTTCCTGTTCGGTGGCAAAGCCAAGTTTTTCAATCCACTCCCCGATTCTTCCGTAGCGGGCGCGGCGCTGGGCTTCGAGGGCGGCGCGGACTTCGGTGTGGGTAAGCTTGCCGCGGGCGACCATGAGGAGCCCGAGGGGAATGCGGTTGGGGGGCGGCGGCGATGGAGCGATTACGCGCAGGCGGGAGAGCTGGTTGATGAGGGCGGTCTCCAGGCATTGGGGCTGGCAATAGAAGGCGCCCTGGAGAAAGGTTCCGCTCGGGCGTTGGCGGTGGCGGAGGCGCTGCCAGAGCGATTGCGAGTAGCGCGAACAGGAGACGAGCGCACAAGGGGGCTGCGCTTCGATGTTGTGGCGCTTGATCCAGTTGGTGAACCAGGCGAGCAGCTTGAAAAAGTTTTTCATTGGGCAATCATCCTTAAACAAGAATCAGACGGCGGCTCCGGCGGCAGGCGCGGGATCGACGACGCCGGTGATGCGCAATCCGTATTTGCCGTCGACGACGACAACTTCACCCTGGGCGATGAGGCGTCCCTCGAGAAGAAGATCCACGGGCGAATGGAGAGTGTTCTCGAGTTCGACGACGACTCCGGGACTGAGGGCGAGCACTTCGCGCAGCAGCATGCGGCGGGTTCCGAAGCGGAGCTTGACGTTGAGGCCGACATCCATGAGGCGGCCGTAACTGGAGGCGGGCGCGGGCAGGGTCGAAGAAGACGGAGACGATGGTTGTGCGGTGGGCACGGGCTGCGCTCGCGACTGAAGCGCGGCAGCGAGGGCGGGGCTGATCTGAATTTCGACGGTGATGGAGGCGCCGGCTTCGGCTTCGTTCTTGGTTTGTAGGCAGACGATGGCGTCCGAGGACCAGGAGGGAGCAGCCGAGGCGGAGAGATGAAGCTGGACTTCGCCGCCGGCGGTTGCGGCGAGGGTGGTGGAGGCCAAACCGGCGATCTGGCGCAGGAGTTCTTCCAGGGCTTCCTTGTTCTCGGCAGTGATGGGTTCGGCGGCGATGCCTTCAGGCGCGGGCGCGGTTTCGCCGAGGAACTTCTGGGCGAGAAGGGTACCG
Source organism: Candidatus Acidiflorens stordalenmirensis (assembly GCA_003139995.1). Classification (GTDB taxonomy): domain Bacteria; phylum Acidobacteriota; class Terriglobia; order Terriglobales; family Acidobacteriaceae; genus Acidiflorens; species Acidiflorens stordalenmirensis. Next base: position 42,565 of record PLIC01000139.1, on the reverse strand, counting down.
GAGGCGGCAGGCAGACGCAAGGTCATCTCGCCATGGACCGCGCCTCCGGCCACGACCGTGTACCACACGTCGGAATCGGTGGCGGGCAGAGACCGGGAAGAAATTTCGAAGACGGAGGGTTGTCCGGAGACCTGGGAGATCACGTTTTGGAGACAGGTTTCCCAGGCTTCGCACCAATTGCACAGTTCGGCGCGAAGTTCGGGGGCTGGGCTTTTGGCGGGCGCATCGGTCATAGTTCACCTGTGGTTGGGAGCGGGGCATCGATAGAGAGGACGCGGGCGGCGCGGTGGGCGCCGACGCGCACCGGGGTGGCCAAGCATAAACGAACATCCTCGACCAGCATGATGGCGGGGGCGGAGGCGCTCCTGGAAAAAGGAAGCAAGCAGCCGGGAACGAGTTCGCTGAGGCTCTGCAAAGGCACTTGGAGGTCTGGCATGGAGAGTTCGACGGGGAAGAGGCAGTCGAGCAGTTTTTTCTGAATCTGCAGGCGGGCTTCGGCGGAGCCCCGGCGGCGCTGATAGCTGAAGTCGGCGGAAATTTTTCTGAGCAGGGCGTTGGAAACCACGGCGGGGATGGCGAGGTTGAGGGTACCGCGGGTTTCCGACATTTTGATTTCGAAGCTGAGGCAAAGGTTCTTTTCTTCGGGAGGCATGAGGCGCTGGGTTTGCAAGAGCTGCTGGCGCGCGCCGAAATTGAATTCAAGCGCAATCACCTGCCAGGCCGTTTGCAACTCGCGGCACATGATGCGGACGATGCCTTCGAGAACCTGTTCTTCGATTTCGGTGATGTCGCGGGTAATTTCGCTGCTCTTGCCTTCCCCACCGAGCATGACGTCGATGATGGGGAAGGCGATGGCGAAATCGAGCTGGAGCACAGCCGTGGCGCCGGCCGGGGCGAGATCGCAGGACGCGACGTAGGCTTTGTCCGGGAGGCGCTCGAGGAACTCGAGGTAGGTGAGATGCTCGGCGGAAACCAGGCTGCAGTCGAAAACGATGCGCAGATAGGCCACGTAACCTTGCGCGTTCGCGTCGGGATGTCCGGGCTCGTAGCGCATCACCGGCGGCCGCTGATCGGAGACGACTGCGGCCACGCGCACGGCGGAAGAGTTTCCGCGTGTGAGGCCGGCGAGGGCGAGCGAGAATCGGGGAACGCGCTGCGATTGAAATACCACCAACTGGCGGCGATAGGGGCCGCCCGCCGGCGTGCGCGTGGTTTGGGCGTTGGCCATGTTGCTCGCGACCACCTCCGCGCGCTGCCGCTCGGCGCCAAGCGCCGAGCCACTGAGTTCCAACATGCCGAACAGGTTCATGACGCACTCCCTCCACTGATAGCGCTGGACAGACGGTGAAACTCGGCTTTCAAGAACTGCACGGCCACCTGAAAGCGTAATTGGTTCTGGGCCAAGAGCAGCGATTCGCGCTCGACTGAGACATTGTTTCCGTCGGGACGCTCGAGCAGTCCGGAGATTTCATGCGCGACCGGAGTGAACGACGGCTCGTCGCCGGCCATGGCCTGCTCGATTTCGCCGGCGAACGGACGCAGATCGCGGGTGCGGTATCCCGGGGTATCGACGTTGGCAAGATTCGAGGCAATCACCTGATGACGGAGCGCGCTCACGTCGAGCACGCGCTCCAGACCACGCATCAGCGGGGTATCGATCATGGACATGGTTGCTCCTTGTTATTTGGAAGATCGTTGTTTCGAAGACCGTTGTTTCGAAGGCCGTTGCGATAGTTATCCCGCGGAGGCAGTCCAAATTCGCGGACTTTGTTGCGCACCGTGCGCAAACTCACGCCTAGCAACTCGGCCGCCCGCGCCCGGTTGCCGCCGGTGGATTCGAGAGTCATGGCAAAAAGCTGGCGCTCCATTTCGCCGAGCGAGAGGCCGGGTTTCCACTCCGGGGAGCGCTCGGGGCGGGACAAAATTTTTCCGTGCAAGATTTTTCCGTGATCGAAGGCTTCGACGCCGATCTCGCCGCCGCGCGACAACGCTACAGCCCGCCGCACGAAGTTCGCCAGCTCGCGCACATTGCCCGGCCAGGCGTGCTCTTCGAGACGAACCACCAGTTCCCGGGATAAGCGGGCTTGGGTCCCGGGGTTTTCGGATGGAGCATAGAGCCCGGCAAAATACTCGGCCAGCTCTGGAATGTCGCCCGCGCGGTCGCGCAGCGGCGGCAGGGAAATCGGAATCACGTTAAGGCGATAGTAAAGATCGGCGCGGAAACGGCCTTCGGCGACGGCGGTTTCAAGCGGACGGTTGCTGGTCGCGATGACGCGGATATCGACGCGCACGGTCTGGTTCGATCCCAGGCGGTCGAACTCGCGCTCCTGCAGGGCGCGCAGCAGTTTCGGCTGCAGCGCCAGCGGCATCTCTCCCACCTCATCGAGCAGCAAGGTGCCTCCGCTGGCCGTTTCGAACTTGCCGGGCCGGGCGCCAACGGCCCCGGTGAAGGCGCCGCGGGCGTGTCCAAACAATTCGCTTTCGAGCAGGGTTTCGGGAAACGCGGTGCAGTTCAGCGCGACAAACGGTCCCGATTTGCGGCGGCTGAGGCGGTGAATGAGGCGGGCGATCAACTCTTTGCCGGTGCCGCTTTCGGCCTCGATCAGAACGTCGGCATCGGTCGAGGCCGCTTGCCGCGCGCGATCGAGCGCCTGCTCCCAAGCCGGCGAGTGGCCGATGAGCGTTTCGGTATCTTTGCCAAATTCCTCGGCGCGGCGCAACACCTGCTCCACGGCGAGCTCGAGTTTTTCGAAGCAGACCGGTTTGACCAGGTAGTCGCAAGCCCCGTTGCGCATGGCCTCGACCGCATCCGGCACGCAACCATAGGCGGTCAGCAGGATCACAGCCGTGCGCGCCGACGAGGTTTGCACCTCGCGCATCAGCTCGAAGCCGTCGCGGCCCGGCATGCGCACGTCGGTGATCACGAGCGAATGCAAGCCGGCGCGAAACTTCGCCAGCGCTTCGGCGCCATTCACGGCGACATCAACCAGCCACCCGCGGCGCCGGAAGCGGGCTTCGAGAGCGGCACGCATGCCGGCATCGTCGTCGGCGATAAGGAGGCGCTTCATGGCTGGGCTCCAGATGCGGCGGCAGGTTCGGCAACTTGTTCGGATGAATGTCCGGACGAATCTTCGGATAAGTTTTCGGATGAGTCTTCGGACGACTGTCCGGTTCCAGCCGCCGCCGACGCTCCATTGTGGGGAAGGCGGAGCCGGAAGGTGGCGCCGTGACCGGGGCGGCTCTCGACCAAAATCGAGCCTCCGTGCTGTTCGAGAATGCGGCGGCAGACGGCGAGTCCGAGGCCGGAGCTGCCGGGCCGGGTGCTGAATCCCGCTTCAAAGATGCGCGGCAGGTCGTCCGGCGCAATGCCCGGCCCGGTGTCACGCACCACAATTTCGACGCCGCCGCTTTCCATGTCCTCGCGCGAGGCGCAGTCGATGCCGCGAATCGAGAGCCATCCGCCGTCCGGCATGAAGCGAAAGGCGTTGAGCGCGAGATTAAGCAGCACCTGCTCGAGGCTGTGCCGGTCGGCATGAATGGTGACGCCATTGAGGCCGTTGATGATTTGCATTTCGACGCGCGCCTGCTTGGCGAGCGGCAGCAGAAAATCGTACGCCCAGTCGAGGAGCTGGCCCGCGTCGGTTGTGGCGAGTTCAGGCTGGGGCGTGTTGTGCAGGTGAAGCACATTGTTGACGGTGGCGGAAAGCGTGCGCAGACCGGCCTGGACGTGTTCGATCCAGCGGCGGCTTTCGCCTTCGAGATTGGCCTCGGCTAAGAGTCCGGCGAAAAGTTCGAGGCTGCCCAGGGGATTGCGGATTTCATGCGCGAGCAGGGCCGACATCTCAACCAGAGCCTGCTGCTTTCGCAAATGCTCGCGATCGTGTTCGAGCTTCTTCGCCTCGCTGACATCGCGCAGGATAAACACCGAAGTGGCACGAGCCTGACTTTGCTCCAGCCAGGCGTGGCGGATGGCGACCCAGACGGACTTGATTTGATTCGAAGAGGGCTGGTTCGAAGAAAACTGGTCTAAATCTAAAGCGGACTGCTCGAAACCAGCGAGCGGTAATTCCGGCTCTTCGCCGGTCTGGCGCGCCCGGTCGAGCGCCGCAGAGAGCACGGCGGGCAACGCGTCCGCCGATTCGAAGCTGCCGCCGAGCAGTCGCGCCGCCTCGGGATTGAGAGTCGAAATCCGATCTCCGGCTTCGATCACCAGAACGCCGCACGGCAAGCCTTCCAGAATGCGGCGCAGGCGTTCGCGGATGCGGTGGTTTTCCTCGAGACTCGTCGCCAGGTCTCGGTTCGTGACTTCGAGTTCCTGGCGGAGATGAGCGACCTGCCCTTGCAGTTGCCCATAGGTGCGCTCGAGCGAACCCGCCGCCTCGGTGAACGAGGCAAAGGCGCGGGCCAGCGGATGCTCGGGGTCGCGCGCGGGATCTCGCGGTGTTGGAAAAGTGGTGGACATGCGGATCACGTTGCAACGGCGATGCCACCCCGGCACAATTTGCCTTAGATCGCTCTTATGCCGAGTACGTATGCAGACGACCTATTGTTCGATCTGGGTATGTTCCGTAAATTCGCGACATAAATTTGGAGTGCATCTTGACCCTGAGCGTAGCCGAAGGGGAAATACCTATGCATTGGAGCGGATTCAAATCCATAGGTCCCTCGCTTCGCTCAGGATGACAGCGTCGATTTAGGCCTTGGACGGGCGAGGACGCCCGTCCTTCCACCAGCTCTAATGCGAACTGCGAAAGCTGGAGTCCGAGAGCAACAGATGCTCGGGGCGAATCACGGCTTGGTCTTCGGAGAGGATCAGCGCGCGCTCGATCGCGTTTTGCAGTTCGCGAATGTTCCCTGGCCAAGGCTGCGTTTTCAGCAGTTGCAGCGCAGGGGCGGACAATTGCGGGGCGGGCAGGCGCAATGCATATTTTTCGAGAAAGTGCGCGGCCAGTTGCCCGATATCTTCGGGCCGCTCGCGCAACGGCGGAATTTCCATGGGGAAGGCGCAGAGGCGGTAGTACAAATCTTCGCGGAACTTTCCCTCCCGTACGAGGGTGAGCAGGTGCGCGTTGGTGGCGGAGATGACGCGGGCGTCCACGCGCACGACTTCGGCGCTGCCCAGGCGCTGCAATTCTTTCTGCTCCAGAAAACGGAGCAGCTTGGGCTGGAGGCTCAGCGGCATCTCGCCGATTTCGTCGAGGAAGAGCGTGCCTCCCTGCGCTGTTTGGATTCTTCCCGCATAGGATTGCATGGCTCCGGTGAAAGCGCCGCGGGCGTATCCGAAGAGTTCAGCTTCGAGCAGGGTCTCGGGAATGGCGGCGCAATTGACGACCGCGAACGCGCGCCCGGAGCGCGGACTCAAATGATGAATGGCGCGGGCAACGATTTCCTTGCCGCAGCCGGTCGGGCCGGCGATTAGGACGGTGGTGTTGCGCGACGCCAGCAGCCGCGCCAGACGATACACGGGTTGCATGATGCGTGAGTTGCCGATCATTCCGGGCAAGGGAGCTTCGAGAATGGACTGGGCACCGGGGAGAACGTTGTCTTCGTCCTTTCCCTTGTCCTTTTCTCTTTCTTCGTCCTGGGACACGACGGGCCACATTTCCAGAAGCGGTCTTTCTTCGGCATCGCTCTTTGGATCGACCTCCGGATCGAGCAGCACGACGTCGATTCCGGGAAAGCGCTGACGCACGGTCTGGCTCAGCTCCTCGGCGTCGAGGTCGGGCAGGCGGCGATCGAGAAAGAGCACCTGCCAGAAGCCGCTCTCCAAATGGACTAGGGCTTCGGCCCCGCCGGTGGCCTGTGCGAAGCAGCGGCGGGGAGAACGCAGACTTTCGAGGACGCGCTGGCGCACGACGGTACTGGGGCTGGCCACGAGAATGTGGTCGGCATAGTTGGACGGGATCGGGTAACTCGTCATAACGTCCATTTGAAACGAGTGCGATTAGAACGAGATTAGATGGAGATTAGAAGACTCTTTCGGAAGGAACCCATCGTGTAGCACGAGTGGCAAATTTTGCTTTACAAGCGGATGATTTTGTAGGTGGCGGGCATTTTCTGCCGGTTGTCATTTCCAACCAGAATGGCGAGAACAGTGCTCACCACTAGGATCTCAATCGTCCGAGTTAACGGAGGATCTTCATGTCAATTTCCAGGAGTGGAATCGCCTTGCTGATTCCAGTCTTGCTTTTCCCGACAATCCCCAGGCAGCTGTGGGGCCAACGCGTCGCGGCAAGTGGGGATCTTGCGAAGGTAACGCGCTACGAGTTGCGCGTGCGCATCAATCCCGCCGAGGAGCATTTGACGGCGAGCGCTCAGATCACCCTCTCCAATCCGAACGCCGAGCCACAGCGAGAGATTCCGTTTCTTCTGTACCGCTTGCTAGCCGTGGACGCTGCCCAGGATGAAAAGGGGGCGGCGCTTGCGTTCCGCCAAGCGGTCGTTTCCATGTCCGACGAGAAAAACTGGCAGGTAAATTTAGTGACTCTCACGTTGCGTGAACCGCTGCCGCCCGGCGGCACGACGCGCATCACGTTGAAGTATAGCGGCGCGATCTTCGGGTACCGCGAGGTGATGGGTTACGTGTTGGACCATATCGGGGAAGATTACACGCTGCTTCGCCCGGACGCGCTGGCCTACCCGATGCTCGCGGGGCCGTCGTCCCAGAGCCTTTTCGCCGCGTACGACACCCTTTTCACTTACGAATTGGAGATCACAGCCCCGACCAGCATGATCGTGGCGTGTGGCGGGCTGCCGGTTGAGGTGTCCGTGGGCGATGGCACGGAAACGTTCCGGTTCGCGAGCCGCGTGCCGACGTGGCGGATGGACATCGCCGCAGCAAAGTTCAAAGTGCTGAAGAATGATGCGGGGAACCTCGTTGTCTACGCGCTACCGGAGGATGAAGCCGGCGCCGGGAATCTCCTGAAGGAGATGCAGAGGGTGACCGAGTTCTACACGCTTCGGTTCGGGCCTTCGAAGAGGGCGACCGCCTACACGGTGATTGAAATCCCAGAAGGCTCGGGTTCGCAGGCGTCTGATTTTTACATCCTGCAAGACGCGGGGGCCTTCAAGGACCCGAAGCGCACGCACGAGCTTTATCACGAAATCGGGCACTCCTGGAACATGAAAGCAAAGCCCGAGGTGCGGCGCACGCGCTGGTTCGACGAGGCTTTTGCCTCCTATTTCGAGGCAATCGCCCTGCGCGAATTCGCGGGGCAGAAGGCCTTCGACGATCGCATGGCGAGATACCGCGAGCGCTTCCGGAGCGAGGCAAGAAAGAATTCGCGCAATGCGACGACCCCAATTTCGGAGTACGGAAAAGAAGAACTCGGCGACAATTCCTATACGAAAGGTGCGTGGTCGCTGTATGTCCTGAACCAGATTGTCGGCGACGAAGGATTCAACCGGATTATTCAGACCTCTATGGCGGAATTTTCTGAGCGCCCGGCCGGCTTCAGCGATTTCCAAAGCGTTGCCGAGAGCGTCTCGAAGCGCGATTTATCTCGCTTCTTCAAAGAATGGATCTTCGGCGCCGAATCCTCCGACCTTCTAGTGGGTGATGCCTCAATTCAGGAAATCGTCGAAAGGTATCGCGAAGCCGCAGCGAAGAACTGAGATTCCGATCACGCACTGCGGGCTGTGGATGTCGGCTCTATGACGTTATTTCTCGACGAAGACCAGCTCGCCGTTTTCGACCTTGAGGTCCTTAACGTTATTCGGCAGTTTGAGCTGATCGCGCTGCTCGGCAAGTTTCTTCTGCAACACTTCGTTGACCAGCGAAGCGGGCACCGAAAGATCGCCGATCTTGACCTCGGTGGCGTCGAACGTGGCGTAACCATCTTTGGCGCCGAGATGTCCGGCGAGGGTGAGGTAGACATCTTTGCCGGCGATCTCGGTAAGAAATTGACCGCGCACAATGTCTCCATCCATGGAGACCTGGTAATCCTTGATATTGGGAACCGCGCCGGGGAACTCCATTGCAGGGCTTGCGGCGGTAGAGCTGGGGGAAGAGCTGGTGGAAGTATTCGCAGGCGCGGCCAAGGGCAGCAGGCCGGCAGCTTGCGCGAGCGCAGCCGACAATTCTCCGGAATTTATGCGGACTTCGCTCTCCCCTTCCCCGGGCACTTTGGGCTGCGCGAGCTGGTTCACCTTCTCCTGGAAGGACTGCGCATTGGCGGCAGCCGCAGCGGGCGCGAGCGCCGGTGCAACCGGCGCGGGCCGTTTTAACACGAGGACGAGCGTAAGAATCGAGATTGCCAAGGTTGCGAAACTAATGATCCGCTGCAGCTTCACGAAGACACCTCCGCCGTTGCTATCTTCTGCTGCCTTCTATGGTACGCGCGGGCCGAGACTGGCTTGAGATGACGTAGGTGCTGGGGCTGTGGGAGGGTTTGGCCTGCGGGTCGCGGGACTAGCAGGCTGGGAGAAGCCTTGGGTAGTGCAAAGGACTGCTACAACAGGTATCCTTTCGAACATGAAAACACAGCTCTTCTTTGACCTTACTGCGGAGGCAGGCCGCCCCTCAGTTCACTTTCGCGAAACGGAAGAAGTTGAAACCATAATGGAAGAGTTGCTGAAGGACGATGTGGCCGTTTTCGAGGTCGATGGTGCGGCTATACAGTCACGCGAAGACTTATTCAGGGCGTTCGCAATAGCTCTGCGGAAACCCAAGGGGTGGTACGGAGATGAAGAATTCGCACCTAACGCCGAAGCGTTTCTTGAGTATCTCGACGATGTCCACGAATGGGTTCCTGCGAAAAGGCACGTTGTTCTGGTTCGCGGATCGGAGGAGTTGTGGCGCACTGGCGCACGACTCGCCGGAATGCTGACCGAATGGTGGCAGTTCGCGACTCTCGACCGCAAGGCCAGAATCCATCTATTGTTTGTGTGGTGATCGTTAATCGCCGTCGAATATCCTTCGCGGCCCCTTCAACTGAGCTTTCCCGCAACCTGCTAGGGAGTGTCGGATTGCGGCGCCAGAAGGGGAGCCGAGCGGCGCTCGGCTTGGACCCTACAACTTCGCTTAGGCAGGCTCGCGAACGCGAACGCCCCCGCAATGGCGGCTTCATTCCACGATGGCCAACACGTCGCCGGGATTCACTGCTGCCCCTAGAGTTGCCGAGATTTTTTTCACGACTCCTTTTTTCGGCGACTTGATTTCGTTTTGCATCTTCATGGCTTCGACTACGACGATGCCCTGGCCGGCTTCGACTTCGGAATTTTCCGCGGCCAGCAGCCGCACGATGCGGCCGGGCATGGGAGCAAGGATTTTCCTGGGGCCCCTTTCGTCTCCGGCAGCTCTCTGGCGCGAGCGCAGGGAACGCGGATCGCGCAACTCGACCGCGAAGCGGGAACTGCCGATCCACATGTGGAGATCGGTGGCAGTCTGCTCGCGCTTGATTTCGTAGGCGCGCCCATCGACCAAGAGGGACAAAACGTCGCGGCGCGCGATGACCGCGTCGATATGGATCGGTTGCCCGTCCAAGCGGCACTCCCATCCCGCAGCGGCTTTTTCAAGCTCGAGCCGGCGTGGTTTGCCTCCCGCTTTGTCGCCCACTATGACTTCATACACCATAAGATCGGCGCAGCGCTTCCGAGCGTCCCTTCTGTTTCCAGTTGGATGGCGGCGAAGCCGGACCTGAACCTGTTGCGGCGGTGTCGCCATTCTTATTGATGGGCGAAGCTGGGTCGAGCATGGCAAACATTCCGGCGGCAATGGCGGCGATCGTCTCCATCGCTTCGATCTCGCGCTCCGGCGCGCTCGACGCGACGGCCGGATTGCCTTTCGAGATCAACCGATCGAGGTAGCCGGTATCGATTTTTGCCGCCTGAAAATCGGCGTCGCCCAGGATGCGCTGGAATAGCGAAATGTTGGTCTTGATGCCGGCCACGAAATATTCGTAGAGCGCTCGCTGGAGTCGCATGATGGCCTGCTGCCGGTCGGTTCCATAGCCGATCAGTTTGGCGAGCAGCGGATCGTACTCCATCGGAACATTCCAGCCTTCGTACATGCCGCTATCGCGACGGATTCCCGGCCCCGAGGGCGCGAGCAGTAGGGTGATCTTGCCGGGGCTGGGAAAATAATTGTTGTCGGGGTCTTCGGCGTAGATGCGGCACTCGATGGCGTGCCCGCGAATCTCGACGCCGGATTGCACGAAGGGCAGCTTCTCGCCGCTCGCGACCCTGATCTGCAGGTGCACGAGATCGAGCCCGGTGGTCAACTCGGTGACCGGATGTTCCACCTGCAGGCGCGTGTTCATTTCGAGAAAGTAGAAATTCTTGTCCTGATCCACCAGAAATTCGACGGTGCCGGCATTGGTGTAGTTGGCTGCCTGCGCGACTTTGACGGCGACTTCACCCATACGCCGGCGCATGTCGGTATCGACAATCGGCGACGGCGCCTCCTCGAGAACCTTCTGGTGGCGGCGCTGGATGGAACATTCGCGCTCGCCGAGCCAGACGGTATTGCCCTGCTCGTCGGCCAGCACTTGCATCTCGATGTGGCGGGGATTGACGATTGCCTTTTCGATATAAACTTCGCTGTCGCCGAAAGAACGCCGCGCCTCGCTCTGGGCCGAGGCGAAGGAAGCATGAAGTTCCTGGCGGGTGCGCACCAGGCGCATTCCTTTGCCGCCGCCGCCGGCCGCGGCTTTCAGCATCACGGGGTAGCCGATACGCTCGGCGACTTTTTCGCCTTCTTCGGGAGAGGCGAGGCCACGCGCGGTTCCGGGAACAAAAGGCACGCCGGCCTTTTCCATCTCCCGACGGGCGCGGGTTTTCGAGCCCATCATTTCCATGGAGTGCGGAGTTGGCCCGATAAATTTCACGCCCGCATCGGCGCATGCCTGGGCAAACTTCGCGTTTTCCGAGAGAAAGCCGTAGCCGGGATGGATGGCCTCGGCCCGAGAGCGTTTGGCTACGTCGAGGATCTTGTCCATTCGAAGATACGACTCGGCGGCTGGAGCCGGGCCGATGGGGTAAGCCTCATCGGACTTACGAACGTGCAGCGCGGCGCGGTCGACGTCGGAATAGACGGCGACAGTGGCGATGCCCATTTCGCGGCAGGCACGTATGATGCGCACCGCGATCTCTCCCCGGTTGGCGATCAGAATCTTCTTGAACATTTCCAGTTGAATCTGGCTCGGTTGCGCGCGCCTGGTTGGACGCGCCGTGCCGCACTGATTTTACCTTTGGGAGCAGGGGCGCGCATGCAAATCGCTTGCGGTTGTGATTTAGGGTAGTGATGGCGCTAGGGGCGAGGCCGGACTGCGCTCGGCTGGGACGGGCGAGAGCGCCCGTCCCCACGCGAGCTAGTATTTATTGCTTCTGATCCATGACAATGCCGCCGGCGCCGGCCTGTTTTTCTGCCTTCGATTTCTTAATCGCCATGGTTTTGTCGACCCAGTCGTCGGCGGTCTTTAAATCGGCGGAGCGAGCTGCCGGATCATCGCACTGAATATCGGCGCGTTCCCGGTACATCAGGTTCATGTAGGCCATTGCGTCGTCATAGTCGGGACGAAGCTGGAGCGCCTTGTTCAGGTTATCGATGCCTTCCTGAATGTTAGCGGCATTCTTCTCTCTTATCTCGGCACAGACCTTCTTGTCCTTGGCAGGCAGGGACTCATCGGGCTTCATGCCGAGCAGGGCGCGCTGTTCCTGACGAGGCACGTAGGTCTGCGTCCAGTCGATCACGGCCACCGAGTAATAAGGCTCGGGGTCGTTGGGATCGATCTCCGAGGCTTTCTTGTCGTAATCCTTGGATTGGTCGAATTTCTTCATCTGCCAGTCGAGGTAGGCGATGCCCTTAATGCTGTTGATGTTCTTTGGATCGAATTTCAGCACTTGCTTGTAGGTATCAATCGCCTCCTCGCCAAAGCGATTGTTGTCGGGAGTATCGACGCCCGGAATGTACTGCTGGGTATAAGCTGTGGCCAGATACAGGCGGGCATTGACGAGAGTTGGGTCGAGGGCGACGGCTTGCTGGAAGTGATCAATCGCCTGTTCGAACTTGGAGTTTTTGTAAGCCTGCACACCCTTGTTGAGGTGGTCACGCGCCTTAAGCTTGTTGCAGCCGGTGCTGGAGAGCATCACCAGCACGGCGGCGAATACCACCATGAGCCTTTGAGTCGTTTTCATTGCTTTATGAATCTCCCTTTGCCGCGGAGTTTAAGAACCTGAGCCGAGACGATGCGGGAGGCCCAAGCTCGGAATTGGAGCCTCTCCGCTTTTCGCTTCATCGCCCGGTGAGCATTCTAGCCGCCCGCTTCGATTTTGGCTGTGATCAAACCGACTTTGTCGACGCCGGCCGAATGCGCGATATCAATGACGTTGGCGACGTCGGCGAAGGGCACATTGTCATCGCCCTTCACGAACATGACCTTCTCAGCGCGGGTCTTGAAAATATCTTCCAAGCGGCCCTGCAGAGTGTCCCAAGTGGCGTCGTCCTGATTGATCTTGATGCCCGGATTGTTGCCAGGACCGTGGTCAATCAACTGCACCACGATGGTGCGATTTATGTCGGGCTGTACCTTCTGATCCTTCGGCGGGGGCTGGGGCACCAGCGCTTCCAGACCCTTGGGCGTCAGCGGCGTGATCACCATGAAAATGATCAGCAGGACCAGCAACACGTCAATCAGCGGCGTGACGTTCATGTTCGCGTTCTGGCCCCCTTTGGGGCCGACTGCCATACTCATATCGATCTCCTCTACTTGCTATTGCATGCTACTGTCCGCCCACCGGCGCCTATGGAGTGGCGCCCGACGGCGGGGCAAGGCTTCCGGACTTCTTTTGATCCGTCAAAAGGCCGACTTGATCCACGCCGGCAGCGCGAACATTGTCGACGACGGCGACCACCCAGCCGAACTTCGCCCGCTGGTCGGCCTTGAGATAGACGGTTTTGTCGGTCCGGTTCGCCAACTTATCCTTGATCTTATCGGTCAGTTCATCGACATTGACTTTATCCGTCCCGAAGAAGACCTTGTCATCGCGCGTGATGGCAACCAGCAGCGCGTCTTCCTTGTCGGCGTCATTCATATCCTTGGGACTATTGACTTTGGCCATGTCCACGGGGATGCCATGTTGCAACATGGGAGTGACCACCATGAAGATGATGAGCAGCACCAGCATCACGTCCACCATGGGCGTGACGTTGATGTCGGAACTGACTTTGGACCCTTCGTCTCGCTTTGCTATTCCCATAAAATTCTGTCTCCTGCGTGTGCTTGCCCTTGGCCGGAGGACCGCAGCGATGAGGGAGAGCGGGCGCCGGCCGGAAAGCCGGCGCCGCTTCAGCAACTCATTTTTGCAACCCTCGTTTTTGCAGCCGCCGTTTTGCGACGGCCACAAAACGCGGCGTTAGGACCGGCGCATGCTCCGGCGCTTCAGGAAGTAGTCGATCAGTTCGCTCGAGGAGTTATCCATCTCGACGTCAAACGCTTCCACGCGGCCGGTCAGATAGTTGAACATCATGACGGCCGGAATCGCCACGAACAGGCCGACGGCGGTGGTTACGAGCGCTTCGGAAATGCCGCCCGCGACCGCTGCCAAGCCGGTTGCCTTTTCCTTGGCAATACCGTTGAAGGCGTTCAGAATGCCGACCACCGTTCCGAACAGTCCCACAAAGGGAGCCGTCGAGCCGATTGTCGCCAGACCGCCCAAGCCACGCTTCAGTTCCGCGTGCACGATGGCTTCGGTGCGCTCCAGCGCACGCTTGGATGCTTCAATGGTCTCGCCAGGAATTTCACCCGGGCTATCCTGGTGGGCCCTGAATTCCATAAGGCCCGCGGTGACAACTTTAGCCAGGTGACTCTTCTTGTTGCGCTCGGCGACTTTGATCGCTTCGTCAATCTTGCCTTCGCGCAGCGCCCCGGCAACTGCGGGAGCGAACGAGCGGGACTGATTGCGGGCGGCGTTGAAAGCCATCCAGCGGTCAATCATCACGCCGATTGACCACCCCGACATGATGAACAGAATGATGACCACGGCTTTCGCCAGAATACCCATCTGCTTCCAGAGCGAAATCGGGTCCCAACCGACCGTGCCCTCGTCAAAGAGCCAGACGGCGAAAAGATGGAAATTACAGAGTGCGACTGCTGCCAGATTGACTACCATGAGTTGCTTTTCCTCCTCAGAACTGTTTCGAACTTGTTTCTACACGCTTGTCAAAAGTCTTCGTGTTGCACATCCGCAGCCGCCCTTCATTCGGTAGCACTTACGGCACGACCGAACAGACCGCGGAAAAAGTCGCGTTTCGCATCACGGCATCGCTTTAGCGATGCCGTAAGTTCTTTCGAAATCAGACGGCCCTTTAAGGGCTGGGCAGCGAATACCGGCTTGTCCTCCAGCCTGTTCAAACCGCCACAAACCTAACCAACACAAGCTGGCCGGGAGAGTTTAGCCTCCGGTCAAGCTAAAGTTCACAATCACCTGGGTCTCCACGGCCACCGGCTCGCCATTGAGCAGGTATGGCTTATAACGCCACTGTTTCACGGCCTCGATCGCCGCCGGCGCTAGCATGGGGTGCCCACTAACCAACTGAAGATTCTGAATCGTGCCCTCTTTGCTGATTTCCGCCTGCAGCACGACCTGCCCCTGAATGCGGGCCTGTTTTGCCAGCGGCGGATAATTCGGCGTGACCTTCTTGATCAAAAGACCGGTCATCACACCCGTTGACACGCGCTGGCGCGGCTGGACCGCGATTTTCGGGACTGCGATCTGGGTCGAGCTGAGAATGCCGCCGATCACACCGCCCGCCTGGCCTCCGGGAATGCCTCCCGGGACACCACCCGGGACGCCGCCACCACCCAGATCGGGCGCTTCATCTTCTTTGATCATCTGAACTTTGCTTGGAATCTTGGTGGGTTGACGCAACTGGCCGTTGACGAGTTCGCTCTGCATCTTCACCACCCTGACGGTAGCGGCTGCCGGCGGGGGGGGCGGCGGCGGCGGCGGCGGCGGCGCTACCAGGAAGGTCATTAGCTGCGTCTTGGGCAGCGCGTCGGTATAAATCAGCGGGATCAGGATCAGGACCCCGACAAGCATTACCTGCAGCACGAAGGAAAAGACGGTGGTACCCAACCGCTTGGTTCCGGGTCTTTTGCCTGAAACAATGAGGCTGTCTTCAAACATAGGCTTCTCCTACACCAAACCCTACGATAACTTAGACACCAACCACATCCTCTTTGCTCCCGCTCTTTCGACTTATTTTCTCTACGAATTCCTGCCTCTCGGGGCAACTGAAGATTCTACGCCACATGACGGTATTTAGACCTTAATTTTTTCCTTCGGCTGCGTTGGGCCGTTGCCGGGCCGCAGCGGCATGGCAATCGGCTTCTTGCCGCGCTCGCCCCGCCATTCCTGGTAGGCGACCAGAATCGGGGCGGCAATTGCGATCGAGGAATAGGTCCCGATCAGGATTCCGATGACCAGGGCAAAGCTGAAGCCGTGCAACACCTCGCCGCCGAAAAGGAACAACGCAAGCACAGTAAGGAAAGTCAGGCCCGCTGTCAAGATGGTTCGGCTTAAGGTCTGATTAATACTCTTGTTGACGATGTCGGCCAGCCTGTCCCGCCGGAGCAACTTGACGTTCTCCCGTATGCGGTCAAACACGACGATGGTGTCGTTATTCGAGTATCCGATCAGGGTCAGGATGGCCGCGATCACGGTCAGCGATATTTCCCAGTTCAGCAGCGAGAAAGCGCCGACCGTGATCAGAGTGTCGTGGAAGACCGTCAATACGGCGGCCACGCCGTAGATCCATTCGAAGCGGAGACCCAGGTAAACCAGCATTCCGGCCAGCGAATAAAGAGTGGCCCGGATGGCTTGCCCGCGCAGTTGCTGCCCAACCTGCGGGCCGACAATCTCGACGTTGCGGATACCAAAGTCCGAGACGTAGAAGTTGTCCTGGAGCGAGGCGACGGCTGCGCGATCGGCCACACTCTTCAGCTCGTCAATCGAGCCCAGCACGCCGCTTTTCGTCTTGTCGCGATAGTCGACAATGGCCTGAGCCAGCGCGGTGTAGCGCGGGTTGGCATCGGCGCCGGCTCCAAGGAAGAGCGGATCTTTCTCCAGAAGATAATCGGCAATGGTCTTGGAGCTGGAGTTATTGAGGTCCTGCTTGCCTGCTGGAGCGTGGCTTTCGAGCGCCTGAATGATCTGGATTTTACCCTTGTCGAGAGCCTGTTCGCTGGTCTCCTGAATATCGAGCTGGATCAGCACCTCGTTGCTATTGTGCGCTTGGTCGTAGGCTTGGACGCGGGCGTTCTTTAATCCGGCGCGCTCGATCTCCGCGTGGATGGCGGCGACATTGGGGGTGTGCGCGTACTTCACGTAGACCAGCGTGCCGCCGCGGAAGTCGACGCCCAGCGGGATGCCATGCCAGAACGCCATGGAAAGCACTCCGGCCACGCTGAAGATCAGCGAGAAGGTGAGAAAGTACCACTTTTTCCCGAGGAAATCGATGCTTGTGTCTCTAAAAAATTCCACGCTGCTTACGATCCCTTCAAAAATCTGCTGTTTGCTGTTCGTCGTTCGCTATTCGCTTTTCGCCATGCAAATGATCCTCGCGAACAGCGACCGACGAACAGCGCCCTCTAAATGCTCAGCGCTTCGCCGCGTTGCTTCCTGCTCAGCACCCAATCAAAAATCATGCGCGATACAAACACCGCCGTAAACAGGTTTGCGAGCAAACCGAAGACCAGCGTCGTCGCAAAACCCTTTACCGGCCCCGTACCGAAGAGGAACAGAATCGCGGCCGAGACGATGGTGGTGACGTGCGTATCGACGATGGTGACCCAGGCGTGGCTGAATCCTTGCTCCACGGCCGAGGGAGGCGTCTTGCCATTCCTCAGCTCTTCCCGGATGCGTTCAAAAATCAGGACGTTCGAATCGACGCCCATGCCCACCGTTAGGATGACGCCGGCAATACCCGGCAGCGTCAGCACCGCTCCGAAGTAGCCCATGAACCCGAGCAGAATAACCAGGTTCAGGATCAACGCGATATCGGCATTCACGCCCGCCCAGCGGTAGTAAATCAGCATGAAGATGAGGACGGCGAGCATGCCGACCGTGGCCGCCTGAATGCCGGAACGAATCGAATCGGCGCCCAGCGACGGCCCCACCGTGCGCTCTTCGAGATACTTGATGCCGGCCGGCAAAGCGCCGGAACGCAGCGTCATTGCAAGGTCTTGCGTCTCTTGCTGGGTGAACCGTCCGCTGATGACGCCGTTTTCACTGATGGTGTCCTTGATCACGGCCACTTCCTGCACCTTGTTGTCGAGAACGACCGCCAGGGAGTCTCCGACGTGAGCGGAAGTGAATGCACGGAATTTGCGGCCACCCTCACCGGTGAGGATAAAGCGGACGTCCGGCTGGCCATTTTCGTCGGTGCCCGGTTCCGCAGTGCGAAGATCGCGCCCGGTCACGGCCGAGGCGCGAGAGATTATGTACCAGGCTTCGCCGCCTTCGGTGTCACGCCTCGAACCGATGCTTTTGCCGGGCATCACGACAGTGTCCTCAGGCAGCACGCCACCATGCGCTTGTAACGCCGCCTGCTCGCTTGGGTATGCTGCCTGTCCGTCGATCGATTGCTTGATTTCAAGCATCGCAGTGGACTGCATGATTTCCTTTACGCGCGCCGGATCGTCCACGCCCGGAAGCTGGACAAGAATCTGGTACTTGCCGAGGCCGTGCGGCGCAACGTAAGGCTCGCTCACGCCGAGCTGGTCGATGCGATTGCGAATGGTCTCGATGGCCTGGGTTACCGCATGGTCCTTCAAGTCGGCGAGGTTTTGGCCCTTCATCGAAACGGTCCAGGAATTTTCCGCGCCCGAGGTCGCGTCGTACTCCGGCAGCCGGTCGGAAATAATGCTCTTGAAATCGGTGGTCTGCTCCGGAGGAACGCCCTTGACCACGATCGTTTCCGGATGGTTCACCGGATCGGGCTTGGTGATGTCGGCGTAATTGATCTTGTGCGTCCGCAAGCCTTCCTTGAGACGCGCAACCGCGTTGTCGGAGTCGACGTTGACCGCGTCATTGACCTGCACCTGCAGAATCAGGTGCGTCCCGCCCTTGAGGTCGAGGCCCAAATGAATGCGGTCGGTGATTGCCGCCAGCATACCCCTGCCCGACCAGTCCTTCGGAATGCCGAAGACGCCGAACAGGAAGACCAGCAGGATCCCGACGACAACTGCCAACTTCCACCTGAGGTTCTTATTCATGAAAACCAGTCGATCGTCTTTGGTCGTTGGTCGTTGGTAAAAACCACAGCTGCTTCGCGAGCCGCCAACGACAAGCGACCACCGACTATTTTCCTTCTTCCGCCGTCGTCACCGATACCACCGATGCGCGGCTGATCTCGAGTTTCAGATTGTCGGGCGGCACGCGCAAGACCAGCGCATCGTCCTTGAGGCTGACGATCGTCCCGCGCAGACCGCCGCTGGTTACGATCTTGTCGCCATTTTTCAATCCGCCCAGCATGGTCTGCCACTTTTTCTGTTTCCGCTGCTGCGGCAAAATCAGCAGAAAATAAAAAATGGCAAAGATGAACAGCAGGGGCGCCAGCCCGAGCAGACTTGTGCCACCGGGTAGCTGCATCCAAAACGCCAATCCGCCAGGCATGCCAGACAATATGATTTCCACCGCCAAGTTGATCCTCTGTAACGAAATGCCTTATTAAAACCGCGACAGTCTGAAGCTCCCTCTACGGGCCAGCCAAGCAAAACTCGGCACAAGTTTGCTTCTTTCGCCGCCTAACTTCGGGAATTCTTTTCTTCTATGGCCGGAGATCCTACAGCTTCGTGGCTAGAACCGGCGATACCGCGCTCCGGTTTTGATCGGAACGGCACAGAAAGAAACGGACCTTATTCCCAAGCTAAATAGAATGCAGGACGGCTCGTCATGTGTCAAGGACGCGACGCCGAATTTACAGCCGGGAACCGCCGGTGCTGGGTGCGTGGCCGGCACGAATCCAGGCGCGGACGGTCCGCATCGTGGCCAGGTAAAAGTGCAGGTTGTGGACCGTATTCAAAACCTGCGCCAGCAGTTCGTTCGAAGCATAAAGATGACGCAGGTAGGCCCGTGAATAACGCTGGCAGACGCGGCAGTCGCAGGCGGGATCGAGCGCGCTGTCGTCCTGCGCGTACCGGGCCTGCTTGATCGAAACTTTGCCTTCCGAGGTAAACAGCAACCCATGGCGGGCGGCGCGGGTGGGCAGCACGCAATCCATCATGTCCACGCCCAACTGAGCGTATTGTGCGATCTCTTCGGGAGTACCCACCCCCATCAGATAGCGCGGCTGATTGGAGGGAAGATGCTCGAGCGTGAATTCGACGATCTCGCGAGTAAGCTCGCGCGGTTCGCCGACGCTCAGCCCGCCGATGGCATATCCGGGGAAGCCGATGTCGATAGTCCGCTCGGCGGATTCGCGGCGCAGTTCAAGGTCCATGCCGCCCTGCACGATGCCGAACAGAGACTGGGTACTGGCCACTGGCCGCTCCTGATGGCTGACGGCTGACGGCTGATGGCTGCTCCCCCAGGGCACCTCGTCCTTGTATGCTTCAAAATAATTTTTGCTGCGCTCGGCCCAGCGCAGGCTTAGTTCCATCGAGTCGCGCGCGCGCTGGGGGTCGGTCGGATACTCAGTGCATTCGTCAAAGGCCATGATGATGTCGGCTCCCAGGCCGATCTGCGCCTCCATGGCTTTTTCCGGACTCAGAAAGTGCGAGGAGCCGTCCAAGTGCGAGCGGAACGCCACCCCTTCTTCGCTGACCACACGGAGATCGTTCAGGCTGAAAACCTGGAAGCCGCCCGAATCAGTAAGAATGGCCCGGTCCCATGACATGAACCGGTGCAGCCCGCCCATCTGGCGAACGGTTTCTACGCCAGGACGCAAATAAAGATGATAGGTATTGGCGAGCAGAATCTGGACGCCGAGTTCTTCGAGCACATCCTGCGAGACGCCCTTGACCGAAGCCAGGGTTCCGACCGGCATGAACACAGGCGTCTCGATCTCTCCGTGAGGAGTGATGAGCTTGCCGGCGCGAGCGGCGTCGCGGGCGGCTTCAATCTGCAGGCGGACAGGCACGGGGGGATTCTAACTGAACTTAGAAGTTAGAGTTTGCCGATTGATCCTTCGTTGGCAAGATTGGATGCCCTGAAAGTCCGACTCGGGCCGCTAGTTGCGCTGGCCAGGCAAGAAAAACGCGGGCCAGGAAGCCCGCGTGAATTCCATTGTAAATCGATTTTGGCTTATGCCGATTTCCGCAGCGGCTCGGCTTCGACCAGCGGCGCATTGACCAGGTGTTCGCTCAGGAACCAAGCCTGCAATTCGCTGGGGCGAAGCACATCGCTCACCACCAGATCGTTCGTGCCGGGGTCGCCCAGTTTGGTGGCAAGCTCCGCGATTTCGCGGCATTCGGTGATGATGAGCTCGTGCGCGTCAAGCAGGCGAGACAGTTGTGCGGGAACCTCTTCGCGTCCTTTGGGCGGGCGCGGAATCCGGGTCAACTCGGCGACGTCGGCCGCCATGGCGATACTGATTCCGCCCAGAAGCATGATTCGTTCCGCGATCGTGTCGACGGTCGCGCTCTGTTCTTCATAGTGCTTATCGAACAGAAGATGGAGTTGATAGAAAGTCGCTCCCGACACCTGCCAATGGGACTTCTTGTAGAGATCCCGAAGAGTCATGGTGTCGGCTAACAGTTGGTTGAGTTGCTCGGTCATTTCCAGCCGGATTGGCTCTTCCAATTGCAACGGCAACACACTGGTCACCGTGCCAAATGCCTGGAGTTCGCGAGCTGTCTGGTGGTAGCGGGGTTGCGCTGAAGCCTTGTTCGAATTGGTGGAGATTGGTTTCTTAGCCATAAAGTTCTCCTGAAACTACGGATTTTGGGGGCAAGCCAGAAGACGAGGAAATTGCCAGAAAGAAGTATCTGCTTCCGGTCCAGTTTTCCGGTTCAACTCTTTGGATGCGAACCGCCGGGAATGGATTCCGAGCCTGCCCGAACGGAAACTCCATCCCAGGGTATAGCGATCAAGGGTATGCCGATCAGTCGGTGGACAGCAGTGCCTGCCGTGCGCTCTCAGTCGGCAGCGCTGCGCCGGATGCCGTGCACCTCAGTCAGGAAGTCGACTCGAGGCGCGCCTTTGACACCCGCGCTTGCCATTTTGGCTTTGAGTTCCTCGGAAGCTATGAATGCGCGCGCCTTTTCTAGACTCTCCCATTCGAAGAAAAGAGTAAGGCCGTTGGCGTTTCCAGCGCTGCGGAAAATACGGCAACTGCACTCGCCGTTCTTGCGCCGCCAGTCAAAAGCGGAGTCGAACGCCGCTTTCCAGACCGTATAGTCGGCAACTTCGTGGTAGATGAGAACGTTGATCATGATTTCGGGGGCACTCCTTTCACGGTGAAAACGTTGCTCCAAACGCAGGAAAAATGCAAGAGCGGAGATCACGAAGGACTGGTTGCGGCCCGCTGTAGTTTAGCTCTCAGCAATTGGAGGCAGGCCGAGCCACTGGCCCGCCACCGGATACACGGGGAAGTAAATGGTCGGGACGGCCGGATTTGAACCGGCGACCCCTTGCACCCCAAGCAAGTGCGCTACCAGGCTGCGCTACGTCCCGCGTTTATGCGGGTTTCCTCCCAAATTGGGTACTTGCCTCGGGAGGGCGCATGGGCGGCTTTTCGCAGTTCATCCGTGAACGTCAGTATTTGCACAATGTTTCCCCTGCAACAATCGAGTGGTACAAGCACACGCTGAAATGGCTGCCCACGGAGACCCCCTCGGCTGATGAGCTGAAAGACGCGGTGCTCAAGATGCGTGAGCGCGGACTGAAGGCAACCGGCTGCAACTCCGTAATCCGGGCCATCAATTCCTATCTCCACTGGAGCAGCGCGGGAGAGCGTAAGTGCGGTCCAGGTTGCCGGCACCTACGCATCCCACCACTCAAAGAGCCGCAATTGATTCTGCCCACGTTGACGGTGCAGCAAGCAGCCTTGCTCATAAACTGGAAACCCAAAAATCTCTATCAGCGGCGGTTGCACGTGCTTGTGCTGCTCTTGCTGGACACGGGATGCAGAATCACGGAGGCCCTCAGTCTTCGTGTGAGTGAGATTGATTTTGACAACCTGCTCATCACGCTGGACGGCAAGGGACGCAAGCAGCGCATGGTTCCATTTTCCTTTGAGCTGAAAAGAGCATTGTTCCGATTCATCCGTGATGGCGCCCGCAAGCCGGATGCGCTCTTACTGGCGAGCAAGAATGAAACGCGATTGGGGCGGCGGGTGATGCTCCGTGACGTGAAGCTACTGTGCGGGCGGTTGGGGTTTGTCCCTCCAGGGCGCACGTTGCACAGTTTTCGGCATACGTTCGCTGTGAATTACCTTCGCCGTGGTGGGTCCGTGTTCCATCTGCAAAAGGTGCTCGGCCACAGTACGCTGGAGATGACGAAGCGGTATTGCAATCTCGTAACCTCGGACCTCCAGGCGGTGCATCAGCGGATTAGCCTACTGGCATCGTGAAATCGGCTCGCTGTGAATGGCCCGTGCGGGCCTTCCGGTGCGTTCTGGCGCATAGTTGCGGCGGGATGGCACTCTGGCATGGGTTTTTCGTCCTGCGCTTGCTAATGAGGCCGAAATGGTGCTTTTCTTAACTGCGCTCGGTCATTTTCTGGTTATGGTGGCGTAAACTGCTGATTCTATTGAAAAATCTCATTTTGAGAAATTGTTCATTCACGTAAAAAATAGGTCGACGGTGGGCTTCGAGTGCTTCCCTTTTAACATTTCTTACCATCCACGGCATACCCCCTATGTGGATTGCTTAACCACCCCCGCCTGTGTTATGCCACGATTCCAGGCGCGGGCGTGTGAGCCCGGCCAGCTTTGCCATACACAACACGACCTGATTTCTGCTCTCCGCTTGACTTGATAGAGTCAGCAGCGGTCCAAAAAGCAACTGTGTCATGTCAAGTAGCAGGCGACTTTCAGCGCCCGTAACGTGTTTGTTTGCCACAGAATGCATCAACCCTCTTCTTGTATGAGAGTTGACATGAATATATATATAGGAAGGTATTCTCACTGTGTCATGTCAACACTCACACACTCACTGAACCGCATCCTCCCCGCATTCAACACCACCGGCATACGCGCGATAGTATTTCTTGCCCGACAGCGTGACCTTGCCCTCGGCTTGCGCCACTCGTCTCCAGCGAAAGAACGCGGATGCCGAGCCGAAATGTTTGTGGTATTTCAGCTCTTCACCAACCGGTGTGGCTGCGAAAACCTGTGCTTCCATTCGGGCAAGCGCCGAATTTTCATCCTTTGTATCCGGTTCGCTCGGTTCCGTGGTCAGCGTCAGTCCTGCGTCTGTCCAGGTAAAGAAAAATTCCTCTTTCGCCGTATTCCGTGGCATGACATTCATCTTGCGGACATTCTTATCCGCCGTTTTTTCTATGCTGATGCAGGTTTCGCTCTTGCGCCCGAAGGCTACGCTGCCCATGAACTGGTCACGCCCGCTGGCATAGCGGTCATTCTCTTTCTGTTTGGGACTGCCCAACGTGCCCACGATGGCAACCCGGTACTGTTTTGCCACGCGCTGCAATTCGTCCAGCACGTCACCCACGGCGTCAAGCTTGTGCAAATCGGGAGTCCAGAAGTCCAAGCCCTCTAAAATCCACAGTTTCACACCGGGCCGGCTTTGTATCATGGCCTCTATAACAGCAGCCGGGCGTTCTTTCTGTTGCGCTCGCGTGAGACGGATGACGCGGGACATTATTTCGTCAACGGGAACGGGTAGCTTGGCCGCGTTGCACGTCCGCCGCATCGATGCGGAACTGCGGTCATGTAGAAGGAGGCAGTAGTCGCTAGCCGTGGTGGCGTGCCCGTACGTCTCTCGGCCTTGCCGCGCGTCCTCAGCCATTCGCAGCAAGGAATGCGTCTTGCCCGCGCCGCTCGGACCACCTACCAAGGACACCTCACCCAATGGAAACCACCCTTCCTCACGTTTCGGGAGAGGTTGGATTGTCCAGATTGTGGGCGCGTCTTCATCCATCGGTTCCTCTTCGTCGAAAACCAGCGCGCCGCCCTTGATGGCCTTCAGGATGGTCATGGAACGGTAATCCTCGCGCTCCAGCTTTTCCCGATAGAGCGGGGATTTGAGCCACGCCGCGTCGATAGCGTAAGAATTGTTGTTGAGTCTCCGCGCGAGAAGGTTGCACAGGGTCAAGTCCGCCCGGCTGTGGTCACCATCGAAGTCACTGAGATCCCCGGCCATCAGCTTGCGGTATTTCTCTTCCTCGGTGCCCGCACTCACCACGATGCCCGGCTTGGCCTGCATTCCAGCCACGTGCTTGCACAGCGCGTTAATCTGCTCTTGCCGTGGCATCAGGTCCGCTGGGGTCTTGCTCAGATGACGGCCAGACAGCGTGAAATAGAATCCCGAGCCTTTGATTTCAATTTGCTTGAAGTCCGGGCCGGGCCGCACGATGGAGTCACCTTTTTTACCGGTGTTGACGCCTCGGTATTCCTCGGGAAAGTCCGCCAAGCAGAGAACGTGCGCCCCGTATCCGTTGGGGCTGTATTCGCTGTAGGAGTCCAGGGCGATTATCGTCTTTCGTGACTCCGGCGTGAAGTGACCCTCGAAGGCATCACAGCATTCGTCGAAGTCAACGCCGGTAACCGGCACGCCATCCACGCGGCCTAACACAATTCCGATGCCGTCAAAGCCGGTTGCGGCCTCACATTCCGCGTACGTGGACCATGTGGCTGGGCCATTGGACTTCGCATGGCAGCCCGAGGGCATGTAAGGGACTTTGGTTTCCTTGCCCTTGACTACCTCACGATTCCAACAAACAAAACGGCGTTGCTTTTTTACCGCGTCAATGCTTATCTGCACTTGGACACCCCGTCTCCGTCACAATTTCGTGTATTCCCTCGGCGTCTTCGCGTCTCAGAAATGCCCTCATTGATGTGGACAGGGGCGCGAGAACCTTGAAACCCTTGTGATAGCTTTCCAGGCCACGCCAGACCGCGCGAAAAATCCCCCGTCTGCGAAGCCGGGGAGTGAGCCAAACCCAAGCCAGAGTGGAATAACCCAATGTGTCCATCATCACCGCGCCCTGATAGCTCTCCCCGCCTTTGATTAGGTACACAACACGATTGGGGCCATTGAGCCGCGCATCTAGAAACCAGTAGGGCATCCACACGCCGCTGTCCTTGGATGTCTCTTGTGCGAATAGGCAGGCGTAATGATGCACCGCGTCAATTTCCTCTTGGCCGCTCCAGGCTCCTACGCAGCGCAAAGCGTCCCAAGTATCCACGTACTCACAGAAACTCCGCAGCCCAGATTCATCTTTGATAAATTGCTTCATCTGGAGACTGCGGGCATCCTGAAAGAACGTCAGTGCACGGACAGGTTGCGGTCTTTCCACCACAGTCCCGGACAGGAACCGCATGGCCCCCCGGTGATATATGGAATCCTCGAAAATGACATCTGGGTCCGGTGCCGGGCGCAACAGCGGATTCTCCAGAAAACTACTACAGGCTTTAGCGCGGCATACCTTGTGAAAAACGGAGAGGCCATTGCGGGATAGAAGCCAAACGCGGTCAGCGGTTTCGGGGAATTGTGTGGCCCTCCGACATATTAGAGCGCGCGCGGGACGGTCGTCTCCCATCTCGGTGTTGCAACTTAGACAGCGCGTGTCCACGAATATGGGCTGCCCGTCAAGTACCTCGCACTTCACAGCATCTCCACAGTGTCCCTCGGGAGCAGCAACCGATGCGTTGTGAGGCCCGCGTCTTCCGCGTCCTCAAATTCCCGCTCTACCTCATGCCCGGAGTGACCGCGTGTACCACGCAATTGAGTGCCTGTGGTGAGCCGGGGTATGTAAGCCCTCGGCAAGCGGCGCGCGGCCAGCAAGCATTCCAAAGCTTCGCCCGCCAGTGTCGTGCGATGGCACTCTCGCTCGGCGCACGCGTCAAGCATTTCCTGAAACAACGGCTCCGGCAGTTCCACATCAAAAGACAATTTCATTCCTACCTCCGGTTCCGGTTGCGCAGTTCAGAGCCAATCCGGCGGGTAAATTTGTCCATGTTCTTGTCCAACACCCGGTCCATGCCTTCCGAGTCCAAGGCTTGTATCTGCGGGGCGAAATGGAAGTGATGCACGTTGCCCCCGCCCGCGCTGTTCTTTACTTGGTCCGTTAGTTGCTTGGTAATGACCGTCTCACCACCGTGACCCACGATGGGCACCGCGCCAAAGCCGGGTATCTCGCCGCCGGACTCGAATGATATAGCCCCGGTGAAAGCCCCGATAGCGGCGGCGGGTGCCATGACGGCACTAGCGGGGAAGGGCACCGCTTTCCACACGGCCTTAAAGGCCGCCGTGGCCGCCGACGAGGCGTCCGATAACTGCCCCTCTTTGTTGAGCAGAATTATCTTGAGCGCGTATTCCGCCGCGGATTCCAGCATCTCGGACCCCATGCGCTCAAAGGCTTGCGCCATGTTCTTACCGTGCATGATGCTTTGTACCGAAGTCTTGGCTATGTCGTTAGCCATCTCCAGCTCAGCCGCGTGCACATCGTCCGCTCGCTTTTTCTCGGCATCTTTCTGGATTCTGGCTTGCTCGTTAGCGGCCTGTTTAATGAGCTCGGTTTTCTTGTTTTCGTCGGCACGCAACGCGGCCACGCCCTGTTCGCCTTTTTGCTTCTGGATTTCGATGTCGCGGTCGAGCGCGGCCAGCTCGACGGTGAGGCGGTCTTGTGATGCCTTAATTTCCGCTTCCATTGTTTGCCGTGCGGTGGCTTGGTGCATGGCCAGGGCGTGCTTGTCCGCCTGTTCGTCGGCGGACTCTTGCAGCCTGGCCATTGTCGTGGAATGTCGCAGATCTTCCTCTGCCAATTTCTGCTGCACGGTTTGGAACTCTTTGGCTCGCTTCTCCCGGTCGCGCCAGAGATTTCTATCCAGTTCTTCTGCAATGTCAGTGGTCTCTCTGTCCCACCGTACGGATTCCTCGGCTGCCTTTTTGCGCTCTTCCATGGCGCGGTGCATTATCTCGCTAGACTTTCTAAATGCCTCGGCCTGTTTCGCCGCATCTTTTGAGGCCAGGGAAGCTATCACTTCGCTCACGTGATACTCGCCGTCTATGAGCTGTGCTTGGCTCTCCTTTTCGTGATCCCGAGCGGCCATAATCAGATCGTTAAGCTCGTTAATTTTGTCGCGAGCCTTCTGCGCCTTCTCATCCTCGTCGGAGGTATCCACGGTGTACTTTTGCCCCGTGCGCGCATTGTGCCCGGCTGAATCCTTTATAACTTGGGCCTTCTTTTCTTCCTGGGTCACGATGCCGCGCAGCACCTCACGCTCGGCGATCAACTGAGTCATATTCTGATCTTGTGCGACTCCGATAGCTCGCATCTCGTCCACCCGGAGTTGCGCTTGCCGCACGGGATCACCGGACGCCTGTGCAATAGCCAACGCGTACGCGGCCTTGATTGATCCCTCCTGCGCTCTTAGAAACTTCTCAGCGCCTTTTGTGGCGTTGTCGTACAGCGTTTTCTCATCCTCGGACAAGTCTTGAATTGCGCGCTTGTGAGCATCCACGAACTTGTAAATCATGCCCAAGGCGAACACAGCGCCTATGAGGGGTACGAGTGCGGCGAAGGCCTCACCCACTCCCGGTATCTCGGCAATGAGAGTACGCAGTTCGCGGGGGACGTGGATACCGGCTTCCTCACCTAACAGCATCATGGAGCCGCGTGCATCCCGCATGGAAAAGTCTACGGTCTCACCCGCACCCTCGGCGTCATTGGCTAGCACCTTCAGGCTGCCCGAGGCTTTCCCCAAGTCACCGGTAAAACTCGCGGTGTTGGCTTCCAAGTTGACTGTCAAAGTTCCGATGACTGGCATGTGGCTACCCTCTTAGAGAAAGATCACCGGCCCCCAAAACCGCTCGCTCTGCACAAGCGGAGAGAGCCGGTGTTGTACGAAAAGGTCAGCGCTTTTTGAAAACGGTACGCTGAAGACCGCCCCGGCTTTCCCGTGCGCCCGTTACCGAGTCACAGCGGGCCCCGCCGAGTGGGGACAATATTGGTTAGGTGTGAGAAATGGTGATAGCCTGAATTGCTTCAGACCGTCTCACGCGTCCATCGACTCGCTTGTAAGCCAACAGGATGGTTTGTCCAGCAGTGGCCAGGGGTTGGTCCAGAATTTTTACAAATGTCCCTGATCCGCCCCGATCACCAATGACATAGCCGTCCTGGAAGCTCCCGAACAAGATCGGCACCACGCCCGCGTTGGTTGCGGTTGGGAGTGCTGGCATGTTCGAGCTGTAACTCACCGGGAAGCCGAGCAAAAGATCTCGACCATTCTCGCGCGTAAACACAGGTGCAAACAAGTTTGCTTGACGCTGTGCCTTCCGAATCGCTGTTGCGGTTGCCCGGCTCATTAGCCAAGCGGCGAAGGGGAAGTAGCCTCCCTTGAGGGTACCCAGTACGTCATCTATGGCGTTGAGGAGATAAACGCCAGTCGATTCGACGAGGTACGGCGAGTCCGTTCCGGTTGCCGTGTTGCCAACCAAACCGAGCGGCTGTCCGGTGCCGTTGCCGTTAACAAAAGCGTTATCTTCGTTGATATCGACGGCGTTTAAAAGGTCGCGCACCGCGAACTCTTGAAACAGGGCAACGTCCTGAAGTAATTCCCAGCTCACGGTATCGGTTAGGCCGGTCATGAACGCCGAAAGCGTGAACTGACCGAGACTTGGGTCGCTTTCCGGGAAGAGGTTTTGGGCGTTGGAGCCCCAACTCTCAGACTTCCAGCCCGCCGTTCCGAATGTGGACTGGCTTGAAATTTTGATGTCGGTGAGCGTAGGAATGGCTTTGGCAACTGATCTAACCCCTAAATCCGGGAGAGCCAAAGGCACGATGAGACTATCGGTTGGGACGGAGACTGCGTAGCCGCCCGCAGTGGACCCGCCTTCGTATGATGCAGCAGACAGACTGGGCAATGCAAAGCCGCCGAACATGGGGTCGAAGCCCTCACTGAGAGCGCTCGTTGCTTGCTTTCCGCCGCTTCGGAGGAAGCTCAGGAACGATTCAGTGTACTCGGTGCTCATCGGCTTCTGTGTCGCCGTGGGTGTGTGGGCGGATGGTGTGCCCCCTCCCATGAGGGTGACGGGATCAAACCGGAGGATTGTGTTGTCAGATTCGATTTTCTTGATTTTTGGGTTGAGTTCTTTGACGGATGACAGATTATTGTCCATCAGTTGAGATTCTTGCGCGGTGAGATTGCGCTTGGCGGCTTCGGCACGTGCGAGGATTGTCTCGCAAGCGTCCAAAGCGATTTGACGTTCTTGCTTCAGTTCAAAAAGCGATTTCATGACTGCTCCTAGATTTTTGAGGTACCGTCCGCCATTTCGGGCAATCCGGTTTGCTGCATCGTGCCTCCCCGTCCCCGTATTAGGGGCAGCTAGCGCGAAGGCCCGACCCTGTTTAGTCGGGCAGCTCTTTGAACTTGTGGGGCAGCGCTAGGCGCGTGCCCCGTGCCGTGCGATGTTTTGCAGGGCAAACTCCAAAACTCTGTACTTCGCACGATGGGCGCGCCGACAGCGATCTAATTTTGCGTGCGCCATTCTTGTTTTCCTCCCCGGAACCGGGGATTAGTTCTCGCGCGTGTCCGGGAGTCGATACAGCCGCTCCAACGTATCCACGTGTGTTAGTTTCGAGGCCACAAGTTGCACGAAGCGAAACAACGCGCAGTTCATCACGGCGAATGCCTCCGGGTCCGGCTCGAATTGTGACTCCGTGCGTCCGTTCCTGAATCCGAAAATTCCACAGAAGCGATAGCCCCGAGTCACCGCGTCTTGCCTGACTTCCTCCGGCATCGTCGTATCCAGGTCCACCAGCAGAAAGTCTGTCCCCTTGCCAAGCACGGCCATGGCATATTCGGAGTCCCATGCGATCTGTTCTATGCGGTCCATCTGTTTCACCTTTCGCGGTATAATAAAAATGGCAAAGCAAAACCGTGATGCGTTAGCGCGTGTCCGTTTTGACCTGCTACCCGGCCTCGGAGTTGGCGCTCCGGGGCCATTGTTCTTTCTGCTCTAGTTGTCCAGCGCCTTTCCTTGCGCGACTCTGTTTCTAGCCTCCAGCAATACTCTCTCGGCCAAGGTGCCGATAATAAACGGATGGACCCACACGGAAAACGGTGCCTTGGCCTTCGGGTCGCGGTCTGCTTGGTGGAAGACAATTCCTAGCATCCGTGACTCCCTTATCGCTTCCACCTTTCGGAATACTTCGGGCAATCGCTTTGGCGGCGGGATGACAATGACCTTGCCCGATACCAATTCCGCGCCGAGCTTTGGTTCAGCGCCCACAACGAGGTAAGCACGCACGTCATCCGGGTCTAGCTTGGCGTCATGCATCGCCTCACGGAGCTTGTCCAGCAGAATGCACGTTTCATAGATTGCCGCCGTTGGGGTGAGAAGGCGGTCCTTTTGCCGTTGCCGTCCTGCTTTGAATACTCTTCGGACCTTCGCGGCTTCTGTCCACGTGGGAGCCATAAGATTCTTTTCGCCTGACTTCTGTAGTCCGGCCACCATCATCATCGGGCTACCTCCCCTTATTCACGAGATTACTACTATATCGGAACTGTTGTCAAGCCCAAAAATATCGTAGGCCCGCTTATAGCTCGTGAGGGTGAGCGTGCAAGAAAAAGCCTTGCGCGGATTGACCCCTTGCCTTAGTATTCGGGGCCGGAGAGGAATCCGCGTAACTGCTGTGTTCTGAAATGGTCGGGACGGCCGGATTTGAACCGGCGACCCCTTGCACCCCAAGCAAGTGCGCTACCAGGCTGCGCTACGTCCCGACGGACTCCGCTGCTGAGGATGGCAGCGTGAAGTTTGACTTTCAGATTCTACACCATCGGCAGCCCGGGGCGAGGACAACCGTTCCGCCATCGATGGGCATTGCCACGGTGCGACTTCTTCCCACGGCAACATGATCGCGTAGAATGACTCAGGTCGTGGAATCATCTGAGGTTTTTCCGTGGCGATCCTGGTATTGGGCGGAGCAGGCTACATCGGCAGTCATGCGGCGCACGCGCTGCGGCGTTCCGGTTATGAGGTCGTGCTCTACGACAATCTCTCCACCGGCTTTCGCCGGCTGGCGCAAGGTTTCGAGCTGGTGGAGGGCGACATCGCCGACGAAGCCAGGCTTCGGCCAGTGCTCGCGCGCGTGGACGCAGTGATGCACTTTGCCGCCCACGCCTACGTTGGAGAATCGGTCGAGAACCCACGCAAGTATTTCCAGAACAACGTCCTCGCGGCGCTCAGCCTGCTGAACTCCGCGCTGGACACCGGTATTCGCCGCTTCGTGTTTTCCTCCAGTTGCGCCGTGTACGGCATCCCCGGACAAATTCCTATCACCGAGCAGACGCCGCGCGCGCCGGTCAACCCCTATCGCGCATCGAAACTTTTTTTCGAAAACGCGCTCGAGGCTTACGGCCGCGCTTACGGACTACGCTCGGTGAGCCTGCGCTATTTCAACGCTGCGGGAGCCGCAGGCAGTAAAAACGAAAGCGGCGAGATTGGCGAGATGCACGACCCGGAAACTCATCTGATTCCACTGGCGCTCGCCGCCTCCACCGCGAACGGACCCGAGCTGCAAGTCTACGGATCCGACTACCCGACTCCGGACGGCACCTGCGTTCGCGACTATATTCACGTCAACGATCTCGCCGAGGCACACGTCCGAGCGTTGCAATATCTCGAAAAGGGCGGCGACTCGCTGGCCATCAATCTGGGAACAGGCCGGGGACATTCCGTTCTCGAAGTCATCCAGGCGGCGGAAAAGGCTACTGGGCGCCCCGTCCGGCGAACGATCGGACCGCGGCGGCCGGGCGATCCTCCGGTTCTGGTAGCCGATCCGGCGAAAGCTCAAAACGTGCTGGGATGGACCGCCAAGCGCAATCTCGCCGACATCGTCTCGAGTGCGTGGGCGTGGATGCAGAAAAATTTGTAACTGATTTGTAATTTGTAATTTCAAAACGGCCATCTCTCCTAATGGATAGCCTTTCCAATTACCAATTACAAATTGCCAATTACAAATTCCTTCCGAATCCGTTCCCAAGTCACGTCCAATTCCTCGGGCAGCACTCTTGTTTCGCCGATGACGCTGGCGAAATTCGCGTCCGCGACCCAGCGTGGCAGAATGTGCATGTGGATGTGTCCG
The DNA here is from genome assembly GCA_003139995.1 of Candidatus Acidiflorens stordalenmirensis. GTDB lineage: Bacteria > Acidobacteriota > Terriglobia > Terriglobales > Acidobacteriaceae > Acidiflorens > Acidiflorens stordalenmirensis. The sequence continues at coordinate 10,354 of PLIC01000139.1, read as the reverse complement.
GCCACGCCGGCGCCTGCGGCTTGTCCGATATTCATGCCGAGATTGATGCCGTCGGGCCGATACAGAGACCGCAGCACCGCCTCCATCCGCTGGGTCAGAACTATCATCTCGTGGGCAGCATCGGCGGGGAGCCTCTGTAACTCATCCAGGTGCGCGTAAGGTACGACCATGACATGCCCATTTGTGTATGGATAGGTATTGAGAATGACGTAGCAATGCGCGCCGCGATGGACAATGCGGGCTTGTTGGTCGCTTTCCTTGGGAGCGTTGCAGAAGATGCACCCCGGTTTCTGGTCGGCGCCGGTAACATATGCGTAACGCCACGGAGTCCAGAGATGGTCCATGAGGGGAGCGTAGCAGAAACGGCCAGCGCGGAGCCAATCTCTGTGTTCCGCTAGATGCACCCGGGAGGCAGGGCGGTAACCGGTTACTAATTCCCAAACTGGGGCGGAAGGGACGGCAATGTGACGAGTTTATGAATTCTTTAGCCGCCCGCCCGAATCGGCGCGTTTCGCGTTTGACACTGTTCCAAAGCGGTTGCTATAGTCGAAGAGTCCCTTTCGGACGCGGGTTCGAACCAGCTGGGGATTGTCCTAGGGTCGTCCGCCAGGTCGGCCTCAACGCAACCTAAAGACCACGCCAGCAGTCCGCTACACCGGTCCCGCATGTCGCGCACGAACGCGCGTCGACACAGAGGCTATGAACTTGTTCGACGACAGCACCGCTCGCAATCTTGAATCCAGTCTTGAAACCATGACACCTGCCCACGACACCCACACCGGCGGCCCGGCCGTAGTAGACGCTCCCGAGCAAGCACAACCCACTCCCGCGGAACCACTGGCTTCCGCCCCTGACGCTCCTTCAAGTGACGCTCCTAGAAATAACACTCCTGAGAATTCCGCCACCGAGAGTGCCGCGGTTGGCAGCGACGATTTCGCCGCCGCCCTCCAGCACTTCGAGACCGAAACCGAGGAAGCGGTTGGCGGCGACCACGTAATCAAAGGAACCGTGGTGAAACTGACGGCGACCCACGTCGTCGTCGATATCGGAGCGAAATCCGAAGGCATGGCGCCGATTGCGGAAATTCTCGATCAGGAGGGCAAGCCGAAGTTCCAGCCCGGCGACGAGATCGACGTGATGCGGGACAAGGGTGAGACCGAAGAGGGCTACGTCAACCTCTCGCACCTGAAGGCGCAGCGGTTGCGGTCGTGGGACGAAATTGAGCGCGCTTACAACGAAAAGAAACCGATTAAGGGCATCGTCGTGGAGCGCATCAAGGGCGGCCTGACCATCGACATTCATGGCGCGCGCGCTTTCCTGCCGGGCTCGCAAGTGGACCTGCGTCCGATCCGGAATCTGGATGGCATGAAGGGCCAGACGATGGAAGTTGCCATCATCAAGCTCAACAAGAAGCGCGGCAACATCGTGGTCTCGCGCAAACAGCTTCTGGAAGAAGAGCAGAACGAGAAGCGCGGCAAAACACTGGAACATCTGGAAGAAGGCAGCGTCCTCACCGGGATCGTCAAGAACCTGACCGAGTATGGGGCATTTGTGGATATGGGCGGAATTGACGGACTGCTGCACATCACCGACATGTCGTGGGGACGTCTGACGCACCCGCGCGACCTCGTCAACGTCGGCGACCAGATTCAGGTGAAGGTGCTGAAGTACGACAAAGACAAGCAGCGCGTCTCGCTCGGTTTTAAACAGCTCACGCCCGATCCGTGGCTGGATGCGGAGCACCGCTACCCTGTGGGCGCGCACGTCCACGGACGCGTAATCAGCGTCACCGACTACGGCGCGTTCGTCGAGCTCGAGCAGGGCATTGAAGGACTGGTCCACGTGAGCGAAATGACGTGGTCGAAACGGATGAAGCATCCGTCGAAGCTGGTCAACGTGAACGACGAAGTGGATTGTGTGGTCCTCAGCGTGAACCCGACCGAGCGCCGGATTTCGCTGGGCATGCGGCAACTCGCGTCCAACCCTTGGGATACGTTGCACGACAAATATCCGGTGGGGGCGACGGTCGAGGGCCGGGTGCGCAATCTGACCGAGTTTGGCGCTTTCATTGAAATCGAGGACGGAATCGACGGTCTGGTGCATGTCAGCAACTTGAGCTGGACCACCCGTGTGAAGCATCCTTCCGAGGTATTGAAGAAGGGCGACAAGGTCAAGGCCGTGATCCTGGCCATTGAACCGGACAAGCGCCGCCTTTCACTCGGCGTGAAGCAGATGCAGCCCGACGTTTGGGATTCGTTCTTCGCGCAGCATCGCGTCGGCGACATCGTGCATGGCAAGGTCTTGCGCGTGGCGAACTTCGGCGCATTTGTCGAGATTGCCGAAGGCATCGAAGGTCTGTGTCACAACTCGGAAGCCGTCGACGCGAACGGACAGCCGATGCATCTGGAACCCGGCAGCGAGTTCGAATTCAAGATCATCAAGATGAATCAGGAAGAGAAGAAAGTTGGACTTAGTATCCGGGCGGTCGGCGAAGAGGCGTCGCGCAAGGAAGTCGAGTCCTACAAGCACCCGGCTTCTTCCTCGACCAGCACCACCATCGGCGACTTGATCTCGTGGAAACGCGCCGGCGGGGATAGTAACTAGCCTCTGCGCAATTCGCTAGACCTTGTCATCCTGACCCTGAGTGCAGCCGTTTCACCCAATCTTCTGCAGGTTCTGGAAGCTGATTCGAAGACTCTCCATGGCTGGAAGGTCGCCCGAATCGCGCTCGACAAACAAATGCTTCACACCGTTCTTTTCCGCCGCCGCTAAAATCTCCTGCCAGCGAACCGTCCCGGCTCCGACTTCGGTGAAATGTTCCGCGGCCGCGTCCTTCACCTGTGTGGCTGGGAATCCAGGCTTGCGATCCTTCAAGTGAAGTAACTTGATGCGGTTGCCGTACTGTTGAAACATCTGCAGCGAATCCCCACCGGCCTGCTCAATCCAGTAACAATCCATCTCAATGCAAACGAGTCTTGGGTCGCAGCGTTTCATCATTGTTGCAAAACCGGTTGTGTCCCCGAAACGGCGGAACTCATAGTTGTGATTGTGAAATCCGAACTGCATGCCAGCCCGATGAATCTTTTCACCCCAGGTGTTGAACTGGTCGGCCGCTCGCTTGTAACCGTCGAGCGTGAACCACATGCTCTCGGACAGCATCGGGCAAATGACATACTCAACCCCTAGCAACTTCGCGTAGTCGATCTTCGACTCAAGCCCGTCATAATTGAAGTGCCCGCTGGGGACCTTCAGGCCGTGGTCGCTGATCATCCGGCGCAGTTCTGCCGCGGGATGCCCATAGATATCCCAGTAGGTCTCGACCTCCGTGTAGCCGATCTTGCGAATGGCTTCGAGGACGGCGGGAAGATCGCGCTCTGCCTCTTGGCGCACGGTGTAGAGCTGCACTCCGAAAGAACGGCGCTCCGAGGCAAGCAGTCTGGCAGCGGCCAGCCCACTGGCAGCCGCAATCGACAACTGAAGAAACCCGCGACGGTTAAGCATGCATTGGAGAATAGCTGCCGCTCAGATCTTTTCGCAACCCGCTGTGGTCATGCCTTGCCTGCGCTCTCGTCCGGCACGAGCGCGTATCTGACGAAGCGGGAGGCTTGGCTGAAGAGTTGAAACTCTCAGTGGCTAGGCGGTGCCCTGTCCCCGAGCCAGTGAGAGTTTCACTTCCACCTGCTGCCGCTCCTGCTCGTTCACGCGGAACATCTGCCGCGGCTGCAGTTTCATCGGCCGCGCCAGGAAGACTTCGGGGAGCTGTGCGATACGCGTGTTGTAGGTGTTGACGTCGTCGTTGAAAAACTCGCGGCGGTCGGCGATTCGTTCCTCGAGTTCGGAGATGCGATCCTGTAGCGCCAGAAAATTCTGGTTGGCCTTGAGTTGCGGATACCGCTCCGCCACCACAAAAAAGGATCGCAGCGCGCTCGTCAGCAGCACGTCCGCTTGAGCCTTTTGCGGAATGCTGGCCGCGTTTATCGAAACCGCGCGAGCCTCTGTCACCGCCTCCAGCGTCTGCCGCTCGTGGTCCATGTAGCCCTTGACGCAGGCCACCAGATTGGGAATCTCGTCGTGGCGCTGCTTGAGCAGAACGTCGATATTGGCCCAGGCACGTTTGATTTCGTTCTGCAGGCGCACCAGTCCGTTGTACACGATGACCGCGTAGATCGCGGCACCCGTAACCAGCAGAACGACGGCGGTGGTGGTAAGAACCGGCATGAGCGTTTTCGCGTAGACCAGCTCCAATGTAGCGGAAGGGCTGGTCACAAACAAGTTACGCCCGGGTGGATACCGGCAGCCCGGTGCCAGCCCTCAGTAACCCTTGAATGTGGCGGAGTAAACCGGGCAACGCGTCGCCAGGCGGAAGCGAAAGAGCTTACTTGGTCTCGGTTTTGGTGTTGATTTTCAAACTGATATACACCTGCGGACGATTGTCAAATTGACTGACCGTCTTCGTGCCGCTCTTGCGGTTGTTGTACTGCGCATACACTTCGTAATCGAGGCTGGGCTGGAGCGCCGGGAAACGGTAGGTTCCGTCCGCGCCAACTATATAGGTTTTCACGGTGCGGGTGTGAGTGTTGGTTAGATATACCACCGCATTCGGCAAAGGATTGTCGCTGCCGTCCAGCACCTTGCCCGTGAGCAGGCGGGTCTTGTCTTCCTTCGAAGAGTTGCCAAACTGCGGCGCTGGAGCCGCCAGGGCCGATGTCGAGAAAACCGACAACACAACCAGCAGCGAAACCGCAACGGCGATTACCGCTTTCTTCATGAGTGTCTCATTGCCGCCGGTTCCGACGCAGTCGGCGGTCATTACAGTACGAGTCAGTACCAGTCTAAATGAAGACCGATGTCGGAACGCTCGTCATTGTCGATATGCACGGTTACTTCGGAGCCCGGCTTCAACTTTCTGCCAGAGGGCAGCTTGTAGCCTTTCACGTCCGCCCAAACGATGTAGTCGGCCTTACCGACGGGCACTCGCTGGGCGAACTCGCCGGTGTGATTGGAATAGAGCTCCCAGCGGACTTTTTTCTCGTCGGGCCGCCGGATCTTCACCTTGACCCCGTAGAGCGGGTGACCGTCGGGGTCCCAAACCGTTCCGAAGATTAGAGCGTAAGGCTGCGGCTTCTCGCGGCCGCTGTCCCGCGCGCTCGCAGGGGCAAGCAGAGACGCCAGGAACAAGACTGACGAAGCCATTGCGACAAAACGGCGGAACGCCCGGATATGTGCGGAATTCTTCAGGAATCCTCGTCCTCCGGCTCTTCTTTGCCGGCGTCTTCTTCGTCCTCGTCTTCTTCGACCTCGTCTTCGCCCACTATCTTCAGTTCAATGGGATTCACTGTAACCACCTCGAAGTCCGTGCCGCACTCCGGGCAGGAGACGACCGCGCCTTCGTCGACCTCATCTTCATCGATGTCGAGATCCGTCTCGCATTCTGGACAGTACACCATGATTTCCTCCACGTTCGGGGGCCCCTGTTATATTTAGTTTCTTCGTGAGGGAAAAATCAAGTGGCTTGCCAAGAAAATTCTGAAATTGCCAAGTCTTCCCGTTTTGGTTATTTCTCGACAAGTCTTGTGGCACCCGTGCTGATTGCCCTGGCTCTGGCGTCTTGCGGTCCTCTGTGCCTGGCGCAGGAACCGGCGCCGCGCTCCGCAGCCGACTTGCACAACGCGCCCGATTGGGAGCACGCCCAAACGACCAGCAGCGGTGCGCGTGCAACCCTGAAGGTTTCGAAGGATAATGTGATATTCGGTGTGCGGGCGATAGATTTGGCGGGACATCGCAGTCTGCCGGTTGTGCCCGAGCCAGAAAGATAAAAATCGTGAGACGCGGCCAAACCATCTCGTTCAGCTTCCCCCCATTTGCGGGATGGGTGAAGCGCATCATCCTGACTTGCACGGGGATCTACCTGTTTCAGGTGGTGATGGGCAGGTTTGCCCCGGACGTTGTCGTTCTGATGCAGGAGTGGCTGGCGCTGATCCCTGCTGCGGTGATGGAGCATGGCAAAGTGTGGCAAGTGGTCACGTACTCGTTGCTGCACGCGAGCTTCAGCCACGTGTTTTTCAACATGCTCATGCTTTGGTTCATCGGCGCGTATCTGGAACGCGACTGGGGACAGCGGCGATTCATCGAGTGCTATACGTTCTGCGTGGTGGGCGCCGCGCTGGTAACGATTGCTGTTTCCTATACCCATTTCCTTGGTATGGATCCGCGAACCGGAACGGTGGGCGCATCGGGAGGCATTCTCGGACTGCTGATGGCCTTTGGGATGCTTTACGGCGATCAGGAAATGTTTTTGTTTCCGTTGCCGTTCTCGATCAAGGCCAAATACCTGGTCGGCATTTTGGTCGTGGCCGCGATCATTGCGGCTTTTGAACCATCGGGTGAAATCGCGGTCTTTGCTCATCTCGGCGGATTGCTCTTCGGCTTTCTGTGGGTGAAGTTCTTGCCTTCTCGCGGATTGAGCTATGCGGCGTCCGAGCGCTATTTCGGCGTGCGAAATTCTTACTACCGCTGGAAGCGGCGCCGCGCTGCAAGAAAATTTGAAGTCTATATGAAGGATCACGACCGCAAAGTCACCTTCGACGAGCACGGAAACTACATACCTCCCGACGATAACGACAAAACAAATGGTGGGTCGAAATCGGGCTGGGTGAATTAGGACAATTTCACCGCCGAGACGCGGAGAGCGCCGAGAAGAGCTTTTCTTTCCCTCACTTGCCACGCGGATATCTAGGGCGGGCCACAGCAACGCTGAATCCGCTCTAACTTCACACTCAACGAGCTTCGGCGTCCATCCGCGGAGGCGGAACTTTCTTGAGACAGCGAGGAAAGAGCATGGCATTGAATTCGGCGCCAATCAGCACGACCAGCGAGATCAGGTACATCCAGACCAGCAACGCAATACCCACGCCGAGCGAACCGTAGATGACGCTGTAGTCGACATAGTGCTGCAAATACCATCCAAATAATGCGGTGGAAATCAGCCACATGGCGGTCGCAAGAACAGCGCCCGGCAAAACGCTGTGCCAGGGTTGCGTGCGGGGTACCGCGTTGTGATAGATAAGCTGGATCACGGCGATGCTGGTCAGGATCGCGATGGCCCAGCGGATCGCGCCCCACAACAACAGAATTAGAGGTCCGAACTCATGCCCGAGGTGAAACAAAATCCGCGTTTCAATGCGGCTGCCGAACGCAACCAGAATGGTGGCGAAAGTCAGCGGCAAACCCGCCACCAAAACCAGCGAGATCGCCATCGCGCGCTCCTGGATTATCCCCCAGGTCTTGGGAAGCTGGTAGGCACGTCGAAAACCATCCATCCATGAGATGATGACGCCGGAAGCGCTCCAGATGGTCAACAACGAAGCGGAGATGAGCAGGCTCACCGGCCGGTTCACGCTGCCTCTCAGGTAGGAAAGTGCGGCTGCGCTACCCGCAGGCAAGATGGCGCCCAGGGCGTAGGAGATCTCGCGCAGGTAGACTTGGCCCCGGCTCAGGGTGGCGAGAACCGAGCCCAGCACCAGCAAGGCCGGGAAAAAAGTGAAGATGGACGAATAGGCCGAGGCTTTGGCGGTTCCGAAAGCATCATGCTCGAAGGCGCGCCAGATCGACAAGCGGAACAGCCGCCAGAAGCGCCCCAACGCCGGAGCCAACACCAGTCCACCAGGAACCGGCTCCGGCGTGGGCTTGCGGTCCTGAGGCTGCCCGGTGTGGCGCTGTGGTTCCAGTGCTAAAGCCATTGGTTTCAGAAAAACGTCATTCAGAAAACGTCGTTCAAGAAAACGTCACTCAAAAAAAACGTCCTTCCGGAAGACGCCGCCAAGAAAATGAGGGGCGACTCGCGTCGCCCCTTTCCTGGATTCGTCGCGTGTTACTCCGCGGCGAGTTCTTCGGTCTCGCCTTCGTGCCGCATGAGTTCGAGCGCGCGCTCGGCATCTTCGTAGGCTTGCGAGACTTCCTCCTGCACCTTGCTCGCCGCCTCTTCCATTTCCGGAGAGAGCCGCACGTTCCGGTAATATTCCATGCCGGTGCCGGCGGGAATCAAGCGGCCCACGATCACGTTCTCCTTCAGGCCGCGCAGATGATCGACCGCTCCCTGAATCGAAGCTTCGGTCAGCACGCGCGTTGTCTCCTGGAAAGAGGCGGCGGAGATAAACGAATCGGTGGAGAGCGACGCCTTCGTGATACCGAGCAGCAACGGACGCCCGGTGGCCGGTTTGCCCCCCTGCGCGATGGCACGCTCGTTNNACATCTTCGACCTTCACCCAGCGCATCATCTGGCGGACGATCACTTCGATGTGCTTGTCCGAGATGTTCACGCCCTGCAGCCGGTAGACCTCCTGGATTTCATTCACCAGGTAAGCCTGCAGCTCCTTCTCGCCGAGCACGGCCAGAATGTCGTGCGGGTTGAGCGGCCCGTCCATCAGCGGTTCGCCCGCCCGGACGCGCTCGCCTTCCTGCACGTTGATGTGCACGCCGCGCGGAACGGAATATTCCTTCTCCGTGCCGTTATCGGCTGCCACGTAGATTTTGCGCTGTCCCTTGGCCACCTCGCCGAAGCGCACCACGCCATCGATTTCGCTGATGACGGCGGTCTCGCGCGGCTTGCGGGCTTCGAACAATTCCACCACGCGCGGCAGACCGCCCGTGATGTCCTTGGTCTTGGTGGTCTCGCGCGGGATCTTGGCCAGCACGTCGCCCGGAAACACCGTGTCTCCGTCCTGCACCATGAGGTGGGCGCGCAAAGGCATCAGGTAGCGCTTGCTTGCCTTGCCCTTGATTACGATGGCCGGCTGACGCTTCTCGTCGGGCGAATCCGCCACCACATGACGCGACAAACCGGTGACCTCATCCACCTCTTCGTGCAGCGTGATGCCTTCCTGTAGGTCCTTGAACTGCGCCGTTCCGCCAATTTCCGTGAGGATCGCAAACGTGTACGGATCCCACTCGACGAGAGCCTGTCCGAGCAGCACCGGGCCGCCTTCAGTAACCTTGACCTTGGCGCCATACACCACCGCATAGCGCTCGCGTTCGCGGCCCTTCTCATCCACGACGGCGATCGAGCCCTGACGATTCATGACCACCAGGTCTCCAGTCTTGGACTTCACCGTCTGCAAATTGACGAAGCGCACGGTGCCGTTGCTCTTGGCATCGAGCCGCGACTGTTCCGAAACTCGCGACGCCGTGCCTCCGATGTGGAAGGTACGCATGGTGAGCTGCGTTCCAGGTTCTCCGATGGACTGCGCCGCGATCACTCCGGTGGCCTCGCCCAGTTCGACCAGGCGCCCGGAAGCCAGGTTGCGTCCATAGCACATGACGCAAACACCGCGCCTCGATTCGCAGGTGAGCACCGAGCGGATCTTCACGCGCTCGATGCCGGCCGCCTGGATCGCGCCCGCCAGGTCTTCCGTGATCTCCTGGTTGATATCGACCACAACCTGGCCTTCATAGTCCTTGATCTTCTCGAGCGACACGCGGCCCACGATACGGTCGCGCAGCGGCTCGATAATTTCGCCGGCTTCGACGATGCCGGAAACGTAAATTCCGTCCACCGTGCCGCAGTCGTATTCGCTGATGATCACGTCCTGCGCCACGTCAACCAGACGGCGCGTCAGATAACCCGAATCGGCGGTTTTCAGGGCCGTATCGGCCAAACCCTTGCGTGCGCCGTGCGTCGAGATGAAGTATTCGAGCACCGTCAATCCTTCACGGAAGTTGGCCGTGATCGGCGTCTCGATAATTTCGCCCGTCGGCTTCGCCATCAGTCCGCGCATTCCGGAGAGCTGACGGATCTGCTGTTTCGATCCGCGAGCGCCGGAATCGGCCATGACGTAGATCGGGTTGAGTTCGCCCTCTTTGTCCCGTTTCTGCATCTGGTTAAACATTTCATCGGCAACTTTTTCCGTAATGGCCGACCAGATTTCGATGACCTTGTTGTAGCGTTCGCCGTTGGTGATGGCGCCGTCCAGGTACTGCTGCTGCACGTTAATCACCTGCTTATCGGCGTCCTTTACCAGGGTCTTCTTGTTGTCCGGGATCACCATGTCGTCAATGCCGATGGAAAGGCCGGCGCGCGTGGCATATTTGAAGCCGAGCGACTTGATCTCATCGAGCATCTTGACCGTGACTTCCAGGCCGAACCGCAGATAGCAGTAATTGACCAGTTGGCCGACGCCCTTCTTCTTGAGCAGGCCGTTGATGTACGGCATGCTCAAGTTGACCCCGGGCACCGCCTTGGGCAAATGGTCGTTCAGAATGGCGCGACCGACGGTGGTATTCAGGTACTCGCGATTAACGTGCGCGGGTTCCGTATGGTTCACGTCCTGATCGTCGTAAGCCTGCGTCAGGTCGATGA